>JACPII010000050.1 GCA_016188175.1 Candidatus Woesearchaeota archaeon | reverse complement strand
TCTTTTCTAAGTCTGCAATGTTGTTATACACCAGCGTATAGGACTTGCGCAATGCCTTCGCGATGCCTCTTATGGTAAAGGACATTTCAGGAGCGGTGAGCAGCAGCTTCATGATTTCGATTTGTGTTTTCGTTGGCATTTTATTATACGATTTATAATATTTATACCATTTATATCATTAATAGTATCAGTTGATACTAATTGTAGGTTATATTTAAAGGTTTGTGTTGTTGGGGGTGAAGTGCGGGAAATATTATGGGGGAAGAATGTTAAAATGACGTGGTTTTAATTCTTTGATTTTGTTCCGGTCTTTCTGGAGTTTTATCCATTTTCATCGGATTATGTTTCATCCAATCTGGGCTCTCCTTAACCTGACCCGTGAACAGATTAACAAAGAGGGGTATTTGGAAAAGTTGAGTTTGCTGGAGCCAGAGGGGATAAGGAAGACCGTGCACATAAAATAATTTTCTTACTGTTTCACAAGCGATTATTATCTAAATGGAGGAATAGACTGATTTTTTAGAAGTTCAAATTCAAAGTTTAGTAAGTCAACCCATATCACCATTAGTATCTTTCCTAAATTTTTATCTTCTGATCCTCTGTTTTTTACAGCAAATGTCCATTCCTTAAACTGGCCTTCGGGACTGAGAATACATGTACCATTAATTTTGTATTTCTCACTCAACCGCTTGATTGTCTTTTCTGTACTTCCTACCTTCTTAGGTAAGCGGTTATACCAATCCTCATCATTCTCCCCACAAGCCTTCTTGATAGCCAGCAATGGGATGATTGTTCCAATATCCATTTTGCTGATTTTATTCATCTTTTTATCCCACAAATGCCTATGGCAGAGCATTCTTGACATCAACAATGCATCACCAATTTTTCCCCTCATCTTTGAAAGAAGAAAAAACAAGGAGGAAAGGCAAATAAGAAGAAGCGATAGGAAAATTACCATCAACCCAAGAATCAGTATCATAACATTAGAGTTTTTTTTTGGTGCAATTAAATAGAAATAAAGGATGATAACCAGGATAACCAACAAGCCAGCGTAAAGCCATCTCAGAAGTTCGTCCATAAACGGCCAAATTTTCCTTCCAACCAGGTAGAGTCGAGGGTGTTCATAATGGAACGAATAATATCTTCTCATTAAACTCTCTGGAACAATAATCCTAACGTCCCCATTCTCCATATTTTACCCAAGATTGAAGCAGGATTTAAATCATTTTTGGAATTGGACAGCTGTCAGACAACAAAAATATACCTTAGCTCGTGATTAAAGGCAATGCATTTAACGAAATGCGGAGGAAAAATGGCAAAATATGTCGAAGCTGCTTTATCCATTATTGTTGTAATCTTGTTGGTTCAGGCACTCCTTCCAAGATTTTTGGAAAGATTAATCGCTACAACCTTAACTGCCCTTTTTGCCGGGATAATTATTCTTGTAATCGGCGTGGGTGGGTGGTTGTTAATTCGGTATTTTTGGGACAGGTGACAGAATGAATCTCAAGCTTTACTTAGAAAGAATCAAAAAAGATAAGCCTTTATTGCTTTTTTTATTTCTCTCTGTTATCGTCGATGGAATAACTACCCTACTAAACGGCCCTAATTTCGAAGGAAACCCCCTTATCCAACCCGTCCTTATGGTAAACCCAATTTTGATAGTTCCTGTTAAACTGGCGATTTCGGCAGTAATAGTCATAGGTTATTTTCGGATTCATAACTGGAAAAAATTTATTGCAGATGGCATCCTCTGGGGAAGTATAATCGCGTATTTTCTCGTGACAATAAATAACCTTATTGTCCTTTTTGCTGGAAGGTTTTAAATAGTTAGAATGGCTCCAATATAGGTTATGCCCGAAATTGAGATTATTGCTATTGGATTGACTAAAATTTATTCTGTCGGTAAAATAGGTATTAAATCAGATGGAAGTGTCTACCATGCATTTAAATTGAAGAATCTTGAAGGAATTCATACTTCTAGACACAGAGATGGAACACTTCACTGGAAATCCAAGCAGCTTAAAATACCATTAAGAAAAGGAGCAGATATAAGAGATTTTTCCGGTTTAGAATTTATAGGAACTCAAGCATTTGGATTAAACTCTCTTCCAGAGCTGTATAACGAATACAAAATTAAGAGAATGGATGGGGTTTTTGCAATTGATATGCATAATTATAAAGAAGGGTGCTTCAATTTAACCATCGCAATTTTCACAGATGAAGGAGTTTTACAATTATTTGATTCTGACAAATTTGCTCAGAAAAAAAAAATTTATTTATATACTGATTGTTACCCAAGAATTGCTTTAATAGCAATGGAAGTAAAGAAAGACTAAGACCTTATCGATATCCTATCATCTGCGGCGTTAGACTTCCAATTAATCTGGTAAATATTTCTCTATCATTAAAGAGTACGACATGTCCATGCGGACTTCCAATCCTCATGTGACCCTAGATTAAATCAATTCTGCATCCACTTGACCTGACCGTTTTATTAATGCTGCTCCAAGCATTTTCCCCTATACCTATTGATGTGTACATGATAAAGCAACTAATCTTTCTTCAACTTAAAATACTTTCGATAATGAGCAATTTTTGTTTGAAGGTTCATTTTTCCACATTTCCAGTCCTGCTTCCACTTTCCCGAACCCAATTTACCATTTGCCCCCTTTCCGTTTTTTGTCAATTCAACCGAAAAATTTATATAGTAATTGCTATTAATTGCTATTAGAAGGTGATTTATGGAAACAGAGCAATTCAACATAAGAATACCTAAGGAACTGCTTCAGGACTTAGAGGTAGTGTCCAGCCTTTTGAAAGTAAACAAATCAGAATGGGTTAAGACCAAATTGGCCGAAGAGGTTCATGAGGAAAAGAACAAGCTTATAATGGAATTAAGCACCCTCTATGCCAAGGGCATCATCAGCAAAGAAAAAGTAGGAGAATCCGTCGGAAAGGAAATCGCTGATGAGATGGAGTTTATTAAGAACAAGGCTTTAGAATCAGCCAAAAGGGGAATTGCTCATGGAAAAGGGCTCCGAAAAAAAGGATTATCTTTTTGACACTTCTGCCCTCATTAGTTTGGGAGTAATCAACCTCATTGACCTTGTTTTTGAGATGACAGGAATCATCATTACTCCCTCAGTCCTCAAGGAACTTGAAGAATTTGCAAAGTTTGACGATGCTTATGGAAAAGCAAGCAAAGAAGTTATCAGGAATAAGGAAAAGCTCATCGTGAGGGATGCAGGCGGTAAAGAACCGACCAACCATATTCAATCGACAGATAATGAGCTATTCTATCTCGCTAAGGAACAATCATTAACAATGATAACGGATGACATTAAATTTTCACGCCATGTTGATGGAAAGGTTGATACACTGTTTAGCACTTTCTTCCTCACTTCATTGGTCAGCTCCGGCCATTTGCCAAAGGAAAAAGCAATAGATCTTTTGGAAAAATTAAGAACACTCAGGAACTGGAGAAATAACATCATTTACCTCACCATGAAGCAGGAGTTGGAAAGGTTATGATAAAAATCTGCTCCCAGTAAGTAATAAACCGCCCCAGACCAGACTCGAACTGGTGACCTTGTGATGCCTTTTTTCCCTGTTTTGAGAAATTAACAGTCACACGCTCTACCTGCTAAGCTACTGGGGCTTGGGTTCCAGAAACTGCCACTCCGTTTAAAAGACTTTCGTTGGAATAAAGTCTGGAATATTTTCTGTTCTAGAATCACTAACTTTTTTCGGGGCTTTACTCCTCCTTCTTCAAATGCCTATACACGAGACAGGCAGCAATAACCAACAACAAGAGAAGGAGAAGCCACCACCATGCCGGCCTTTGGGGGACAAACTGCTCTTCCTGAAGGGAGACTCCCATGACCTTAAATTTCCTTGGGTTGAGGACGACAACTTCCTTGGCATCGGAAAAGTGGGGGAATTGGAGGACAAAGTCAGTCGTATTGAGGGTGATGATGCCTCCGGATATCTTTTTGAAAAGGGGATCGGAAATTTCGGCAACCACCTTGGTGGGAACTTCAAAGGTAAACGAGTACAGCAGCTCATCCTTCTGGCCGCGAAGCTCGGCGACATATCCTTCTCCCGGCTGGATCCTGTAATCCGGGGCATAGCCGCACTTCACCAGCTTATCTTTATAGGTTATTTCTCCCCGATCATAATGGAGATTGATGAGAAGGACGCTGCTGCTGTTTACCGCAAGGGCAGGGGATGCAAAGAAGACAGCAAGGACGAGAAGGGCAGAGAAGGAAAACGGCCCGGGAAGCATGTTCCCGGTTTTTCTTTGCGTACGAAGCGCGGCTTTCATGGCTTTCCCCCATACAACGAAAGCTTTTCAGCCAATATCTTTTCATTCCAAACACCATAATCGGGAACGGAAAGGGAGCGCATGAGCGAGTCTTTTGTGGGGCGGAAAAAACTGCTGAGGGAGCAGCCTTTGAAGCATCCTGTGCCATTCGCGCCCTTCCACTTGGAACAGCCTGGATCGCCGCAATTGGGAAAATCCGCGATTTTCAGCCCCGAATCGAGGTAATAATTTTCATCGACATATTCGTCCCCAAGGCTTCCAAAGAGATGGCCGAATTCGTGCAAAAGGACCAATTCATTATCTGCCGTATTAATTTTTGCCATGTTCGAGACAGCGCTTGAGCGGATGGGCCTGAGGGCATCCCGAATCCTGCTCCTGCTTGCCAGGACAACGACAAAATCATTGGGGCAGAAGGAGGCTATCGTCTTGACCTGGAACTCATCGCAGCTTATCCAATTTTCCATCGTGCACCCTACATCATCAAACCTGTCGATTCGGTAGAAGTTGAGCTTTTCCTTATTGGTTTTGAATGGCTCAATGCCGAGGAAAAGATTGACCTGCTTTTTCACATCCTTCGCAAACTCATCCCCATCCTTATAGCCATAGCCGAGAAACACGATATCGAGCGCATTTTCCGGCTGGGCGTTGAAGAGGACTGTTACACAATCTGATGATTTTTTCGTGCCATCAAAGGTGCTGACGACAGTGTTTTTTCCCCTGTTTGTAAAGGTCAGAGGCACTTTCCCCCGCGTTGATTTGAGGCAGAGCGGGTTTTCCTTTTCATACAGTTCGAAGCCGTTGAGCTGCAGAGGATCAAAGCCCTGAAAGGGGCTGAAGAAGATATTTTTCTCTTCAAATTTTTCCAGCTCGAGGTTTAACAGGCAGCTGACAAAAGGAGATATTGCTTTATTCCGGTCAACCAAACACAGGCGGTCAACCCCGACGGGCATCGCAATGGTGTGCTCTTCAGTCGTTCCGAGCGAATCGCTTGAGGACTGCTTGATAAGCTTCGCAAGGGTGTTTGCGACATGGGTGTAATCCAACTTTTCGTTTGCAGCGGACCAGTCCGAAACAACTTTGTACCCAAAAAGGAACACTGCGACAGAGATGACAATAAAGACGTAGTACATCAACGGCCGTTCAAAGGCCTGGGCTTTTCCTGCCATGCAGCACTTCCTTGCGGTGGAGATTTATAAAATTGCTGTTTTCCTTGAAACCAACATCCGTATTTGTTTAGCACCTTCGAAATCCTAGACGATGGACCGCAGGCGCTGCGTCCCCGTAGGGGTCGTCCCCCCGCAACGCGCTCGCCGTCGGTAGATGGAAGGATTTCGACTTTAGGGTGCAAAACAAATACCAACATCTTAATAAATATGGAACAACCCTGCCACCCCGCATGCTTGAAGCACTCTGGGGGTTTAAGACGGTCTCCCTGTTTGATGTCTGGAGCATTGAGCACTTCTTAACGGGAATTTCGGTCGGCCATGCCGTCAAAAAAGGAAACCGGAAGCATATGGGGAGGATTTCTCCGCATGTTGACCTCAACCATAAAGGGATCATCAGGTTTGATGTCGCAGGCGTGCTGCTTTTGGGGTTCCTGTGGGAAACCGTCGAGCACTATCTGGAGGAAGGGCTGTGGGGAGAAAAGGTCGCTTTTTGGTTCCAGGGTGTCGAGCATTGGTCAAACCGTCTCATCAGCGATCCCCTGCTCCTCGTGGTTGGATATCTGGTTTCATTCAAATACCCCCAATGGGTCATCCCTGCAAGGCTGCTGTCCCTTGCATGGTTTATCGTTCACGTGTTTATATTCCCCCACAGCATGTACCTGCATACGCTGCTGACAGGTTAAGGCTTTACTGGCTCTCCCACAACACTTCTCAGCATGTGGCCCGTTATCCTGAGATCAAAGAATTGCTTGAGGGGAAGCCTGCCTTTTACCCCGACAATAAGGGGATAGGTTCCGAACTGCCTGCAGAAAGTGGTGTTGCCGTCATAGATCTCTGCAAAGCATCCATTGAGGACGGTCCCCTGAGGTACAACGCGCTTAAGCATCGGAAAATCAATATGCTGCCTGATGTCATTGCGCCATTTCCAGTAGTATCTCTTGTTTTTTTTCAGGAATTTGTCGCGGCCTTCCTGGAAAAGCGAAGTTCCCTCGAACAATGCAACCTGGCGGATGTTAATGCGCCGGATAAGCAGACCGTCATCATAGATCTTCTGAAGCCATCTCATATCCTCTTCGTGGGTGTGCCTAGTCTCATTCCTCAGCCCAAAGATGATATTGATGCCGGGAAGAAATTTGGGAAGGCCATCTTCACCCCGCTCCGCCCCATAGCTGTTGATGATGGCTGCCGCCTCATAGGCCGCGGCGGGAAGGCAATTCAAGGTATTTTTTCTTACCACGTCGATGTCAAAGCTCTCGACACCGAATGCAGCGATATTTCCTGAGGTGCAGAATTTGACGATGGCTTTGGTTATTGCATCATCATTTTTCCGATGGTCGAGAATCACTTTGACCGGGTTGACATTGTCAATGTGGAGGACCTTGATGCCCGGCAGGCGTTCCCGGATTTCCTTTAGAAGCTCAACAGCTTCAGGGAACGTATAGAAACAGGTCTGTTTTCCAAGCCGAAAATACCGGGCGCCTTCGGCGTAAAGGGCTTCCATCTCCCGGAGTATGTCTTCTTTTTTTCGGAATGCAACCTTGTTCTTCAATGGCTCGGTGCAGAAGCTGCATCTGCCTATATCACAGCCCTTTCCGGTCTCTATCTCCACCATCCTTATGCCAGGAATCTGCCTTATGAGAGAAGCCCCCCTGACAGCGTGTTCTGTCACCTCCTCGTAAGGGAATGCATACAATGAATGGCCGATGCTGTCGAATACCGTTTTGTCGAAAGACTCAGATGCTTTTCCCCCAAAGAGCTGCGAGCCAAAAACAGCAGGCCCCGTAAGGATTTTTTTGCACTTGAACGATTTCAGCATCGGGATAATCTCATGGAACGTCCCTGGGACTGCAGAAAGATATTTTCCGGGCACATGGACGCCTACGATAACGATAAGTGTTTTTGTCTTTTCCAGAATATTCTGGACGTTTTGGGCATTTACCGTCAGGTTGTAGGTAAAAATATCAGTTTTCTGGGACGGTTTCGGCTGCTTTATCTGGGAGTGATAGCGCGTTGCAAAGCGGAGGTCATCGATGGTAAGGTAGGTTACCGGTGAAGCAGACGAGGGACCAGCATGGTGGGCCGCCTGGGAAGAACAGGTATTGGCTAAAAAGCCAGCGATGTATCTTGGGTATGTCCCGAGATAAGGGGGAACGCCAAGGCCTGCCGGCTCATCAGTATAGCAATCGAGGATGGTAAACGGGGGTTCCATCCGCTGAGAAATTGCTGTAAGGCTTAAAAAGGTTTGGTGGGCTTTTGTTTATCATCTGATCTTCTTATCCTCAAGAAGATAGGGCCAGAGCTTTGCCAGATAGTCTATTGCGGAAATGACGGTGAGGATGACTGCGGCAAGCAGGAAATAGTAGTTGAACGGAAAACCGATGAGGAC
>JACPII010000056.1 GCA_016188175.1 Candidatus Woesearchaeota archaeon | reverse complement strand
CTCGCTACCGCTTCGGAGGTTCCCGTAAGGGAGAATCTTGCGTTCCTTCTGAGGAAGGAGGGCGGCCCCCGCAACGCTCGTCAATAACAGTCAATAAATTGAATTTTGACCTTAGGGTGCTATGCACATACGAAAAAAGATAGGTTTATATACTTACATATCTCCGGATATCCCGGTGAACACATTTGTTCGTTTATACCAAGCACGCTCTGGAGAAGATGGATGCTTTGGGGATAGAAAAAGGCGAAGCGGAAAAGGCGATCGCCGAAGGAATGAAATGGAAAGAGGAGGATAATGGCAAATGGCATGCACAGATGGCCGGCATTGAGGCCGTTTTCCTCAAACAAGATAACGATTTTGTCATTATTACGGTTTATTTGGCCGGGAGGGAAAAATGAAATGCGTCCTGTGCAACGGGAAGACGAAGCAAATGAATGCCGAGCATAAAGAGATGGGGATACCCTTAGGCAAATTCCCGGCTGAAGTCTGCGAACAATGCGGAGAAACGTATTTTTCTGAAGAGACGGCTGGAAAAATCCAGCAGAAATCAAAGGATATGGGCTTGTTTGGGCTTGCACGGAAAGCAACCGTTGCCGAGATAGGGAATAGCATCGCCATCAGAATCCCCAAAGAGATTGCCAACTTCCTTAAGATGAAGAAAGGGGAACAAGTAACCCTGATTCCGGAAGGAAGAAAAGAGCTGAAGATTGAGATATAATGCTGCGGTGGAAAAAATAGAATGATCCAGCACTAAATGCTGGCCATCGCACCCCCATCAGAAAAATATATATAGGGACAAACCCTTTGGCGTTTTAGCGGCTACGAAACGGTATGTGCATAGCACCTTCAAAATTCCCGACGGGCTTCAAGAAGGAGCTGCGTCCCCGGATGGGGCGACCCCTCGCGACGCTCGTCGATAATAGTCATTAAATTGAATTTTGACCTTAGGGTGCTATGCACATACACGAAACGGGAACGACTATGAAAGACCTAAAATATTTCATCAAGCAGATCGGGACGGGAGAGGAGGATTTTGACGAGCTGCGGGATGAGCAGAAAATCCCAACAACCTATCCGAAGCCCATCGGCAAATACCGGATGCACATCGAGGGCTACAACATATCGGTAGAGGAGCCTTACTTCTGGCTTCTCCACTACCTTCGATGGTTCCATTCCTTCACGAGCGTCGAGAAGATAACAGACATATTCTCCGCATCAGAGCACTCATCATTCTTTGGGGCATCCCAGCAGCGCCTCGGCATACAGCAGGACCGGATCAGCCAATACCTTGCGACGATCGGAAAGATGATCAAGGAACTGTTCCAGCTTGTCCGGGAGCTGAGGATCCTTGACGAGAGGATGGGATATTACCAGGACAGCTTTACCGGCTCAAGAAGCTCGGAGTCTGCTGAGATCACCCTAAAAGGCATCTGGGTGGACATGGTAGAGCAGGGAGCAAAAAACCCGGCAAGCGTCTACGGGATGGCCCGCGAGGTACAGTTCACGACGCTCCCCGACCTTTTCTTTTCCACCCATCCGAAGAAACAGGAGGATGTCGATGATGTTGTTGAAGAAGAACGAGGGGAATTCAACCGAAAGGTCCGCGAAGTTCTCAAGAGAAAGCTGCGAAGCTATCTTGCATGGAAGGAAGCGACGTTTGAGGAACTCAAGAACAGGCGCATATTCACCCTAAAGTTCCTGCGCCAGCACTTCGAGATTATCAGGATGTATATGAACTGGGTAAAGCCCTACCTCAAGAATGTGGTCAGGCTGAGCATGGACCAGGACAAGAGCAGCGAGCCCGACCTTATTGCAGCATTTGAAAGCTCGATGATCGAAGTTGAAATACTTGCAAAAAAGCCGATGAAGCAAAAGGTGCATATCGGGGACGAAGAGAGGACAGTCTACCAGGTCATCATCCTGCACTTCTGGTTCAGGACAAGGCCCGAGATGAGCTATGTCCAGGAAGGGTACCAAAAGGGGCCGCTGCACGTCGGAAGGGTGCAGATAACGTTCCGGTGCTATGCCTGGACGGACAAGGAGATCGAAATCTACAAGCAGCTCCGCAAACAGGAAGATATTTATCTTATCAGCGTAGTGGATGATTCGGTGAGGAGCGCGATGGAATCTTTAGGGGATGAATTGATGCGCTACCTCGAGGAAGCCGGTGAAAATATCCCTAAGGGGGATCTAGAAAAGACCCACGAACCAACAATTGAGCACAGCCACCCCCTTGGCCATTCGTACAAAGGATTGAGCGGGCTGTTTGATATGTTCCGGAGCTCAAAAAGGCCGAAGGGAAAACAACCTTCGAAGGATGAGGCAGAGCATCTTGACAGCGTCAAAAAAGAGGCCGGCTCGAAGGTAAAAGGGACGATGTGGGGGATATATCACCATTTCAAAAAGCACCACGGGATGCTGAATTGGTGATTTTGCACCATTTACAAATATATTTGATAGATGAAAATAAAAAGATAGATGAAACGGGGACCAAGAAGAAAGAAACAACAATATGGGGTTCAGATAAAGAATTTTTTTTGCTGAGGCGGAATAAACAATGCAATTCTCCTACCGATATTACGGAAACCATCCGGTCGCAAGCTATTTTAATTCTATGGATCCTGAGATGTATGAAGGCTCGGCTCCAAAGCAGCAAGGCCCTGTCGCCCCGCCGAGCATCAAAGACGTGGGGATGAGCGTCCCGATGGGGATCAGCGCCCAGAATGCTGCCGGAGTATACAGCAAAATCCGCATGGGCGCCGGCGCGATTGAAATTGGGTTTCCGGGCAAATTCCACGGAAACAGGAATGCGATGACTCCCGGAATGTTCGGTGAAGACCAGCGGCAGGCGATCAAAGAGATAGCAAAGCTCAATGAAGTCCAGCTGACAACCCATTCCGCCTACAATATCATGGGCCTTATGGGGAGGGATGAAAGGGGAAATTTTTCCATTGAGAGCGCAGCGATGGATATGGAAGAGATCAGGGCGGCAGTTGATTTTGCTGCCGATACTGCCGGAGGCGGCTCTATTGTCGTCCATACCGGCGAATTCGAAAGGCCGATGACCGATATGTTCCTTGATGATGAGACGGGAGGAAAAAGGATAAATCTTGGCTGGCAGGATGCCGGCCATGGGATGAAAAGGAATATGTTCAGGAATGGCCCAAGCGAGATAGTCGAAGCCCAATTCAAGCTGCTGGATGACCGCGATTCCAGGGTTTTTGACCAGGTGCAGAAGAGCAGGAAAATATCATACCCCGTCTGGAAAAGGGCAGCAAAGAGCGGATGGGGGTTTGATCAGGATGGAAACAAAACATATATCCAAGGTCCCCAGAGCGATGAAGAAGGGCGAGTGATCTTTGAAGGGGATTATGTCAACTATGAAGGAAGGAAAATAAAGGAGCAAAATACGTATGATCCCGTCCGCGGCAGGGTTCCCGAGCACGATGAGACCGGGCAGCGCTTTAAGACGGAGCTGAAGCATTACAACTATTTTGTAAAGGAAGCAGAAGAATACAACGGCTGGCTTAAAAAGAACTATCAGAAGGTGACCGGCCGGGATTGGAGTGCGGATGACAAAGACTGGTTCTATCTGAAGCGTTACCCTGACGAAGCGTATATGCAGGCAACATTGGAAGCCAGGGAAGGGTATGCGCGCGGGTGGGCATTGCAATTCAGCTCGGGGATGAACAACCAAATTGAGGGATTGCAAAAACTCCGAAAGGCAAGGGAATTTTATGAGGAGCTTTCAAAAAATGTCCCGCTCGATGAGCGATGGAAAATCATGAAGCAGGATGACAGCCTGTGGAGGGTTACCGGCCAGCTTGGCGGAATAATAACCCCCGAGCTTAAAGATCCCCTAGAGATGATAGATAAAGCAATCAAGGATGCAGAAGCACGGCTTGAGTATGACCGTCTCTCTGGTTATTCCCAGGAGCAGGATGCACGGGATGCTGCCGAATCCAAAAACCACCTTATCACGCCGATTAAGCGATTTGAGAAAGTATCTGCACAGCTCTATGCGATTGCTGCCGTCCATGCAATGAGGAAATCAAGGGACCCCAATAACCCCCTTATGTTAACGATTGAGAATATTTTTCCTGAACGCTTCGGGTGCCATCCCACCGAGCTTAAATGGGTCATCTCCAAGGTACGTGAGAAAATGGTTGATCTGCTTACTGAAGACAGAATTTTGTATGGGGATGTCCAGGGGGTTCCCACAGAAGGAGTTCCTGACGAGTATGGAAGGAACCCCTATAAGGTCAAGGGATTGTCCAAAGAGGAGGCTGCACAAATCGCTGAGCGCCACGTCCGGGCAACATTTGACACTGCCCACGCAAATATGTGGAGAAGGTATTGGGTCGATATTCCGGGGAAGAGTCCCGAAGAGAATGAAACGGCGTTCAAGCAATGGTATCTGGGCCAGGTTGAGGATCTTCTTAAAAACAAGATGATAGGGAATGTGCATCTTGTCGACAATCTCGGAAAATGGGATGATCATCTTGCTCCAGGGCAGGGGAATGCACCTATCAAAGAAGTGATGGATCTGCTCAAGAAGTATGGATATGACAAAGCAATTACCGTCGAGCCTGGGGCTGACGCAAGCACGGACATCAGCGATTTCCACGGACTGATGAAGTCGTGGCGCTATTTAGGAAGCCCAATCTATGGTGTTGGCTTTGGCGCTCCACGGGTTCCCCAAACATGGGGGGGCGTCATGTACAGCTATTTTGGGCAGACAGAACCCCCGCAATATGTGTTCGGCTCCTATGCGCCATCAAACGATTGGACGCTGTGGACACAGGTTCCTCTCGAGTAGGTTTAAATATCCCGGCGTATTCTGATGGTTTTGTTGAGGAGTTCAACCCATGGAGAAAATAGATAAGGAAGAGCTGCATAAGCTGAAGCCGGAAGAACGGATAAAAAAGCTAAAGGAGCTTCAGCGCAGGAATGTCAGGGAGTTTCAGGAGGCCAAGAAGCTCATCGCTGAAACCGAGGGGCAGATTTCCAGGGAGGAAATCGCTGAGAGGGTGAAAGTTCCCGAAACCCGCGAGGTAGATATCACCAGGCTTTTTGATCAAGTCCCCGTTAATGTGTCCCTTGCAGAGATCGCCCGCGAAGAGGTCACCCAACAGAATGAGCGGTATATCGCGGAAATCTCCTATGAGGTCGCTAAAAATGCGCTTGAAAAATTCTACGAAGGTGAAAAGATTGATTTGGAGGCAGTCGATGCGGTCGGTGAGAAATTGCAAAAAGTTAAATACACCACTGCAAATGAGGATATTGCGGTACTTGCGATCGCTACCCTGCAGGTATTTTACAAGCTGAAGAGGGAGCAACATGAACTATAAGATGCCTGTTAAACAGGTTTGGTCGATACACAGATTAGGGTGAAGAAAGAACAACGTGAGCTTTGAGATGCCCGTTGGCTGGCTTGGGGAATTAAGCAGATTAGGCTGAAGAGGGAGCAACATGGGCTTTGAGATGCCGGTTAATCAGGCCGTAGCTCATAGGTATATTAGGGTGGAGAAGGAACAACATGGGCTCTGAGAGGTTATCCTCAATAAAATCTGAATATGATGGGTTCTACCGGGACCTTCTGGGACAGGGAAGACTTCCCCTCAAGGACACGAAGGTCGGCTTTTGGGGTGCAGCTATCACCGATGAAGCGTTTGCCGCATTGCGCAAAGCCGGCCTTACCAAATCTTCGAGGTTCCTTGATTTGGGAAGCGGGGATGGGAAAGTAACATTGCTGGCTGCCCTGCTCTGCAAGGAAGCACACGGAGTTGAGTATGACCCTGAGCTGTTCAATAAATCTGTTGAGGTTGCACAGAAATTAGGGGTGGGCAATGTGAAGTTCTTCAACTATGATTTTTTTGACCATTCGCTTGAAGGGTATGATGTCGTTTTTATCCACCCCGACAAGCCGATGTCAAGGGGCGTTGAGCAGAAGCTGAAGGACGAGCTGAACGGGAAACTGGTCGTGTATGGGCATCACTTCCATCCCACTTCGTTCAAGAGGAAGATGAAGTTTAATTCTGGAGAGACGCTGGTAAGCGTTTATGCAGTGAAGCAGATGAAGGCCAGATAAGAATAACAGTATTTGTTTAGCATCTTCGAAATCCTAGACGATACACCGCAGGCGCTGCGTCCCCGTAAGGGTGAGCGTAGTGTTCCGGTTGCTTCGCAACGGAGAGAATCCAGCGTTCCGGTGCCTTCGGCACGGAGGGCGGCCCCCCGCAACGCGCCCACCGTCGGTAGATGAAGGGATTTCGACTTTAGGGTGCCAAACAAATACCCCATTTCAGGAAAATACCATCAGCCCGATGTTGGTGAACTTCAGGCCATTGATGACTATCCTGCCCTTGGCTTCTATCGTGAGAAACTCCGCATTCCTGAGAAGATTGCTGAGCTGGTTGTCCTGTGTTGCATTGATTCCATCATAGGAAAGCCTGCTGCCCTCAAGGATTGGGCTTTTAAGAAGGACAACACCCTGAGTATCGGTGTATATGGCTGCCGTTTTCATCTCTGATTCAAACTGCGCTGCCAGGCTGGAACCGTGCTCTGAGAGCATGGAAAAGTTTTGTTTCGCGATCTCCAGAGAATGGCTGCATCGAAATGAGCAGGGAAAATGGCTCAATAATGAAATATCAAAATGCCTTGCAGTGATGTTCATCTGCCAGGGAAATTGAAACCCGGAAGAGTTCCCGAGACTCAAGAGCGTGAAGTCATTGCGATGCTTTGATTGTTCCGGAAAATTTTTTTCAAAAAATGCAGAACAGCATTCGGGGTAGCCCAAGGCGATACCTAATTCTTTGTGTTTTCCATCCTGCTCCAGCAATTTTGCTTCTTCCGCTTTCTCCTGTTCCTTTGCGAGATACAGAAAAAAGTACCCATCCTCCAGGGATTCTTTGGGAATTTTTGCCCCTTTATCTGAGTATGGACTTTGACATGGCCGGCCGGTGTCTTGTTTTCTGACCTTGAAATCCGAAGCGATGGATGCCAGTGAGTTTTCCCCGCACCATTTTTGCGTCTCCCCTAATTCAGCCTGATTGATCATTATCCTGGCTGCGGGCTTGTTACCATGGATTACAGCAGCTATCTCAAGAGCCTTTATTTTTGACCCGAAGAAATCAGCAATGCCTTCGAATGGATTCATATGATCCCCGCACCATCTGCCTCTGCCGTTTCCCCGGCTATATCCTCAGGACAACAAGGTTTGTGTTTCCCATATCCCTCTTCTCAATGACGCCCCTTTGGCTCATCTTATGGGTAATCCTTGATATCTGGACTTTGGTGAATCCGGACAGCACAACAAGCCTCTTCTGTTCAATCATGTTTCCGTTGTCGAGCAGTATTTTTACTACCGCCCTTTCTTCATGAGGAAGTATCTTCAGGACCTTTTCGAGCTGGACATTGCTAATCTTCCATTGGAAGAGCAGTACAATGGACGCACCTATGAGGACTGACAGGAAAGATATGCCGTACACAATCATCGGGAGCTGCTGGTTTGTCTCCGCTGTGTAGCTTCCATTCACAACGGCAAAGAGAATGCCGAGGATAAAGACCAGCACAAGCCCAATGAGAAGCCTTTTTTTATCAATCTCCATTCCTTTCCTGTCTCCATGCCGTGCCTATTTCCACGCCATTGACATCCTGCGCCTTCTTGGCTCTTCCCCCTATGCAATCTCTTTCTTAAGCTTTTCAAAATCTTTTTGGGTTATCTCCCCTTTCGCCAGCCTCATCTTGAGGATATCCATCGGGGCCTCTTTCCTGACCTTGAACCCGAAGCATCCCTGGCTTTTAAGAATCCACCACACAATTGCAAGGAAAGCTACCAGGATAAGAATCTGGAAAATCCATCCGAACCCAAAAAGCCCATGGGGGCCCCACACTTGGTCGTGCATCATTTTTTAGCCCCAATCATGTTTTAGCCCCATTTGTTCCAACACCTGCGCCCCTATCACTCATTCGTTCCATCCCCTGGTTGTGTTTCCCTGCTCTGCTTTTAAGCTTTGTGCAATGCTTTTCTCACCACAAATGCAATTTGTTTTTCCGTATTTGTTTAGCGCCACTGAGAAATTCAGCGGAATTTCTTGTGCCTCGCTCACTTCGTTCGGAGGTTCTGAGAAATTCATCTGAATTTCTGGAACTTCCTCGTTACCGCCTCGAAAGCTTCGAAATCCAAGACGATACACCGCAGGCGCTGCGTCCCCCTAAGGGTGAGCGTAATGTTCCGGTCGCTTCGCAACGGAGAGAATCCAGCGTTCCTGTCCCTTCGGGAAGGAGGGCGGCCCCCCGCAACGCGCCCGCCATCGAAAGACAAGGGGATTTCGACTTTAGGGCGCTAAACAAATACGTTTTTCCTGTTTCCTAAGCTGCCGCATCATGGCAGCTCTCTCCCATCTGCCCATGCATTTCATCCATATCTATACCTGTACCCTCATGCATGGCCCCCATTTCCTTGTGGTGAGACCCCATAGT
>JACPII010000049.1 GCA_016188175.1 Candidatus Woesearchaeota archaeon | reverse complement strand
TCATGCTTAAAAGGTTTGTTGGAGGGATGGGATCCTTTGATGCCGTTTCTTCGATGGCAAAGGGCGGAATTGGCGGAATATCTTCGCTGCCGGGAATGAATCCGTTCGGCTAATTTTGATGTATCACGCGCCCACAGGCATTGTTTACTCCATGTGGGTATAACAACAGCCCCGTTGTTCAAAATCCCGGGGGTCTGCCAGATAATACGTACGAAAAAACAAAACTTAATATAGGGTGCCTTTCTTTCTCTGTTAAGATGATCATTGCATTAACCGGGCCTATCGGGTCAGGAAAGGGGGAAGCTGCGCTTTACCTCAAGGAAAAGGGATTCCAGTACCTTGTTTATTCTGATATCCTGCGCGAAGCTGCAAAACAGCAGGGAATTGAGCCAACGAGGGAGAACCTCAATAAGATTGGGATCAGCATCAAAGAGCAGTTCCATGATCCAGGCTACCTGTCAAAAAGGCTTCTGGAAAAGGTAACGGCAAAGGATGCGGTCGTTGACGGTGTCCGGAACGTCGGCGAAATAAAAGAGCTGAAAAAAATGAAAGATGCCTATGTGATCGGGGTGGCTGCACCTCAGCGGTTGCGCTTTAAGAGGGTCTCTGGAAGAAAGCGGGACGGCGACCCAACAACGTTCCCTGCCTTTAAGAAAATCGACAACCTGGAAAACAGGGGAAAGACAAAGGGGCAGGAGATCAACGCATGCCTGAAGCACGCTGACTTCATCATCCATAATTCCGGGGCGATGGGTGAATTGAAGAGAAAAGTTGACCAGGCGATTGCAGCATTCACGAAGCGAACATAGCCTCTGCGTGCTTCCGGTCGTCATATAACTCCCGGATGTCCTCAAACACTTTTGATTTGTCCTTCTCGGTCAGCTCTTTGTATTGGAAAAGAATCTCAAGGTAACGGTGCTTTGCCTCATCGAAATTCAGCCCTTCGATGGACTTCCTTGCCTCATAAATTTCCTTCTTGATCTGGCTTAAGGTTGTTTTTGAGAAATCTCTTGGGGGCTGAAGAGAGATATTATCTGAGGGGAACAGGAGTTTTGCAAGAGCGGATTCTTTCCCTTTTGCTGCGCGGATGGCATACTCAATCTCCTCCTTTGCCTGCCGTTCAGACATAACCAATGATCTTTCATCCCACCCGGGCTGGGTTTCTGGTTGCTGCCCTTTGGGCTTTTCCTGTGTAAGAGAGAACGCCTGGCCTTCGGCCTCAATCTCCTTTAACCGCTCAAGCTCTTTCTGCCGCTCATCTTTCAGGAATTCGTGAAGGCGCTGTTTTTTGGTGATAAGTTCGGATTGTTTCTTTGAAGTTTCCTCTTGTTTGATCTTTTCGGACTGAATCTTTTCCTGCTCTCTCTTCCTCAGCTCTTCCTGCTCCTGCCTTTCAACCCTCTTTAACAGGTGAAGCTCCTTTTCACGCTCCCTCCTGAGAAATTCCTGCCTCTTCTCGTCCATAAGCTCATGCTTTTCTTCGACTTTTTTCAGGAATTGAGAAACAAAATGGAAGCGAATGCCCTTCTTTTTCTCCTGCCTGCCTTCAGCGATCGAAGCATGTTCCATCGCTTTATCCAGGGCATTCTCACTTATCCTGCTGATTTCCCCCAAGTCCTCTATCCTTTGGGCAGACGCCTTTTTGGCAAGCTCCCTTGCTTCCTGGGCCTTACGCTGCCTCTCCTGAATCTCGAGGGCCCTTTTATTCCGCTCCTCACGGAGTTTTGACAGCAAGAAAGGCGGCGGAGGCGGAGGTAATTTCCTGATTGCCTCAATCTGCCTCTGAGAAAGCTTTGGCTGTGGCTCTTTGCGGAACAGGGAAAGCAAGTTACCCAACGTTTGGTCACCCCTTTATCGGTTTTGTTTTCACAGGTATAAATATGTTTCGATACCTTGAAGAGAACGGGGCACTCGTCATTTTAGTTTAGAGTATTGCACTAGTTAATCAGGCTTGGGTAGCAAGGGTCGGATCCGGCGGCTGATAGTAGACTACTCTTGCCCAATCTTCCCGGTGCTTTCCAGAATTTGTACGTGGGAAACAGAAAGGAATATGTTTTTTCTTAAGGTACTGGGCCAATTCTTTGATCACGATTCCCATTGCCCGACCATCATCGGTCTTCTCCATCCTCTCCTTCTGGTACCAAAATAACATTATGGCCATGCTGTAGTCCCTCTTTTGCCTCACCGTATGTTGTTTTAATTCTTCAGAAGGTTCAAAGGGGTTGGCACAAGTAGTTGTTAAAGTTACAAAAGGCCATAACCTTAAGATTACTGTACCTCGGGAATAATTTAGCTCATATCCTTTCCCTCCAGCCCCATCCATTCCATCAGTTTTTAACTGATGGTGTAAACCTGCTGGAAATGCAGCGGGAATATCTTTATTCTCAGAAATCCGACCGAGCGACCGGAGGGAGCGAGCAATCCCCCCGTCTTTGACGGGGGGTGTCGGATTTCTTTTGAATAAAAATTGTTAGAATCCAATAAATCTTTTAGCACAGATTCTATGCCTGCATTAAGGGATATGGGAAAATTATCCCGGATCCCTAATTCGGGGCCTAATTCACTATCCTTGCATTTTTCCATTTGTAGGATAAATTCATCGATGTCCATCTCTCGAGAAGAATCAGTTTTCGTTTATAAACACCGTATCCCGTGGCTGGCTCCGGAACCCTTTCCCGTACCCCCTTGCCACTTACAGGAAAGGCCAATTGAACTTTGACTTTAGGGCGGTAAATAAATACGAAAGAAGGAAGGGTTAGCGTCCTGACTTGAGAAGCTTTTGTTGAGGAGTTAATCCATCACCCCGTTGGAGAGTTAAGGCCCCATTCTGTTGGGAGGATAAATTTCCTGGTTCTTGTTGTTGAGAAGATAGTTCACTGTTTTGTTGAGCGCATCCAATAACGGCGATGGCTGCAATGAGAGCGATTAAAAGATAAAGTGTTTTCATGAAGCCTCGCCTAAAAGATTTTCTGCGTTTTTGTATGCAAACCTCTCCTGCACTGCCGGATTGAGATGCCCGATAAAATACCGGGTGTAGTTATTTAGCACTATTGCAACTTCAGGGTCAATAGACCATACCGGGCCAACACCCCTGTCTGTCCCCCATAAAACCTGGTTGGGATGGGTTTCGATAAAATCTTTCCATCTGGCAAGATCCTGCTTAAGCAACGGCCTATAATCCTTGAAATGGGCGATGAATTCTTCCTTGCTGACATCCTGCCGCAGGAGATGGATATCCCCATACAGCTCATCAATCCCATAAAAAACATTAGGGTGGTTCTCCAAAATATCTGCAACATCATCCAAGGTCTTATCGCAAGAGCCGCAGTCAATGAGCTGGTCACCATGAAAAATAAACGTGATGTCCGGATTTGCCTTTAAAGCTCTTTCAAAAGATTCTTTCTGGCCCTCCCCCAGATGGAAATAGACGAGCAGATCGGATTTTTGTACCACCGGATAAATTTCCATCAGCCTTGGTGAATCCGGTGGAAGCGCAGGTGCGCCGCCGGGATGACCATACAGACCGATTTCCCCATAGCCCTTGAACAACCCCGGATACACCTGGAGCATACCTTCCAACTCTCCTGCATCGACGGTAGGATAGCCGTCAGGATCGCCATCCCGGTCGGGCGGCATGATAAAGGGGATAAACCTGCCCGGATATGCCTCCAGGATGCCTTTTACTATCTCTAAAGATTCATCACGGATAGGATCCCATACCGCGAAGAAGGCAAAGGAGCTGTTGGTCCCTTCATAATCCATCATGCACACCCACTCAGCAATGCTCTGCTTTATCCCAAGATTACTGCCGGTATAATACTCATCGGGAAATCCCGGCGCTCCATCGGGCAGGCTCTGGATATGGATGTGGGTATCAATCATCGGGCCTTTGTAGTATTTATCAGAAAAATTACGCTTTGGAGGCGGGGGGCAATTAATTTCTTCCAAAGCTTTTGCAAACACCCTTTTCCAATGGCTGACAGCAATCTTCTCTTGTTCACTTTCCTTGCTTTCTTCCTGCTGGGGAATGCCAGCCGGATTATTGGTATCTCTCCCTGTTGGCTGCGAATCTCCTGAAATGGCACTGGTTGCTTTGATTGATGAATCGGTTTCTTTGATTTGCTCAGGAATTTCTTGTTCCTTAACAGGCTCTTTGGTGGAAATTCCATTTTCAGAAGTATCCTCCGGCGGTTGGGCACAACTGATTAACAACGGGATGAGTACTGCAGCAAGAAGCAACCCCCACTTTGCCTTAACCATATTTCAACCCTGAAGGATTGCGTATATAAAATTATCTGAGGGGGTAATCCTTCAGCATCCTGAAAATGCCAGTCGAGAAAGAAAATGATTTTCATAGGAGCATCGTCGGCGAGTTTCAAACGACTGAATGATTCCTGAAAGGGTATCCAGACATTTGTTTTTTCAGCCCCTCAATTTCTTTCTTCATCTCCTCGATCATCTTCTCCTGTTCCAAGGCAATGCTCAACAATACCATCATCCCCACATCCAGGCTGTTTGCATAGGCTATTGAAGAGATGTGCTGCTTAGGGTAGGCCATCAGCCTGTCAAATATTTCACGGTGTTCCTTCCGGAGCGCTTCCCTGAATCTGCTGAACTCATGGATAGTATGATCGACCATGTTCCTCATCGGTATGATGGTGCGGCCCATAAACCAACCTCAAATCTCTTTAGGTTTCTGCTTACCCTGTTGCCAAGAAAGAATCAACTGCCAAAACAACTTTTTCATGAAATTCATTTGTAACAGTGCAGATTTTTTTCCTTATTATCCTTTTGTCGATTGAAAAGAGGCGGTGAGGCTTGACCCAGATCTGGAAGGGAAGTTTTCCCTCTTTGAAGTGGGCATGCTCTACTCTCAGGCCATCCTCCGGATTATTGCTCGTGATCAGGCAGCAGATCCTGTCATCACTCCGGTTTACCCTGCCGTTTGACACGATAAGCGCAGGCCTCAGCTTTGAGCCTGTAAGGTTGGAATAAGGAAAAGGCATCAATACAACGTCTTTTTGGTCATACATGGTTCCACCGCTCATCCGCTTCATTGTCCCAGTCTTTCCTCAGGACATGCTCAGAGGCAAGCATCGTCGAAATGGATTCCTGCCTTGGTTCCTTCTCCAGCATCTCAAGCTCCTCAACTCTCCTTCTAACTGCATTTCTCACAAATTCGCTCCATTTGATTTCGGAGTGCTGTTTCATCTTTCTATAGGTGGAATCCTCGATGGAAAGGGTTATATGGGTCATATCCATGGTAAGTGAGCCCACTTATTTAACGGTATTGTTGCCCTTCACCTCCCGCACTGAATAATCCCTAAAAGAATTATTGTTTAAATACCCTCCGGCTGCGGATGGCAAGTGGCGAGTGGACGAATTCCCGCGTTAGCATGAATTGCGAAGACAGTCCAGCAAATCCTTATTAGTGAATATCCTTACTCTTTCCTGCTGGAGAAAGTCCTTGTCGTGAGTCCAGATGCCATCAGCGCCAGTCGCGACGCAGCATGCCAGATAGGGAATGTCCTGACTGTCGCCTACCTCTTTCTCAAGGTCAGGAATAAGAGAAGAATAATGCTCGATGGGAATAACTAGGATATTTATTTTTAGCAATGCAAACAAAGAATCGACGTTTTCTGGGTGCCCAATGCGCAGGGCTAACTCATCTTTTTTCCTATCAACCTCAGCAAAGAAGAAAGCTGGCGCAATAAAGGAAAACTTTGGAGACAAGAGTATCTTTCGGGTATTGCCTTCGGCAATAAGCGCTGCAAAGAGCCTATTGCTGTCAACAACAACTTTCATGCATTGAGACCATGTCTTCGTGCAATCGCAGCATTCACTTCCCTTCCGGTGCGCAGGGCATCTTTCTCGGTAAGCTTGCTCTTTGCCAGCAGCCTGTCCATGAGTTTTAGCTGCTCCTGCCTCTTTGCATGCTCCCAGAGTGCCTTTCTCGCGACTTCACTCCACTTGATGTCAGAGTGCTCTTTCATGAGATTGTGGAGCTCTTCCGGAATTGCCAGGGTCATGTTGGTCATTTTAGGTAGGCTAAGTATCTTTACTTATTTAAGGTTTTCGATGCTGCAATGCACTTGGCCTTCACCGTGGAAAGGATAAAAACCCGTATTTAAATACCCGCCGGCTGCGGATGGCAAGTGGCGAGTGGAATGGGTGGTTCCTGGAAAGCCTTCCCGAGACACCATTTTTCCAAAACATTTAAATTGGGCCGGACTTAACTATCGTTAATGGCAGCCTATATCGCGAGTCAGATCTTTGTAAACATACCCGTAAAAGACCTGGGAAAATCTGTTGAGTTCTTCTCTAAGCTT
>JACPII010000045.1 GCA_016188175.1 Candidatus Woesearchaeota archaeon | reverse complement strand
TTTTCTTGAAGAACTGATTCCGCATCTTGTCGATATCCGGTTGCATGGTTATCGACAAAACCTGAGGGGTCTAACCACCCCCCGGTTTTTCCCAATCACATGAAGTTTAAATCACTTTTGGTTTACTTCGGGGAAGTCTGGCTGATGATACCTTTAAGTATTCTGTCGAGGGGGATAAGGTAGTTATTGATGCCATCCCGACAATGGATACCACTTTTACTTATGGAGAAGGAGCAGGAAAGAGGGTACCCCTTACCTCTGCAGACGGAAATGTTGACAAATTTTTTGATATGACTGAACTCATTAAGAAGGTATCCGGCAAAAATTTCAGAGAGTCAATGGACGACCTTATTGCAGCTGGCATTCCTGTTGAATATTTTGACAGGCTTGCAGAGTGGATTACATCCACACTTACAAGGGCAGACATTTCTGATTTTAACAGGAATTATATGGGGTGGGCAAGGGAACAGGCTATGCAAGCCTCTGTCCGTGCAAGGATGAAAGAATTTGCCGAAGCTGCTGAGAAGATGGGGGTTCGGGTGGATAAAAATGTGGTGCAAAATACCTGGTTTCTGATGGCCCCGCGGGGAGCGTATCATAGCGCCCCAAGTAGTAGCACCTCCTCTAGTAAGGTCGTAATCTCCTTCTTTAGTAGAGCTGACGGGAGAGCCATTCCAACCTCGAAATCAGGTCTTGCTTATGCTGAAGAATTCTTCCACTACCAATACGAGTCCAAGGGAGCAAAAGGATACGAATCAAAAGAAATTGACATAGCAGATGAGGCATTAAAAAATCCCCTCATGCGGGATGAGGTCAGGAGATGGAGAAGGTCAGTTGCCCACGAATTCGTCGGGCGTTCAGGGGCACATGCGATGGTTTATAACCCGAACAGGCCGGCATCGCTTTCGTGGATAGAGGAATGGGGGCCTATCAGGGTTAGCAAAGAACTTTCAGATGTTACATATGGGCTTCAGCTTCAAATTGACATTCTCAAAGAGTCTCTTGAAGGCAGCATCTCCCAACAGAGAATAGATGAGCTGTCAAAAATGATTGGTGAATCTGATGCACGAGAAGTTCGTGAGTTCATTGAAAAACTTCCTGAGGCTGAGAAAAATGAGATGATTAATAAACTCCAAAATGATATCACTAAGCACCTTAACCATTATAACGCGTATGACAAGGCCGATATGCTTATAAGCTTCGTTTCAAAAAAAGGAGGAAGGTTGAACATGGAACCTCTGCTCAATCTCGACCCTGACGAGATTATCAAAAGGTTTTTCGTGACGCCGGAAGGGGATTGGGATTTAACGGGATTGGTAATCCATGATGCCCCATGAGTGACAAAATGAAGATGAAAGCAAAATCTCTTTTTACCAAAGCCAAGGTTTTCCTTTTTATATCACTCCTGCTATCTATTTCCCTACCTTTCTTGGTATATTCTCAGCTATCTGAAGATTTTAATCTTCCTGAAGAACCCGATGGCTGGGGGATGTCAGCTGTTGAAGGCTGGCTAGGGGGGGAAAACAGCCTTGGTGAAGTGTTCCCTTCCCTTGATGCATGGTATGCCGACGACAATCTTTTTGCCCGGGGAGTTTGCACAATGGGGGATGAAGAAGAGTAAATGAAGAAGAGTAAACCTTTTTTTCTTCCAAACATTTAAAAACAATTTCCCGTTCAACCCGGCAATGCATGCTGTTGAAATAACTTCACTCACCAAGGGATATAGGGACATTGTTGCAGTCGATAACATCAGTTTTTCTGTCTCGCAGGGTGATTTTTTCGGCTTTATCGGCCCCAATGGGGCAGGCAAGACGACAACGATAAAAAGCATCATCGGGCTTCTCCGCTATAAGGGAAACATCAAAGTTTTTGGATTTGATGCTGAACAGGATTTCTTGGATGTCAGGAAGCGCATCGGCTACAGCCCCCAGGATGAGAACTTCGACCACTTCATCACGGTCGAGCAGACACTCCTCTATACTGCCGGCTATTATGGAATTCCCCCTCACGAGGCAAAGCTAAGCACGGAAAAGAGCCTGAAGGAATTCGGCCTTTGGGGCGAGCGGAAACGATGGGTAAAATCGTTAAGCGGGGGGATGCGAAGAAGGCTTCTGGTTGCAAGGGCTTTGGTCCATAACCCGCCTTTGGTGATATTGGACGAGCCTACTGCGGGAATGGATCCAGAAAAAAGAAGAGAATTCTGGGGATTGCTGCAAAGGATTAACCAAAAAGGGATTACCGTGTTTTTGACGTCCCACTACATCGAGGAAGTCCAAAGGCTGTGCAAGACCATCTGCATCATCAACAAGGGAAAGATCCTTGCTCTCGACAAAAGGGAAAAGCTCATGGACGACCTTGCTACCCAGGAGCTTAGGCTGAAAACAGACAAGCCTATCCCCGAGGGCGTTCTTGCATACGACGGCCTCATCGTTAAAGCCGAAGGGAATGCAACGAAGATAATCGGGAGAAACGTAAAGAATTCCGCCAGTGACATTATCATTGCATTGCACAAAGTAGGAATCAAAGTTAAGGAACTTGATCTCGTCAATGAAAGCCTTGAAGAGGTTTTCCTGAGGCTGACGGGGAACGCCGATCCATGAACACCATCAGTTTTTTGAGCTTGTTGAAAAGGGAGCTGGTCAGGTTTCTCACCAACCTGAACCAGATGATATTTCCGGTAGTTGTTTCTTCCCTCCTCTATCTTGTCATCTTCCACCTCGTCCTTTCAAAAACCCAGATTGGGGGAGGCCAGTACATCAGCTTCCTCCTTCCCGGCATCGTCATGATGGCAATCATCAACACTGCATTTGCAAATGCATCTTTTTCACTTTTTATAACCCGGTGGACAAAGCATGCAGAATCCTTGTTCATCATCCCCTTAAAGCCCTGGCAGTTTGTCGCTGCCTATTTATTGAGCGGACTCGCAAGAACACTGCTTACCGCCGCGATTATCCTTGTTGCGGCGATGTTTTTTTTGCCCATCTCGATTTCAAGCATTTTTCTGCTTTTGGGAAACCTCATCGCTGCATGCATCCTGTTTGGCTCTTTGGGGATCATCCTTGCCCTCTTGGCGGAAACCTTTGAGCAGCTGGGCCTTTTTACCACTTTTTTCCTCACCCCGCTGACCATGCTCGGAGGTGTCTTCTACTCCCTTAACCAGCTCCCTGAGTTCGCAAAGACCCTGACCCTGCTCAATCCTGTCTTTTACCTTGTAGATGGCTTCCGCGCAGGGATGGGCGGGATTCCGGGGTTCAATCCGATCACGGGGTTGCTTATTTCTGGAGTGATGGGCCTGTCTGTTTTGGCCCTCGTCATCTATCTCTTCTCAAACGGATGGAAGATAAAGCAGTGATGTCCGAACTTTCCCAAAGTCAAACAGGGGGTGGGGGGCTAGACAAACCGTTGGAAGTTTGAGGGGTATAGGAAACACCCAAATAGCCAGCAAGGGCTCTTTCATTCATGGGAACAACCTTAATCCATTCTGGTTTGTGGGGAGCGAATAAAGACCCTTCCCGAACAAGAACTGCAATGCCCTTTTGCGGCCCGGATGGGTTACCAGATGGATTGAGGACGATATCGAGGTCGCTGGGGGAGAGGTCTGGGCTGCATAAAATTTCTCCGGGCGCCAAACTTCTTTTAGCAACCTCTTCCCTGAAGCTTTCAGGGCTGGGATAAAAACGGTAAACCCCGCCAAGCGGCACTTGTTCCATAAATCTGCGACATTCGCCATCGCCGATAACACAGATTGGATTTCCCATGCTCATAATATTTACCTCTTTGCTTTGTTTTTATACCTTTTGACCTATTTGTCAGAAAAACGTTATATTTGACACATTTAAACAAAATATTTAAATATTGACACATTACCTTTGCCCTATGGCGGAAGATACCATCAGGGCGGTCATCTGGAATCTGATCGACAGGGATATTGCCCTGAGGAAAATCCTTTCGAGGAGTATCATCAACATCAGGGGCCTTGCAAGATCATTCATCAAGGAACAAGAACTAGATGCCTCGCTGGATTCAGTGATAAGCGCCATCAGGCGGTATAAAGAACACCTGCCCAAAAAAGGAGACCAGCTTTCTGCTTATGCGATGCTCAAGGAAGCAAAGGTAAGCATCAAGACGAAAATGGCAATGCTGCTGCTGAAGCGCGCAGATGAAGTCAAGACTTCATTGGGAAGGCCGGAAAAGATTGCAGATTACCAGCTGCATGACACAATCCGGATCCTTGAAGGCTACAACACCTTCACCCTCATCTTTGACCGGAAGAATATGGACAAAGTGAAGGGGCTTTTCTCTCACAAAAATATTTTAAGCCAGAACAACAAAGTCGGGATGATAGAAATATCCTATCCTCCCGAACTGGAAAAGACTCCGGGAGTGTTTGCCATCATCTCCGGAGAATTAGGGCAGAATGACATCAGCATCAATGCAGCGCTGATAGCCCCAAGGGAGCATGTAATCATTGTTGATGAGGATAAGCTGCTTAAAGCCTTTGAGGTTATTTTTGGGCTGGCGGGGAAGTAATTATGAGAAATTTTGAAAATGCTAGTTATGAAGAATCCTCCTGTTGTCTATAAACCAAATGACCTCGGATAAACTCTCGTAGAATATCCTCGCTGGTTTTTGGAACGGGGGTGGTCGGATTTCTTTTAAAGCTGAGCCAAGATATTGCCCCTATCCATACTTTTCGAGAAATTCTTTCGCCGTAAGGATAGGAATCCCTTCAAAAACTTTCAGCGTAAGGAGGTGCTCGTCCCCGGAAACAATGCAAAAAGCATTCGCCTCCATCGCTGCCTCGAGAATCATGTTATCCTCAGGATCTTCCTTAACCAGATTGATTTCAACGGCTGCCTCTACTATTTTAGCAACAGCCTTGACAATCGCGATGATCCCTTCTTTCTCTTGGGCTGACAGCTTCAATCGGGGGTATTCAACTACCCTTGCGAGCTCTGCCAGCTGTTCTTTCCCCATGCACAAATCATAGTGGCCCAGGAGAATCTGGTCAAAAATTTTCCTCGGATTTCCAGGCCAGCCGAATGCCGAAATAATGATATTGGAATCCAGAACTACCGGCCTCGGCTCCATTGAATGGCCTCTTTGATTGTTCCTTCGCTGACTTTTTCTTTCCTGAACTTAGCTTCAATTTGCCTGGAAATGGACTGGAATTCTTTTTTCATCTCAGGGATGTCTACTTTTCGAAATATAATCCCTTCAGAGATAGGGAAAGGGATGAACCTATCTCCTGCAGCAAACCCTTCTTTCTTCCGAATCTCATCAGGAACGACTAACTGCCCCTTTGAGCTCATCTTAACAAGTTCTGTTTCTGCCATGGTAGGGTATAGTTCAACTGTTAAACTATTCAACTATATAAATTTTTTGGATCTATTGATAGGGGAAATAAGAAATTCTGGGGAAGAATCTCTAACGATACAATTGTTTAATGGGCAGCTTCATCACCTTTCAACGCCTTTGCCGACCTCCAGAAGAAATAACCGACTATCGCGAACGTCGCAACAGGCGACAGGAATTCCGGGATATGCATGCCGAAGCTGTCAAGGATCATGATGGACCCTAAAATAAGGATTGAATACATCGCCCCATTCTTCAGGAATTTGTATTTTTTTACCCGTTCAATATTGCCTATCGTCAGCTGCCGTACGACAATTGCCCCAAGGCCGTTTCCGATAAGGATGACTGGCAGGATGAACGTGAATGCAAAGGCCCCTAAAATGCCGTCAATGGAGAACGTCGCATCGATGACCTCCAAGTAGAATATCTTGCTAAGGTCTGACATATTATTTCCTCCTTCAAGCATCTGCTTCTCTGCTTGTTCCGCATTTTCCTTGAACCCGTGCGTGATGAAAAAAGCGGTAGAGCCGACAACTGCACCGAATGCCATCCAGGGCCTTATCTGGACAGCCTTCCAGACCAATAGTGAGAGAAAGACAGAAGCGACGGCAAAGAACCAAACGCCTTGCTTGTGGAAAAATTCTTCCCCCTTGATGCCGTAATGTTTGGGCTCAAGAAAAAGCCAGTGGAAAAACAGAAGGACAAGAAATGCCCCTCCCCCTACAAGAAGAATCGGGGCAGAGCCTTCAATGACCTCTTTGATTTTAGGGTCACTGCTGAATGATGCAGAAAAGCTTCCCAAAAAACCCAGCGAGGGGTTTGACCCCCAGACGATAAGCCACGGCAGCAAACCCCTGACAAGAAACACCGCAATCAGGATGCCCCAGAGCATGAACCACTTCCTGCCTTTTGGGGACATCGTGCCGAGGACTTCTGCATTGATGATCGCGTTATCCACGCTGATGATGATTTCAAATAACGCAAGGCCGAAGACAATCAGGGCCAAGGATAAGATATCTACCATTATCGCTGCGGAAAAACGCGTGAATAAAAAGATTGCGGTTGAGAAAGTCGATTGGCTGCTAGAGGAATAACAATAGCAAAGGGCGGATTAATTGCATAGTTTCAGTATTGCATACATGGAAACTGCAAGGCAGGAATTGCTTTTGGCAATTGTGTGCCATAGCTGCATAGGCATATTGCTTACTATGGGGTTAAGTCAAATAGAAAGCTATTACTTTTTTTGTCAGAATCCCCTTTGATAAAGCTTCCATCTCAAAATGATTTTTAGTAGTAATCCCTATCTCATTTAAGCCTCTTTCTGCAGAGACAGCAGCAAGATATTGGTCTTTAGACCGTATTTTTATTTGCCGCATAATAACCAGCACCCCATTATAACAATCACCAGCTTTCTGCATGTTTCCTTCTGCCTGGTATGCTCTTCCTAAATGAGACCAGCTCTGCAACAGCCTGGGCTCAAGCCTCACTGCTGTTTCCAGGTCTTTAACAGCCTCTGAGAACCTTCCTAATTTCATATTTGCTCTTCCCCGGTTATTATGCGCAAAAGCACATCCAGAATCAATTTTAATCGCTTCATCAGCTGAATCTATTGCTGCCTTGTAGTCTCCTATTTGAATGAACGCATAACTGAGTGTATTGTGGGCATCAGAGTTTCCTGGGCCTAAACCAATGGATTTTCTAAGAACGGTTATAGCCTCTTTATGTTTGCCTAACCCAGTTAATGCCCCCCCAAGAGCAGAATAATATCTTGGATCCTGAGGTGATAGCCGTATAGCTTTTTCGTAGTTTGCTGCTGCTTCTTCATACTGCATCAATTGGTAACTGGCAAAACCTAGGTCGTAATATACTTCAGCATTAGGCGCCCCTAACTCATTGGCTCTGGTTGCATGTCTAACTGCAGATTCAAACTGCCCTAATTGGATGTGTGCTTTGCTTAAAAGAAAATGAGCAAAAGCATAATATCCCTGCAATGTTTCTGTGAGCAAGTCCCAAGAATCTACGTCAACACTATGGCATGTTCGCACAACAGCACTAAACCCGGCACTTGGCCTTTCTCTGATATAGCCCCTGTCCTGCAGTAATAATTGATCCAATGATTGAACAGCCTCTCCTGCCAACCTATCATCGCCCAGTCGGGATGCCCTGCTAACCGCCCCATCAAGTTCAAGTAACCTATAGTATAGATAGTTTCCTTGCTGTCTGGGTAATTTCAAAAGAGAAAGGTTCATGTTCGGCAGGTTTCTTAGGGGCCTTATAAACTTTCCTGCCAAAACTATCTGATGAGGCAGGTTTAACACACCGAAACGAAAACCAAAATGTTTATAACCCATCCCCCAACAAAGAAAAGAACTTCTTCATAAAGAGGAGATTGCAACATCCTTTCCAACCTATATTTTAAAGCATAGAAAAGCTTAAATACTAAATGCCTTCTTAAAAAGTCTACCCATTGATAATTGACAATAGTTAACCACAACCGGTTGTGGTTTTTGCCCTTTTTAATGTATCCCAAAGACGGTAAGGTTTTTCGGGATGCCCCGAAAGCCAACCACTCCGGCTTTTGGCAAGAAACAAACTTCAGGTGAAAAAGTCAACATGAAATGCCCCTTCTGCACGAATCCGGGCTCAAAGGTTGTCGATAAGCGGGAAACCCCCGACCTCCTCATGACCAGGAGAAGAAGGGAATGCCTGAAATGCAAAAAGCGCTACACCACATTTGAAAGAGTTGAAGAAATTGGTGCGCTCGTTGTCAAAAAGGACGGCACAAGGGAGCCGTTTTCGAGGGGCAAAGTCCTCAAGGGGATAGTCCTTGCCTGCGAAAAAAGGCCAATCAGCAGGGAGAAGATCGAACAGGCCGTCCAGGAAATTGAGTCTGAGCTTCGCAGAAAAAATAAGGCCGAGATCCCATCGGCCGATATCGGGAAGATGGTCATGGAAAAGCTTGTCAAGCTTGATAAGGTCGCGTACATCCGGTTTGCTTCCGTCTGCCGTGAGTTCAAGGGATTAGGCTCATTTGAAAGAGAGATTAAAGCGATTGGAGGGGTGAAGGAATGACCATGCAGGAAACAGTTTCGATGTTTATCACCAAGAGAAACGGTGAGGTAGTGCCTTTCAATCCGGATAAGATAAGGGATGCCATCCTTAAGGCAGTCAAGGCGGCGAATAAAACATTGGACAGCAATCTCCTCATGCAGATCGTCCAGGCAATATCTGAAGAGATAGGCGGCCGATTTTCTGATTTCTTTCCTAATGTAGAAAATGTCCAGGACATCGTTGAAAAACACCTCGTCAAGAGCGGATTGTATGAGATTGCCAAGGAATATATTTTGTACCGGGCCCAGCGCATGAAGGAGCGCGAGCAGGAAAAAGCAGCAACCCTGGAGAGGGCAAAGCTTGGAAAATTGACCGTCAGGAAGAAAAACGGCACTATCGCATTGTTTGACCTGAAAAAGATACGCGCGACCGTTTTAAGGGCTTGCGAAGGGTTTGAGCTCGACGTCGACCCCGATCTCATCGTCAGGGAAGTGGTGAGGAATGTATTTGATGGAGCCGACACGAAGGACATCGAAAAAGCAGTTATCCTCGCTGCCATCTCCTTCATCGAAAAAGACCCTGCATACAATTATGTTTCCGCAAGGATATTCCTCCAGAAGCTCTACAAGGAAGTGATCGGCAGTTCAACCGACGATTCGACATTGGCCAGCTCCTACCGGGATGCATTTGTCAAAGGAATAAAGAAAGGTGTGGAAGCAGGAGTCCTTGATTCCCGTATGGCGGGATTCGACCTCGAGAAGCTGTCCGCCGGTCTCCAGCCTGGACGGGACCATCTATTCAAATATATCGGCCTCCAGACATTGTATGAGCGCTATTTTCTCAAGATCCGTGACCAGAGGATCGAGCTTCCTCAGGCATTTTGGATGAGAGTTGCGATGGGCCTTGCCCTCCTGGAGGATGACAAGGAAGCCAGGGCCCTGGAGTTTTACGAAGCCATCTCGTCGATGAGATTTGTCCCTTCAACGCCGACATTATTTCATTCTGGCTCGACGCATCCCCAGCTCAGCTCGTGCTACCTAACGACGATTGAGGACGACCTCGGGCATATTTTCAAATGTATTGCGGACAACGCCCAGCTTTCAAAATGGAGCGGCGGCCTCGGAAATGACTGGACGAATATCCGGGCGACAGGCTCATGGATAAAATCAACAAATGTTGAAAGCCAGGGCGTCATCCCTTTTCTGAAGATAGCGAATGACGTGACGATGGCGATCAACCGAAGCGGAAAGAGAAGGGGGGCGACCTGCGCTTATCTGGAAACATGGCATCTCGACATAGAAGATTTCCTTGACCTGCGCCGAAACACCGGCGATGACCGGAGAAGGACCCATGACATGAACACCTCGAACTGGATTCCGGACCTTTTTATGAAGCGTGTACTTTCCAGCGCCGATTGGACATTGTTTTCACCGGACGAAGTTCCTGACCTCCACAACCTTTACGGAAAAAAGTTCGAACAGCGCTACCAGGCGTACGAGGATATGGCAAAGAAGGGGATGATCCGGAAGTTCAAAGCCATTCCGGCAGTCTCCTTGTGGAGAAAGATGCTGACAAGGCTTTTTGAGACTGGGCATCCCTGGATAACGTTCAAGGATCCCTGCAATATCCGATCTCCCCAGGACCATTGCGGAGTTGTCCACAGCTCAAACCTCTGCACGGAAATTACCCTGAACACATCGAAGGACGAGACCGCTGTCTGCAACCTTGGCTCGATCAACCTTGAGAAATTCATCGTTCAGGGAAAAGTCACGGTGGAGCTTCTTGCTGCTACCGTAAAAGTTGCGATGAGGATGCTGGATAATGTCATTGACCTGAATTATTATCCTACCGCCGAAGCAAGGAATTCCAATTTAAGGCACCGGCCGGTGGGCCTGGGCATCATGGGTATGGCAGATGCCCTCTTCAAGCTCGACATCGGATGCGACAGCCCTGCAACCCTTGAGTTTTTTGACAGCATCATGGAAACCATCAGCTACCATGCCATTTTGGCCTCCTCCCAGCTTGCAAAAGAGAGGGGAGCCTTCCAGAGCTATAAAGGCTCAAAATGGGATAGGGGGATATTCCCTATCGATACGCTGGATATCCTTGAGCAGGAGCGCGGCATAACCGTTGAGGTTGAAAGAAGTTCAAAGCTTGATTGGACCCCTGTCCGGGAGCAGGTTAAAGCTGATGGGATGAGGAATTCCAACTGCATGGCTGTCGCTCCGACGGCCACTATCTCCAATATCGCGGGAACCTATCCGTGCATCGAGCCGATCTACAAGAATATCTATGTGAAATCGAACATCAGCGGAGAATTTACCGTCGTCAATGAATACCTTGTCGAGGACCTGAAGAAACTAGGCATTTGGAATAATGAAATGCTTGAGCAGCTGAAGTATTATGACGGAAACCTCCAGTTCATCACCTCCATCCCCCAAAAGCTCAAGGAAAAATACAAAGAGGCTTTTGAGATTGATCCCGTCTGGCTTTTGAGGCTCACGGCTGCCAGCGGAAAATGGATTGACCAAAGCCAGTCCCACAATGTATTCCTCAAAGGGAGCAGCGGAACGAAGCTCAACGAGGTGTATATAAGCGCATGGAAGCTTGGCCTGAAAACAACCTATTATCTGAGAACACTGGCCGCATCCCAGATTGAAAAATCGACTCTCGATGCCGGGAAATATGGGTTTACCCAAAAGAGAGAATACGCCCCAAAGGGAGAGAACGGCCAGTCCCTTAAGGTAGAGGGGGCGCCTGCCCAGGAAATTGTGCCGATGAACGGCGCATCCCACGGAACCATCCCTACCGTCCACCCAAACGGGAAGACGGAAATCTGCAAGCTCAATGATCCCGACTGTGAAGCCTGCCAGTAATTCCTAATGGGGTCGGTTTCGCTTTAGTATGCCCCAAAAAACAGGTGGCAAAAGACCTACCATGGCAATCATCAACAATCCCGCGACTGACCCAAACAAGAGCCTCCCCATGAAATATTTGTGGGCAAGGAAGCACTACAAGGACGGGGTCGCCAATAACTGGACTCCTGAAGAGATTTCGATGCAGAAAGATGTCGAGCAATGGAAGTCAAGCTCGCATATCAGCCC
>JACPII010000044.1 GCA_016188175.1 Candidatus Woesearchaeota archaeon | reverse complement strand
CCGGTGGCAGAATGAAGCCTTTTGTTTGCAGTTGGATCCATTGGTGCGTATTGCATTTCCATGCCTCACTTATTTTTTCATTTCCATGCTTTGGCCAATATGCTGGTCGCCTTCGCGCCTATAGCCCCCGCCTAAAACCCAGTAGGTTTGTGCATGAACAATGTCCCGGAGGGAATCCGTCGGAGCAGTATAAATTTCCCTCCATAATCTTGAATCGTCTGCAAGAAGTGCGGTGCCTGATTTTTTTCCCGTTAATTGAGATTTCGGAATTTGATGCTGAAGGGGCCTTTTTGCATATTCCTCAATTTCGAATGCCATATCTCCGACATCAACGGTATGTCCGGAGAGATTTCTTACCGCAACAGGATTTCCGGCAAGTTGAAGCGCAAGAATCATTGCAATTGCCGTATCCCGATGGGAAAGGAGTTTGAAATAAGATTTTTGGCCTAAATCGATGGGCTGCCCATCCCTTATTGCCCGGATTTCAGCATCAACCCCCCCCATAAGTTCCATCAGTAAACCAGCCGCCTCTGAGTATGATAGCTTTAGATGGGCTTTGGCCTTCAGCACCCTCCAAAACTGCTTTAATGGTTTCTTCTTTCCATTTGATGGATTGGCCGTAATAGTTCGTATCCGTTGGCTCAAGGACGGCATCATCAAGGGCTTGTTGGAGCACAGTAGAAGGCTTCAACCCGTTAAAAGAGCCCATCACAACAATTCTGCAGCCGTATTGATGATGATGGAAAACTAAATCTGGAATTTTTACCCCAAATAATTGGCATTTTTCAATATAGGCATCGAGCGGCTCTTCCTGCCCGCTGGAATCTTTTTTCCTAAATTTATTTCCGGCTCCATACAGGACGGTTCCCTCTCGGGGTATAGAATCAAAACTTTGATGTGTTGCCCTCATGAGATCAATCTCGTGAAGAGTTGCGAAGCTATATGGTTTAATCCTTTCATGAAATGGAGTATCGCTCCGCGGGCTTTTAACAAGGTGAATTTCTCCCTTCTGGTCGGAGTCTTGGATTACCCTGAGGACCATCTCAGTGACATCCCCCATAAATTTGCCGCTTGCCCCCCAAATGATGATAGGTTTATCAACCGACCTGATAAAATCAACAACCTGTTGTGTTGGCCTAGAGTGATATTCATGCAAATCAGGAAGAGATATGCTGTTTATGCCGGCTAGATTATTCCAACCCATTTTGTTGGTTAGTTGCCCCCCCTATTTATTCCTTTTGCTAAATAAATACTACCATGCAATACTAACATAAGTTTATATGCCTTTAAAAGTATTCTTCGTTTATGTGCGCATTGTTCCAGGAAACGGGTGCTGCCCCAACGTTAGGGATTGAGAAAGGTCTTTTTGGGAAAGGCCCCGTGCCTCCTCCGCCCCCCGTCGCAAGGGACGATGGCGCGATGAGCCGGGTGAGGGTTCTTGAAGAGAGGCTGTCCAATGCGAGGGCTGAGATTAAGCTCCTTGAAGACAACCTCGTGAGGAGGAATAAGCTTCTCGCGACCGAGCTGAAAACACTTACCTCAGAACTCAGCGAATTCCGGAGAGAAATGGACGAGATCAAGGACAGGATGCTTCTCATGGTCCGTGAACTTCAATCGTTGGCAAAGAAGGAAGATGTCCTTGTCCTCCAGAAATACATCGAGATGTGGGAGCCCATCAACTTTGTCACGCATAACGAATTGAAGGAAGCGTTGGCGGAAAAAGAGTTTCTCCGCGAAGAGCCGAATTAAAGTCTGGGTAAATTCGAACAAGCTTATCAAATAAAGGAGATAAACACAACCCCTGCGCTTATGGGCCGACGGTCGTCCCTTTTTGGGTCGGTGAGTATTTTGACGCCCGATTTCATAAGGCTTGTTATTAACCTAATCTTTTTTTTCGTTTTAAACAGGGTGTGGGGCAGTAAAAGCAGAATCTAACGCTTGAGAATGATAATAAATATTTTTCTTCCAATATATTTCTTCTGAGCATCCAGCTTTGCGGTTTTAAACAGTAATTAGTCAGGAGCCTGAAGTTTTGGTTTTGACATTCCTATTTATCCGGTCGGGAAACCCAATAACATTGGCGAGGCGAGGTCGGGGGACTTGCCCCCTCCGGGGTGACCGAGCAGGGCAAATCCGAGCGTAGCGAGGATTTGACCGTCGAACCAATTGTTGTTGTTGGGTTTCCTGGTTATGTCACATCAGCCGGCTAACCTATTACTTTAAACAGAAACGTTTAAATACAATCCTTCCAAAAAGTTGTCAGAAGAGGTGAAGAGATTGGCATTTCTAGGTATGGGGAAAAAGAAAGAGGATAATCCTACAGGCACCCCCTTCCCCGATGTCAACATGCCCCCTATGGACCAATACGGTTTTGACCCGAACCAGCAGCAGGCCTATGGGCAGTATCCTTACTATCCTCCGCAGCAGGCTCAGCCCTATCCTCAGCAGCAGGCAGGGCAAATGCAGGGCTCCATGCCGATGCCCCCGCAGCCTGACCAGTCCCTTTCAAATGAAAAAATTGGCGAGATTGTCGAGGCGGTCGTCCAGGAGAAGTGGAAAAGTGTCGAAGCGGAGCTGGCAAAAACAACAGAATGGAAAGACGAGTTCCATGCCAAGCTTTCCGAGATGAGCCAGCGGATTGATGACCTTAAGGGGAACATTGACAATCTGCAGAAGGCTGTCCTGGGAAAAGTTTCCGAATATGATGAGAACCTTAAGGGTGTAGGGACGGAAATCCTGGCGATGGAGAAAGTGTTCTCAAAAGTCCTTCCTACCTTGACGGACAGCATCAACAAGCTGCAGAGGTTTTCCGACAATCCTGCGCTGATAAAGAAGAAGGTCTGAGAAAGGCATCCCATCGTTTGCCCATAATCTTCTTTTGTCAATCGTTTTCAAATAATCCTTCTTATAGTAAATCGCACAAATATTTGAACATTTGGATAAGCGATTTACTATACTATCAAATCTCGCAAAAGTTCAATTATTTTCGAGATTTGATGTTATGTCTTATCTAAATTTACAGTATACTCTTTTCAAAGAAATATCCTTCAAGAGATTACATATACTGCTTTCCAGCGAGCAGAACAATCGTAAATATGGCAATGATCATCAGGACTATCGCCCCCAGGATTCTAGGGTGAAGCAGGACATTGAGGGGCTTGCTGAAGTCATCATCTCCCCCCTCCTCGCCGGGGGCCTTAACCCCTTCCCTGAGTTTTGCAAGGAATCCGACAGTGACTATCAGGATAAGAAGAACAACAGTCACCAGCTTCAGGTTGCCTAGGCTGTGCTCATCGCTTCCGCCAAGGTACCTGAACCCTGCCGTTGCGAAGACTCCGAAAAGAAGCACAACCGCTATCCAGGGGGAAATGAACTGGATGGTGTCAACGATCACGGGTGAGAAAAGGGTAAAGAGTGCAACAAAGAATCCAAGGAGGGCGTTTATCCCCTTATGGTCCCCAAGAACCTTCGTAATCCCGAGACCAGCATATATGACAACCCACACGAACACAAACACAAAAAGGCTGGAAAATCCCTGAATCCCGGTAATGTCAAGGAACGTGGCCATAGGGGCCTAGTGGCCTCCGCCACCTTTTCCTCCGAAGAGTTCTCCGACCGCTTTTCCAAACTTGGAAACGGGGCTTTCGTTCTCTTTATCAACGCCCGTTATCCACCATACGATAATTGCAAACACCAGGATCATTACAATGATGGCGACCGTCTCTTGGCCGAGGAACGTATCAAGCCACGACCATGTTGTCCACCAGCCGGCTGCATTCCCGAAGATGATGAGGACAACAAGGAACGCAATGATCGCAACCCATCCCGATAGGGAGCCGCTTGCCCATTTTGCCTCCCCGCCGAACAGGCCGATGAGGATGAGCAGCATCACGATCGCAACGGCAAAGATTGATATTTGAGGCAGCGCCTTGTTTATGATCTCTACAACATCAGCTTGAGGCGGGTAGACATTGAGGACATGGGGCACTACCACCAATAGGGCAACCACAAGCGCAAAGACAAGGTTGAATTTCTTCTTCTCATCCCCGAAAATTTTTGCCTTTTGGAGTATTGCAAAAATGACGACAAAGATGAGCAGGAACGGAAGCATCACGTCAGTCAATCCCCAGGAATCAAGAATCCTGACAAACTCTTCGAGATTGAACGCTCTGCTTACCATGGTGTTTGCCTCCTAATGCTCCGATGACTCCTTTTTTCCCTTTTCATGGTGGGGTTCTCCCTTGACGACATACCACACGAACAGGAATATGATGACGAGCAGTACGATTGCCCCAACGGTATCTCCGGATTTCCCAAACCTCAGGAACCCCCAGAGCTGGTCCCACCAGCCCAGCGCAAAAACAAATATCAGGACGATGCCGATAAACATGAGGATCATGAAGAAATACTGCCAGCTTCCTGAAAGGAACACTCCCTCGCCCTCTTTCATGAATGACCCTATCAGGAGGAGGAAAAGGACGGATAGCATGAGCAGGATGACGGTAAAGGATGAGACCGTTGTGATGATTTCAACCAGCTTTGACGATGCAATAACAAAAAACGCGATGACAAAAGATGCAGTGGCATTCAGGTTCTTTTTCGGGTATTTTTTGCCTTCGATCGTTTCCGTCCCAAAAACTTTTGTCTTCTCAAGGATTGCAAAAACGATAGTAAAGACGAGAAGGAACGGCAGGACAACTTCAAACAATCCAATTTCATTGAAGAATTCTATAACCGACCGGAATGCACTTGCCATGAATAAATTCTTATATCTTTCCTATTTAAACCTTTCTGTTTTGGTCGACGGGGGGGAATTGGCCAAATTCTCGGCTAAATGCAGCTCCAAAACCGCCAAATATCTCTTTTGCCAGCACCCTTTATTCTGGTCAGGAATTTCCTTTTAGGCTCGGGATAGGAAATAACCCTGCGGGTTTAGCCCGCAGTAGTTTATTGCGTGGATGAATTTCGGCCAGCCCCGGAGTTAATCAAATACGCCACCTTTCTGATTACGCTAATCGAAGGGAAATATTTAATTTCGATCTAACGGCAATTTTATTTCTATCTAGCACCCCTTCCGGATGTGGGGCAGTAAAGCCTTTCCGATAAGTTTATATATTTATTTTACCATCAATGGTAATACATGGGGGGATTTTTCAACTCAATAAAGCATCTAAGTGGCATTCTGCTTCTCATCTCGCTAGTTGTGTTCCTTCTCTTTAGCAGTGTTTTCGTCTTTGCAAAGGGTGGAGGGGGCGGAAGTGGAGGAAGCGGCAGCAGCGCAGGAGGCTCTGGCCCTTACTTCATGAACATCAAATGTGAGGACAACGGGAAATTGAGCTTTGACAAAAAGCCGAAATTAGAGGCTGTCGATGTGGAAAACCTTGACGATGAAACGCTCGACAGGAATGTTCCCGGAACATGGGAAGGCTTCCATTTCTCAACCGATGAGGCAGTGATGGTTAAGCCCGGAAAGTTTGTCATCCGGGACCCTGACGGGGACAGGGAATTTACCTGCCCGGGGCTTGTGTTCAGCTGCAGGCTTGCAAAAATTAAGATTGATTCCTGTGAAAAATCAGGAGGAAATGTTTCTGCATCATTCTCCCTTTTCAATGCTTCACCGGAATATCTCGAATTTCAGTTCAAAAAACCTGACAAGAGAGTTCTCAAACACCGGAAGGAGTCAAAATCACCGGAATTAAAGGAGCTTAAAGTGGAACCCGTTGACGGAAAATATGTGCTCAGTGTTCCCCTGGCCGCTGATGTCGAATCCCTTCAGCTCTCTATCCCCTCCTGTGTTGGCCAGTATTATGTTTATTCTTCTATCCCCTGCGGGAAAGCAGGTGGAGAAATGCAGAGAGAATCCGTTGGAAATGAGCTGAAGTGCGGCGGTTATATGGCGATCGAGGACAGGGTTAAATGCCGGTTGAGCCTTCGCGAAGACCAGGAAGACGAGTATGAAAACTTCTATCCCGAGGAATGCAAAGCAACGCCAAATGATTGGAAAAAATGCCTCGAAACCTATAAGGCCGTCCAATCGTGCTGGAGATTCCCGGGCGGCAATGCAAGGATCTCCTGCGTCCAGAAACAGCTGAAGCTTGGGGAGATCAAGGGTGAGAAAAAGAAATGCCAGCAGATGCAGCCTGGAGAAAAAGGAAAATGTGTCAGCGAGCTAAATGAAAAAGTCCACAGCCTTGTTAAGTTCAGGCTCTACAATCTTGAAGAAGAAGCAGAAGAGCTTATGGAAAAAGGCATGTTGACCCTGGAGCAGGTTTCTGCTTTTGTCGTTAAGATGGAGCAGGGAAAGCTTAAGTATAACCAGGCAAAAAACAATCGGGACAGGAAGGTAATCTTAGCTCAGGCAAAAGACGATTGGAAATCGCTCATGGCAGCCATGGAAACATGAAAAAAAGCATTTTTCTCCTTATCACTCTGGTTTTTTCAGTATTCCTGTTAAGTGCTTGTGCATCGGACATCAACGATCAAAAGAAACCTGCTTCAGTGATTTCACCCGAAGAAGAGGCAGGAAACAGCGGAGCTGCTGTGGAGCAAACTCCCGAAGAAATTGCCTCTATAGGCATCGCAGACCTTGATAGGGCTGCTTCTGAACTCGATGAGCTTGGCGACATTTAGACACCAGGTTCTTTCTTGGTACAAGGGCAATAAGAGGGATCTCCCCTGGAGAAAGACTACTCAACCTTATAAGATTCTTATATCTGAGGTTATGCTCCAGCAAACTCAGGTTGGCAGGGTCATCCCTTATTATCTCCGGTTTTTAAAAAAATATCCGACCATCCGCTCATTAGCCCGCGCGAGAAAGAGGACGCTCCTTCGATTATGGTCGGGATTGGGTTATAACTCCCGGGCGCTAAGGCTTAAGGAATTGGCGATTAAGGTCCTTAAAGATGGGAAAAAAATCCCATCAACATACAGGGGCCTTACCCTGCTTCCAGGAATCGGGCCTTACACCGCGAATGCTATCCTTGCATTCTCATACAACAGGGAAGTTCCCGTCATTGACACCAATATCAGGCGGGTATTCATCCATGAGCTTCGTCTCAGGGAAAATATTCCCATCGTCCGGCTTCAAATCATCGCCCAGCGGGCAATCCCCAAAGGAAAGTCAAGGCTGTGGCATAACGCGTTGATGGACTATGGGGCAATGGAGAAGACTGCAAGGGAAACGGGCATTAAGCCGTTATCAAGCCAAACCCCTTTCAAAGGCTCGGACCGGATGATCCGCGGGGAAATCATGAAAAGGCTCCTTTCCCGTACAACAACTAGTTTTTCAGCGCTGAAAAAGAGCTTTCCGGAGAAAGACATCACGAAAATTGTCAGAAAGATGGAACAAGGATCACTTCTGAGGATTAAATGCAGGGAAATACTGCTTCCTTAATTGTGGTTGGTGCGAAACTCTCACTTCGTTCGGGTTGCCATCAAGCTCAGCTTTGTTTCTTCCTCCAAAGGCTGACATCCCCGTAAGGGACGTCCCCCTGTCAGCTCAAAGTTCCAATCATTGAGCTTCGCAAAAAGGATGGCAACCACCATTTCGCACCAACCTCCCGCCAGCAGAAACTTTTATATATAACCTATAGTTATATAGTTATGTATGCCAACTACAATACAGATCCACCCATCAACCCTTCATCTCCTGAAAAAAGCGAAGGAGGAGCACCGGGCATCTTCCTATGATGAAACCATACGAAAAGTGCTTTCCGACACAACGCCGGTCGAAGAGATGGCAGGCTTCCTCAAAAAATTTATCCCAGGGTCATCCCGGAAGGAACTCCTTGCTGGCCTGAGAGACAAGCATGAACGCTTCTAAACTCTTTGACTCTTCGGTTTGGATTGATTTTCTCCTCTATGGGAACCACAAGGAGCTCGTCAAAAAAACAGAAATGCCCATGCTGTCAGTCATATCACTATTTGAGATCGAAAAGAAGCTTCTTCAGAAAAAGCTCGGCGGAACCCCCCTGGCCAAAAGCATGTCGTTCATAAAAAAGAGGTCATTCATCATCCCCATAGATGAGGCAACAGCAGAAAAAGCCACCCGAGTTTCCCTGCAATTTGGCCTGCCCGCAATTGATGCGCTCATCTACAGCACAGCCGTTGAGAATAATGCAGCATTGGTCACCATGGATAATGACTTCAGGGGATTGCCAAACGTAATTCTTCTAGAACATTGACTCATAAGAGGTCACCTTCCAATGACGGGAATTCGTCTCCAGGACCCGTCATTATTATCAACAACATCAAAGACATTGTAACCAAGCACAGATTCTATTTTCCTGGATTCTGATAGATCATACCCAAAGGGGGGAATTTGAGTGCCGGGTGGAAAACGATTTCTCTTATCAGGGGGATTATTGCAGGACACAACATTGAAGCCGATAAAGTTTTTTGGTACAGGAGGAAGTGGGATCCCATGTTTTTTATAATTTTGTGCCATTTCTGCAAATTCTCCCCCCGATTTCAGCTGCTTAAGAATGTACAATTGCATTTCTGCCTCAGCAACCCAAAGCTGCATAAATTTTGGGTCCATATTTTGTATGGGAGCCCCCATCGTCTCTCTCGGATACCATCCATGGTCATTGAAGGCAAAAAAAATGCCAGGATTCTGTTCGGCATTTTTTCTCAGATAATCAACTGAACGGGCTTTCATTTCGGCATAATGGACGCCCTGAGGAGGAGCCCTGTCTTTCATCTGGTCGATCAAACCAGAAGATCCCCCATGCAGTTTTTGCATCGTCCTCCACACCGAAGAGGTAAAGATTATAACTTTGATGCCTGCAGCAATTGCACTGTCAATAGAGTATTTATCAATATCATGATTCCTTGCTGCCGACTCTAGGCTCTGATTTGGATCAGGATTTGCAGCAGTGAGAATAACAGCATCTAAACCATTAAATGGGTTTGGAGACCAGCTTTCGGCTTTCGAAAGGTCAAGCTCTGTATGAGGGACAGCAACTTGAAAACGGGTTAAATCCTCCAAGGGGTTAACATGCCGGTATCCTTTGAGAACTTGTTCGGTAGATTGAAACTTTCCCGTCCAATCAGAGCTTAACGCTGTAAGTGCCATGACTTGCTGTGAGCCTAATCCAAAAGTCTTTACCTCATACCCTGCAGGAACTAAAGCCCGGACATAAGCGCTTGCAACAGCTCCGGTTCCGGTAACGCCGACAGTTCGTATCATGGCCTCGCCTGATTCATCTGCGTCCATGCTTGAGGAGAATTAAATTGCGTTTAAAAAGATATAACTCTATTTTCGGCTAAATCCAGTGTTAATCCGAAGTTGAGGCCTTACCTTAGGCATAGGAACCCGATCACGGGCTAAACTTCCGACATATTAATATACCTGATGGTGAAGCTGACCCTATGCCATTCAAGCAAGTCATTGTAGTAAGGCAAGACCTCAAGCTTCCGAAGGGAAAGCTTTCCGTCCAGGTAGCCCATGCCTCGGCTTCTGCAATGCTGAAAAGCCATAAGGACGATTTGGCGAAATGGCAGTCTGAAGGGATGAAGAAAGTGGCATTAAAAGTTAAAGGCCTGGACGAGCTTCTGAAGCTCAAAACCATCGCCGAGGATGCTCATCTGGTGGCTGTATTGATCGAAGATGCAGGAAAGACCGTTGTTGAGCCAGGCACTATTACCTGCCTGGGGATTGGGCCCGACAAGGAAGAAAAGATTGACAAGGTCACCGGGCAGCTGAAGATGGTGTGAAAAAAGAATGTTTTATAAATAATTTTATACCTCACTTGGACATGGACACCTTGCCTTCGGAAGAATTATTGCTATACAGGAATCTTTCTAGCCATTTCCGAAGAACCTTGACCAGTGAAGTTTGTCGGGATGGTTATCGGCACTTGAGGAAGCCGAACTATCAGGGAAAAAAAGCAGAGGCCTGGCCGGACATGAAATTCCGGCTTAATATCTTGGCGAGGCCCGGAGAAGAGGGTCATGATAGTCATCGCCGATTACAGTGCGGGATGGATGAGCTAATCATCGTTTTGTATGGCATGTTTCCATCCTCATCTCATCTGTCAGGATTTCACCTCTTTCCGGATTTTGGGAGGGTGATCGTTCCTAACGATATCCACAACTACATTCCGGTTCCTGGAACAATTGGCGAAGCACTTGCTGACAATCGAGTATCTTTGGGCATTAGGACCTCCCTATCATCCGGCAGTTATGGGCAATTCGTTTCCCTTATGGCAATAACTATTGATAAAACCCTGGAAGAATTGAAGCATGGGGCAAGGTTCGCAGGTGAAAACAGGTTGTGGAATTCTTTGCAGCATTGGAATGTCACCAAACTTCCTCCCGATTGATCCCTTCGAAAAACAAGTTCTTAGGATTTTAAGGGGAACCCTCATAGGGTGGGTCTCATAGAAATCCTTAATCAAGAATAAAAAAGATTTTCTGTAGGCGTTGTAAGCTATTAATCTGAACCTTGTCTGTTGTCTCTGGCCTGGCGCCTTTGATGTAAGATGTTCTTCTCCAACTTTATGAAGAATGTCCATTTCTTTTGTTCATGGCTGGGTCACTCCAACCACCCCCTGAGAGCCTTACGGCTCTTTGAGGGTTATAAATTTATAGGATTTCTATGGATCCATAAAAAGAACATATTTATAAATAATCTGTGTTGAGATGGCCTTATGCGTTGGCCGCCCTATTTCCAGATAATATTGATGCTTTTTATTTTCTCCTTTGCGTTTCTTATTCCAGCAGTTTCGAAGGCCGAGACTATCCCTACGGAGCTCTGCTCGGCCCCCTATCGCGGCTTTTGCACCGATGAGGAAGAAGCCGGGCCGGATGGTTACTTCGAGCCATCTCCATGGATCGAAGAGCCCACCCGGACTGGAGGAAAAAGGTGGGTTGTTCGCGGGAAGAATATGGTAGTGGCATCTTGCCCAGATGGTAGGTTGGGTAAGCTAAAGGTTGAGAAAATTACATGTCCTGGCGGGTGTCTGAATGGCGAATGTGAATGTTTAGACACTGATGTTAATGATTATGGAAAATCAAGGAGTGATGTCAAGGGAACTACGACTGGGGCGATTGGGCTATATGGTGCAAAAAAGGAAGCGACTCATGAGGACTTTTGTACGACGTTCCTTTATGAAGGCCCCGGAATTCTTTCTGGAAAAGAAGCAGATGGGGCATTCTATCCTTTTGGCAGCAATTTCAAGAATTTTGAAATGGTATGCCCCCCTATTGATCCTGCAAATCCCCCCCAGCCTAATGTGGGCCAGACACAGCAATGCTATAAGGCGATTCCACCAGAAGGAAAAATCATGGATTGGAATGGGTTTGATGCCTTGAAAAAGAAGTTTGAGGGGGGAGACAATGACGCTTATGGCCGAATCAGGAATTCTATTGCCACCGTTGACCCCATGGACGGGAAAAACAAAGGGAACGCCGTCATTGAGGGATTATGCTCCAGTTCCTCTCTTTCGCTTGCATTTTCGCCTTGTGCCGAAGGATGTGCAGATGGCCATTGCCTAAGGAGTTGTAAAGACAGCGACGGAGGGAATACTCCGACTGAAGCAGGAACCGCCCAGGGAGTGGGGGCGTCTGGGGAGTTCATTGTGCAAGGTGATTTTTGTGTGGATAGGCTGGAGACGACTTCGTTAAAGATATCAATAAAAAAGGATAAGGAAAAAGGTAAAGAGGATGAAGGAACCCATGTTGTGGAGGGGGTTTGTGAAGAGACCGGGAAAGGAGAACCCAAGATGCTGGAGCCCCAACGATGCATTGGGGGATGTAAAGGGGGGAAATGTGTTCACCCCTGTAAGCTCATTGAGGGGAGGGAGGACAGCAAGAAAAGGGTAGTCTTCATTGCAGCTGACTTTCAGAGCTACCAACCCGAACCCGTGGAGGTCTTCAGGAAAATTATTGAGGATGGTTTTAATAAGATCGAACCGTTTAAAAGCACTGCCAATCAATTTAGTTTCTGGTATATTGATGCGAAGATCCCCCATGGAGAGATTATTTATAATTTCCCAGATGATGAGGGGGGGCAAGATAAAGCGGTCCAACAACTCGCTGAAGTCGTTAACAAATACAGCGCCCCTTGCGGGCCTAGAGATATCACTATATTCATCACAGGTGAATACGGTTGGGATGTGAAAAACCCCAATCCCGTTCTTATCACCGGAAAGGCCGGATTTGTCCCAGATTTGGGAATTCCAATATTATTCAGTTCATTCAAATCTTCAATCCAAACCACATTTCATGAGCTCGGGCATGGATTTTGCGGCTTGGGGCATAGCCATGGTGGCCGGACTTCTGAGAAACGGATTCCGCCAAACTGCATCCCATTAACCCAATTTCCCGATGATCTTTCGAATGGGAAAGCCTTGTCCTGCCCCCCATGGGACAAAGACCTTCCAAAACCTAATTGTTTCCAAGGCTGCAGCAACAACGACAAACTTGCAAGGTCGACTTTTTCCAGTATTATGGGCTATAGCTCCCTCCAGGGGATTCCAGATAATCCTGCTCCGCAAAAATTTAACATCCTGGAATGCTCCGCATGTCTTTCTAAGATTAGTAACTCAGAATTTCAGGACAACATCAAAATATGCAGGGGATTGCCCGGGATTCTTGGGCATACGAAAAACAATGAATTTACCTGTGAAGTTATAGAAAACGATCAATTTATGGAATGCATGGCCCTAGCGGGCGATTGCGGCTCCTACTGCGTCGGGGGTACTTGTAGATTAAAAAGTAAGGGAACATTCTGTAAATTTCCCTATGTCGCCAGCAAGTACTTATATTACAGCCCGTTTGGGGGAAATTGCGATAAAATAGGGAGGTGCCTTATCAACCGAGATATCGAATGCGACACGGAATTAGACTGTCGGTTCAGGGGTATCTCTTCTAGTTGCCTCCAGGGTTGTGTGGGTGGGAAGTGTAATATCCAACCAGATGGGACAAAGGGGCGCCTTCTTTTTGGAAAAGAAGACGGAACTTGTTGCAAAGGATTACTATGCCCTCCCGGGGTGGAGTGTAAGGGCGGGGTGTGCCAATTTGAGTAATATTCATCTCGTCTTGGCGTTCTTAGTTTTTGCCATGTTTGTGGCAACAGCAGCTTCATTGGATAATTCGGCTTTTCGGGAAGGATATTATTCCATCGAATTGAAGAACAACGCAGGAGAAATCAGTTTTCAGAATCTCCAATTCATGCCTGAGATGAGGAACATTCCAAGGGTAGCCGGAAATTACAAACTACAGGTATTGTCTGAGAGCGGGGAGATACTGTTCGAAAATGGCTTCAATTTTATTACGAGATTGTTTCCAGAACCATCTGAGGGTTGCTTTACCCCCGATGGGGGGCTGATTTGCAATCTGGACCCCATAGATTTTTCCGAATCTACAGAAATAGTTTACCTATCCGCATTACCCCATGGAAGAAAAACAAGAATATTGGATGATACTGGCTCCACAAAGCTCGAGTTTGACCTATCCAGGCCCCCATTCAAATTCTTACAACAAGAAGAGGTTTACTCAGAGAGCGGCGGCTTTAGCAGACTTGCGGAAAAATGGATCAATGCCGAAATTGCCCTTCAACCAATATTTTATTATATTGGTTTTTTTCCAGCTATATCTCATTCTCAACCCAATTAGGGAAAGAGTCAGCCTGGCCTAGAGCGCCTGCCTCTTATTGGAAAAAACGCAGAACCTAAGGTGCAGAAGAAAGCAGGATGCCGCGAGTTCAAATCTCGCTGGGCCCGTTTACATCCCGCGAACCCGTCGAGCAATTCGTATTACTGAGCCTTGCGAAATTCCACAAATAGTGCACGGGTTTCCAAAGGGCGATTCCTTTCGGCGATAACCTATATGGCCATTCGAATACTCTTTCCTTGTTGCGTGCAAACCGCCACATATCCGCCACGAAATATTTATATATCCGAACGTATTATACATTATAAACATAAAACATTGGAGGCACCAACATGGTAAGCATAACCTTATCGGTTCCGCAGGAACTGAAGCAGGAGATGGACTTTTTTCAGGATATCAACTG
>JACPII010000023.1:13034-29087 GCA_016188175.1 Candidatus Woesearchaeota archaeon | reverse complement strand
GGGCTCGGCCGCTTGTGCTTGTAGATCCTTTCGTGAAACTTGAATTTTCTCTGGCGGAAGAACTCTGCGATCGATTCATACAGGTCCTGCATGTCCCAGATGCCGGTCTTCCTGATATACACAGGGCCGTCCCCTGATTCCTCCCAGTCGCCTGCCATGGTGTTGAAGTTTTCCTTGGCGCGAGGGTATATAAAGGTTTTCCCGTAATGGGGGAGAACTGCTTGTTTTGGGGTAAAAAATCCATTTAGGGCAGAATTTGACGGTGGTTGGCGCTTACCGCCCAGGCAGCCCATTCATTTCATATATACAATCCCCCTGAGGCTTTCAAAGTGGGGATCTCCGCTTATTATCATACCTTTAAGCTCCTTTTGCTTTGCTGCCAAAAGGGCATCCATAAATCCAAAATGGGGTATTTTCTTTTTCAGGCGATATCGGATTTCTGCAGCTAAAAGCCAATGTTCCCTCAGAATTGGCAAAACGATGGAGTTTGCCCTAACCGTTGCAAGAAATTTTCTGAAGTCCAGGCTGTTCCGCAGGCAATAACCTTTTATTTCCCCCAAGCAGGATTCGAGGGTAATGAACTTATCCTCTTTTGTTTGAAATAATCTCTTGAGAATCTGGCCTTTTGCTGTTCCACGGATGTACTCTACCTAAGCAAAGGTGTCAATAAGGTAAATCACTAAAACTCACCGTGATCTTCTTCATCCCTTTCAAAAGGGGGAGCCCCTTTGAACAAACCAAAACCATCAAGCCTTCTGACTTTGTGGACTTCAATCCTCACCTTGTCTCCCCCCTGAAGCCCCTCTTCTCTGGTGATATCCCTGGGGATTATCAAACCTAACGAATTTCCCCATTCCTTGATTTCGAGCTCCGCGGTTGTCATGTTATACTGCAAGGTATAACTAGTATAAAAATGTTACTTTTTTATGGTGGGTATACACAAGCATTTTTTCAGAGAGAAAAGGGTCCATTCATGCCCCTAATTATTTACTGCCCCGATAATAATATGTTCAAACTAGGATCATTAATTCCCCAAACCTCTAATTGTTCCCGACACGCTTTGGACCCCAAAATCAGAATCCTCTGATAACCAGCAGGCTCGTCATGCTAGGCGGACAACAAAATAATATGGTCACCGCTAACCCCCGGATAGGGATATTTTGATATGGTTGCCTCAGATTGGGCAGGATAAATATACGCAAGATGATCCACTGCAATAATTCCAACCAATTCAGGATGAAAAAAATTCCGTGGAGCGCCACACCACCTATCCGTATAGATTGGGTGGTTTTCATCAGTTAACTCATAGGGGGGGCGAACCTTCCTCAATGTAAAAAAATCATGCGACCCATCATTCTGAAGAATGGGGATTTCGCAAACCCCTGATGAAAAGTCAAACATCCTCTTTAAGTCGTCAAGGGACGAATAGGGTGTATCCATCGCTTCTGCATTTAAAAGAATATCATTGCCGCCCCTTCTAATCGTCCTTAAGCTTGAAGGAGCCATTTGGACAGAACCTAATAATTCACCAGAACTTCAACATCCTTTCCGAAGAGATCCCTGAGGTTTTCAAATACTTTTTCCTTGATGAACACTTTGGGGGGAATGTCGACCTTCGCAAGGTATTTTTCCATCTCTTCCAGGGTTGTCTTTTGGGTTGTCCCTAACGAGCCGTCAGGGTTTATCTTGGCCTTCGAAATCTCTTTCTCTTCCTTGTCTATGTCGTGGATGATGAAGGCGGTGTCGCCGAGCAGGAGCACTTCACCATAGCGCTCCCCGTGCTTGACCCTGATCTTGGCCCTCTCGAGCTCCCTTCCCCTCTTCCGCTGCATGTACTCAACAAGGAATTTGATGAAAGAAGAGGACTCCCGCTTAACTTTTTCAACTTCAGGCTTGGTGAGCTTGTTCTCGTCGTAGTCTTTCTTTGCCTTGATGATCTCGTTAAGGGTGCGGAGGAATTTTGCCGGAATCTTGCCCTGGCTGATAAGCTCATTTTCAAAGAGCTTGACCACTTCCTCGTCGAGGATGCGCTCGACTCCTTCCATCCTGAGGACATCCCTGATGATCGTAACGACATTCTCATAGATCTGGACCATCTCTTTCTCCTCTTTGATCTTCTCAATCTGGGTGAACAGCCTGTTTATCCTCTTGAGATATTTATCGGCAGCATCAAGGAGGTCGTCAAGCTCCTTTCCCGTAAGGTCTTTCTTGATCCCATGCTCAATGTCTTTTCTCACCTGGATGATCCTGGTGAGCATGTCGACAAACTTTTCTTCAAGGAGCTTTTCCTTTTTGACAAAGATCTCTTTCATCAGCTCAGCAGTTTCCCTTGGCGCCGGAGGGGGCAGCCCATGAAGCATCAATGCTGCCTGTGAGGGGGTGAGCATGGCATAATAGATGTCTTCCATCCCGATGTTTTTGAGCTCGTTTTTGACCCGGTTTATCATCTGCTCACCGGAAGCCATGAACATATCGATCGCTTCTGTCGACGGCTTGATCTTCCCCATCCTCAAAAGCTGCTTCCAGGGCATGAAAATGCCGCGGTCATAGAAAGGAACACCGTCCCTTAACAGGGTGAAAATGATGGGGTTTGCTTCCTTCAGGGAGTCCCAGAAATCAGTAAGGATATAGATCTGGATGTTGAGCTTGTTCCTGATGCCAGTCATCTCGCCGGCTTCGATGCCCATGCCGATGATGATGGCGCGAAGCTTGTCTTTCAGCTCAGCTCTCGTCATCCTCTTGACGTCGGTGTCATCGATGACGATCCATACATCGATATCGGAAGTTTTCGTCGCCCTGCCCTGGATCAGGGAGCCGGCGAGGACATAACTGACAATGTACTTCTCGAACTTCCTCAACACCATCGTCTTATGGATTTCAGCAATCTTGATCGCGGAGAGCATGCCTTTGTCAAGGACGGGGGCAGACATCGAGATGAGCTGGAGAATCTCATATTTTTGGTCATAACAATTCTGCCAGACTTCGCTTAAGATGAGGACTTCCGGGAAGATGTTCTTGTCCAGCTCCTGGGCTATTCCGTCGATAATAGTGAAGAGCTTCTGCTTCAATTCACCTTTTGACATCTTTTGGGAGTCAGAATCATCGACGAGGACCAGAACACTTATCTTATCTTTGTCGAACTTTTCCCCTTCCTTGGGCTTCTGCGGGGGGAGAAGGGCAATTCCCATGACATACTTATCGAATTTTTCGAGAACCCTCTTTTGGAATTTGTCGAGCTTTTCTTTTATCTCTTTAAGCTTTTTTTCCTGCTCTTTAGTGAGCTGGGGCATGGGCGGCATACCCGGGGGCCCTGCTGGCATCGGAGCGCCAGGAGCCATGTACGGTGCGCCCTGGGAAGGGGTGCCCTGGAATAGGTCTTGAGAAGGATTCGGTGATGGCTGCTGGTTATTGGAAGAAGGTTGCTTTTGCTCTTTCTTTGCCATAGGTAAACACCGAAGTTTGAGTCATTGAAACCCATCACTCTTTATAAAGTTTGTTTTTTGCTTTGGGATGGCCTGGTAGTGAAATCGATGGGCTTTGGATAAAGCCATTTCCCATTTTTTAATGGTAAAAGCGAAAGGTTTTTATTGCAGTAAGTGGTTGAAGGCAAGTACTAATGCTTTTGTAGGGAATAACAATGGATAAGAAAGACAAACTTGAGTATGTGAAGCCGTATGGAAGCGGCAAAAGCCATCATGAACTTTTTGGTGAATACCATGGTCTTCATGTTGTTAATTCGAAAACAGGGGTTAACAAACCTCGTGCCCGCCTTACTAAAATAAAAGGTTTTAGGGATGATCTGGAAGATTTGGTCAAGAGGTTTTCCCCCGAAGAGGGTGGCTCCCTTTCGGAAGCCCATTCGGATAAGGAGGCAGAAGAGAAAGCTGCGTTCATTATCACTAAGCTTGTTCACGAAGGGGTTAAAGCCGATAATGCGAAAGCGGCGATGCCAAAGACCGAGGAAGAAGTTGAAAGGTATTTGGCAAGCGCAGGGATTCAGGGTGGCTACAAGGCCTTTATTCAGGAAGTTATGGGCGCAAATCTTTCTGAATATGATACTATGCCAACAAACTTAAAGCAATTATTGGATTATGTTTCCCGGTCCAAACATGCTGATGGTAGAAAAATAAATAGCCTCCAGAGGGTACTGACTAGCAATGAGCACATCAACGAAACCAGAAAAAGAGTGTCGGATATTACTGGGGTGGAACTTTCTGAAGTTGCTGGACCCTCTGAAATCCTCCAAACTTATAATACTTATGTGGAAACCCTTGCTCGGGATTATGAGGCAAAGGCCAAAAAGCCTTACACAAAGTCTTCAGGAAAACCCATTGCAGAGTTCCACCAGCCGAAAGACGAAAAATACCATAAGAAGAATGCCGCGTAGATTTATTCCTTTCTATTGTTTTTTTTCCACTGTTTTCCCCTGAGTCATATAACCCACCAAACGGTAAGCGAACCAAAATTTAAGCCATGATAAATGGACTTTCTAAAATCTCGAGTTTTCCGTCAGTGTTTCACTGGTGGAATCTCAATGGAAAACTTGAGATTAAAAAACGACCGCCCCGAGCCCGAAGGGCGAGAATGCCCCCAGCCTATGGCTGGAGGTGGGGGATTGTTTTTTACGACCGCAACATTTATAAATAATGACCACTAACTAGTAGTATATGGATGGTCATAACGGGCATTCTTCGGGTCATAGCCATGAACATGGGAAGCATGGGAAAAGCGATGGCCCTGGCGGGATGGGGCACGACGGTAGCTCCTGCCATAATGGGGATGGGCATGACGGGCATGGCCCTAAACATGGGCTATCTCCCTGGGAGCTGATGCCCGGATACGATATCCAAGGATTTAACCATGATGGGATGATGAAGGGCACGTCAAAGATGCCCTGGCTTTACCATAGAGATGCAGTGATTCTCGATGAGATTTTAGGCGGCCCCGAAGAATTTGGGGAGATGCCCCTTTCTGAGGAGACGGCTGACCATATGCGGCAGTGGCTGACAAAGAATGAGATTGTCGAGTATGTGCCCCGAGGAAAAGATGTTGGAGTTGTCATACCTCTGCAAGGGAGGAGAGAGATTGCCGGTGCTTCCAATGTCGGGACGACTCTCCTTGACGCGGACATTGATGTTCCGCTGAATGATGTTGGAAAAAAAACTTCCCAGTGGTATAATGTCTGCGAGGCGGCAAGGGAATTTATGAAAAGTTATGATGGGCTGGAGATGGTTTACCATCGTAACGGTTTAGGGGGCGAAGAAACGATCTCAAGGATAGGGGTTGGAAAATTCCCCAGTTATGCAAGCTCGGGTTTTATTTTTGCAATCGGAAGGCACCCTGACACTGGGGAGATAATGCTGATTGCAAACGAAAATTGGTACACGATGATCGAGGACGAGGTTGAAGCGTTTCAGGGTTATCTTCCCGGGCTGACGGTTGGACAGCGGTTAAAAGCGATTATTGCTGAAGAGCTTATCCATTTTGACCGTGGATCCTATGACAAGCCGCTGTCGAGCCCGGGGAGGGTTGTAAGGGAAGAAGAGGCTACAAAAGAAGAGGTCCTTGACTTTTATAACGGGCTCATCAATGGCGTTTATTCGGCAGAGGACCGGGCAAGCCTCTGGCGCACCATCGGGACGGTTGAACATGATTTGGCTACCGTCGATAGATACTACGATAAGGATTCAGATGGAGAAAAGCCTCACGATGGCCATCATCATTCTTTGGAAAACAGGGTTGAGGATGGGGCCTTTGAAAGCGGGACTGGTGATGGGGGGCCTGAAGGGGGAAGCGAAGGGGCAGAAGATGGCAGTTCCCCCGGTGATGCTGATTCTGGAGATTCAGGGGAATAGTCAACAGGAAAGGCTATCTCCAATATATTAAGCCGAATACTCAAAAGAGCGGGATATCGACTAGTTGTCCCGGACGATGGATTAGGCAATCTGCAATCGTCAAAGTGTTTTTCTGATTTCCCTTACCGATACAATAAAGAATAACCTCAAAAAAACAATCGCGAAAAGGAGCAGTGCAGCTGTAATGATATCAATGACGAGGCTTATCTCCGCCGTCAGGAAAGCAAATGCTGCGATGAGAATTAATACGATAGCGGCGAGAAATGAAATCCCGATGATTTTTAAGGGGCGAAATGCGAGAGTTTTAAGCCAGAGCTGCAAAAGCTCTTTCGGTTTTTGCTGGGAAAGGGAAAGGGCGACCGGGGTTACGATCAGGATGAGGAGCACTATAATCAGGGATGAGATGAAGGGAAAGGGCGATCCCTCATCGAGGTCGACAAGGGCAGATCTTAAGTTGGCTACCCCTAGCTGGGCGAGCACCAGAACGAATATCGATGAATTGACACCCAATGTAATCAATGTTCGAAAAGCATGAGCTTTTTCCCAGGGGTTGGCTATCCTTAAAGAAAGGACCCATAGGCCGGTGTTGAATACCAAAAAAAGGATGGCTGACCAGAACCCTGCTCTCCTGAAGTGGCCATACATCTTCTTTGAGGCGGCTGCTAAAAGATAAGGATTCTGGAGTTGGACTGGCCCTTCCTCAGCAGGGGCGTCCTCGGCTGCCTCAATAAACTCAAGGGCCTTTCTCGCCTCTGCGGTTGCTGGAGGTATGGTGCGGAAGAGAACGAATGCCAGCAAGGATGCAAAAATCAACTGGAGGGCAAGCAGGATGAAAAAAATCTTTTTGTGGGTTTTTACGCCTGCAACAGTCTGGTGAAATATCTTCGTGAGGAGCATGAATTGCCTGCTCAATGAGAATTTATAAACGTTTGGGAAATATAATGGCGGAACTGGCTAATCAATAGATTTTTTCCGCTATTATGTTTGCCGGGTGTAACAATTATTTTATAATCAATAGATTTTTTCCGCTATTATGTTTGCCGGGTGTAACAATTATTTTAATTACTTATGTCCGGCATTATAATCTCACTTTCCACCAGTGTGTTTCACTGGTGTTCTACCACAAGAATACTATCTTGTGGAAAATGACAACAGAAACAATGTTTTGGAGCCTATGCCGATGGCATAGAGAACAAAAAATCCGACCCGAGGACCGAAGGGAGCGAGCATACCACTGGCCTATTGACTAGGGGTGGTCGTATTTTTTTGATTTTCTTTTTCTCCCAACATTAGAAATATTAATATAGGCTTTGCTTCAGGATAGCTGTATGGATAAAAGGGGCGACATGAGTGAGGCATGGCTGAAGTTCTTTGTGATTGTCATCGTCGTTGCTGCCATCATCCTGTTCGGATACCGCTCGTTTACCACGCTCGGGTCGAAGAGCTGTGGGACGGAGATTGGGCTGTTGGTCCAGAAGATGAGGGCCGATATCGAGCCGCTGCAGCTGGAAGAAAGAGCTGTCGTCCAAAAAGAGTATGTGTTCACCTGCGGGGACCAGATTTATCTCTTTGATACGGCATCTATCAACATCAGTGACGAAGGCCATAAATCAGCATTGAGGCAGTTTCCCCTTATCCTTGAGGAGCTGAGCACCGTTTCGGGAAAGAATTTCTTCCTGCTTACCGGAAACCGGCTGGATGTTGCCTCAAGCGTCGGCGCATTACGGCTCCCTTTTCCCTATTATTCCTGCTTTCAGCAGTCATCCGGGAGGATTAAACTCCTTTATTCATCCTGGAATGGCAGTGTATCGGTGAATGCATCCGAGCCGAGGTATTCTTGTGTTCCATCCATCCAAGAGGTCAGGGTTGCCGAAGAAGAAAGAGACGATGTGATTGAAGAAGCGCTTGGGGCCGGGGGCACCTGTGATGCTAAAGGCCATGGCCCCTTCCAAGGGAGCGGTGATTCCGCGGGGCCCTCCGACGATAAGGAAAATGAGGCTGGGGAAGAATTGGAAAAATTGTGTGAAGATAACACCATAGAGCTTACGGACAATAAGGTAGATATCCAGCGTTTGGTCCGGTTTGACGAAGAAAAGGAAAAGACCCATGTGAGCATCGTGGTCAAGAGCAAGGGGGAGGATTTTGACAACTTCATGTATATCGAGGATTTTCCAAAGGATTGTTTAGGGAAATTATCTGACGCCCTGGAGCCTGAGGATAGTTTTGCATTGACAAAGCAGAGTGTCAAGATCAAGGATGATCCCCTGATGATGTGGAATCTTGGAAAGCTGAAGCCCGGCAAAGAAAAAATGTTCGGGTATTCAATAAAAAAGAGGCTCGATGATCCTGATTGTGAGGGGGCCGTCAAAGGGGTTGGATTTTCCCTGGAGCCAAAGAATCCACCGCCGGGAATACCCTCAAGTGGAGGAATACCTTCATCACCACCAGGTCAGGGGTTAGGCAGCGGGGTGTCCAATAAACCAAACGTTGGGGGCGGTGGTTTTAATGGGCAGGGGCCTTCTTCATCCGGGCCTTCTAGTTCTCCTCCCGGCGGTTCGTCCGGGTAGTCAAATCCACTTCAGGGTGAGGCGGGCGATGAAGGTGAAAATCCTCTTGAACCCTAAGGATCGATGGATGGCAAAAACCGGTTAAGTGAACTATGGCGGGGCAACCAAATAATTGAGCAATAATAATTGCGCCACTATATCAAAGAACGCAAACTATTTTGCTCAACTATACTAACGGCCAAAAACCGTAATAGGTTAGCCGGCTGAAGTGACTTAACCAAGAAACCCAACAACAACAATGGGCTCGACGGTCAAATCCTCGCTTCGCTCGGATTTGCCCTACTGCCCGCAGGGTTCTTGCTTAAAACGTGCTCGGGATTAATCGGAAATTCATCAACGGGCTAAAGCCCGCAGGGTTCTTTCCTATCCCAAGCCTAAACTTCAGGCTCCTGACTAATTACCAAAAACCGAATGATTTATAAACAGCGAATTATCCCTTCTGCTAACGAGAGAGAAAGGAACGGGAAATGCTTTTTTCTCGCCTTGAATGAACGATGAGAGTTAAACCATCACAAAGGCAAAAGAAACGGTACATCGTGTTTGAGACCCTCCCTCAGGAATATCCATCAAAAGATGCAGGGGCTGAAGTTGAACTTATCGCGAAGAAGTCTTTGGGGGCCGCGTGGAGGGATGCATGCATCAAAATGATACAAACCAGGAGACCCTTACGCCCCGGGATCCGGATTCTTCGCATCAGCAACCGTTTTGCTAAACCTTTTGTCGATCATCTCAACAAGACATCCAGCCTGAGAACGCTGGGGATGAGCGGAATCCTGCATATTGCAGAAAAAAAATATATCAGGGGGAAAGAGGTGTAAATCATGGAGCCGATGCCACATCAGCTTATGGGGTACGACCGGGCAATTACCATGTTCAGCCCCGATGGTAGGCTATTGCAGGTCGAATATGCAAAGAAGACTGTCCGCCAGGGAAGCACTGCAATCGGGATGGTGTGCAGCGATGGCGTCATTTTTGTTGCGGACAAGCGCATCGTCGATGCGTTGGTTGTCCCTGAATCCGTAGAAAAAATATGGCAGATCGATGATCACATCGGAGCAACTGCATCCGGGATCCTTTCCGATGCCCGCGTGCTCATCGAGCGCGCCCAGCTGCGTGCACAGCAGCACCGGGTGACGTTTGACGGGCCGATCGATGTCATATCTATCGTCAAGGATATCGCGAACCTCAAACAGATCTGCACCCAATCCGGTGGGTTGAGGCCGTTCGGCGTCTCTGTCCTTATCGGCGGGATCGATGGCAGCAGGCCAACGTTGTTTGAGACCGACCCGACAGGGATCTATTTCGAATACCGCGCGAGCGTCATCGGGGAGCAGGAAGTTGAGATAGAGGAGATGCTCCATAAAGAATACGATCCGGAACTCGATATGGAGGGGGGGCTTCAGCTCTGCCTCATATCCCTCAAAAAGGCGCTCGGCGACAGCTTTTCCCTCGAAAGGGTTGACGCCGCAGGCATCTCGGTCAAAGACAAGAAATTCAAGAAATATTCAAAGGATACCCTTAACCGGCTGTTGAATGAGGCCAAGACGGGGATCAAGAAAGTAAAAAAAGGAAAGTGAGCGAAATTAAAGTTCAGACACTCTTATGATCAACAACAAAGGAATGGTGAACAACAATGACACAATTTTTAGTTGAAAACAAGGCTGTGGTAGTTCCCGGAGAAAGATTAGTTGAGGGAATGGATGTTGTCGCGGGGCCAAACACCTATCGCGATGGGGATGCGATCTATTCTGAGCGGCTTGGGTTAGCTGCGATTGATGGGAGGACGATCAAGCTGATCCCGCTTTCGGGGCGCTATGTCCCTAAGACCCATGATGTCATCATCGGAAAAGTGTTCAATATCACGATGAATGGCTGGCAGATCGAGACCAACTCTGCGTATTCAGCAGTCCTCAACCTCAAAGAAGGAGGCTCCGACTATATCCCGCGAGGGGATGACCTTACGAAATATTACAGGGTCGGCGATTATCTGGTCTGCGGTGTTGTCAATGTCACGAGCCAAAAGCTCGTCGATGTCACCATGAAAGGCCAAAACCTCTTTAAGCTCAGGGGCGGAAGGATTTTCAGCGTCTCCTGCAACAAGGTTCCCCGCATCATCGGGAAGCAGGGAAGCATGGTGAGCCTCCTGAAAGAGGCGACGGGGTGCAAGGTTATCGTAGGGCAGAATGGGCTTGTGTGGGTGTCGGGGGATCCGGCAATGGAGCTTATCGTCCAGAAGGCAATATCCAAGATCGAGCGGGAGAGCCACCTCAGCGGGTTGACTGAGAAAATGAGCGCATATCTCGAAAAAGAGACAGGAAAGAAAGTATTCCAGGGTGAAACTGATGGTGTATAAAACAAGATTAGAGAACAGGGGTTTTGACCAGGCAAGGCCGATGGAGGCTAAAGTCGGAGTCATCAAGAGGGCAGACGGGAGCGCGTTTTTCCGTTTTGGCCATACGTGGGCATACGCGGCCGTGTATGGGCCAAGGAACCTGTACCCCAAATTTCTTCAGGATCCATCGAAAGGCATTTTGCGGTGCAACTACAACATGATGCCTTTTTCGAGCGTCGGCGAGCGTGTAAGGCCGGGCGGCTCAAGAAGGAGCAAGGAAATCTCTATGGTGACGCAGAAAGCATTGCTCCCGGTTCTCGACCTTGATGAATTTCCCAATTCGGTCATTGATGTCTTCATCGAGCTTCCAGAGACGGAAGCCGGAAGCAGGTGCGCCGGAATAACGGCAGCAGCGATGGCCCTTGCTGACGCTGGGCTGAGGATGAAGGACCTTGTTGCAGCAGTTTCCGTCGGAAGAGTTGATGACAAGATTGTCGTCGACCTGGATTATTCCGAGGAATCCTACGAGGGCGGCCCTGTGGCAGATATTCCTGTGGCGGTTATGCCTAATTCAGGAAAAATTACTTTATTACAGATGGATGGTATCATCTCTCCAGAGCAGCTTTCCAAAGCGATCGGGATGGCAAAGGCAACCTGCGTGAAGATAGCAGAAGTGCAAAGGGCTGCGCTCAAAGAAAAATACAAAGCGAGTGAGAACAATGGACAATGATCAAAGAACCCATATGATATCCCTTTTTGAAAAGGGTATTAGGCTTGATGGAAGGAAGCTGCTGGAATACCGGGGGCCTATCTCCATCCAGCGAGGCTTTACCAAAACTGCCGAGGGGTCTGCAAAAGTCACCCTTGGGGAAACCGAAGTTATCGTCGGTGTAAAAATGGAAGTTGGCGCTCCTTACCCTGATTCTCCCGGCGATGGAACGATCATGGTCGGCGCTGAGCTATTGCCTCTTTCGAACCCGCAATTTGAATTAGGGCCGCCGGGAATCCAGGCGATTGAGCTTGCCCGGATTGTTGACCGGGGAATCCGCGAAAGCAAGGCATTGGATTTCAAGAAGCTCTGCATACGCGAGGGCGAGCTTGTCTGGATAGTTTCCATCGATGTCTGTTCTCTCAATGATGCCGGGAACCTCTTCGATGCGTCTTCGTTTGGGGCATTGGCTGCCCTTCAGGATACGGTGCTGCCAAAACTGGATGGGGACAAGGTCAATTACAAAGACAAAACCAAGAACCATCTTGTCCTTGAGGCATTGCCTATCTCCGTTACGGTCTGCAAGATAGGAAATCACCTTTTTGTCGATCCATCGACTGAGGAAGAAGAGTTTATCGATGCACGCCTGACCGTAGCATCTCTTGAGAATGGAGACCTTTGCGCGCTCCAGAAAGGCGGCGAAACACCATTAACAGCAGAGGAAATCCAGGCCATGATCACTATCGGGATCGAACAGGGAAAAATGCTCCGGAAACTGCTCCTGGAAAAGAGATAAAATCGGAAAATTTATTGGATGAAAGGGGGAAACACCATGGCTCAGCAAAAAGCGGAAGGGAAAGATTCTTTTGAATACACTCGTTTTGAAAAAGCAAGGATTATCGGCGCACGGGCGCTTCAAATCTCTTCAGGGGCACCGATCCTGTTAAAGCTCTCGGAAGGGGATCTTGCGGCTATGAGGTTTAACCCGGTTGAAATAGCCAAAAGGGAATTTGAACGTGACCTCATCCCCCTTACCGTCAAAAGGCCGTATCCGATCACCGCGTTCCACAAAAATCAGGAAAAAAAGGCCATTCAAGCTTCCTGAGCGTATGGCAGCTGAGATTTCTCCTGAGAAACTTTCCCGGTATCTTGCTATTTCCGCTAAGGCTCTTGCCAAAGTAAAAATCGCCCCATCTAAAGAGATCAATTGGCGGAAAAATGGGGAAGAGTTTCTCGATATGGCAACGAGGTATATTGAGGATGCCCGGCATTTCCAGGCCAAGGGAGATTTTGTAAATGCGTTTGCCTGCGTCAACTATGCCCACGGCTGGCTGGATGCGGGGGCGAGGCTTGGCCTCTTTGACGTTGGGCATGATTCCGTCCTTTTCTCTGTCGATGGGGAACCAATGGGAATGTCACGGGATAATTCGGCTGCCCGGCAAGGCAACGATTAAGATTCTTTCCTATTTTTATTTTGGCATTGGGGTGTGGGACAGGAAAAACTTTGCATTGGGCTTTGTCCTGAATCTCGCATCCGCTCGGGCCAACAGCGCTCAGAAATTTCTCATATCAATCTCTGGTTGGCGCTATGCACGTATTTGCATTGGGTTGCATTGAAAAGTTGAAGGTTGTTGCCGAGCGAAGCGAGCGCAACTAAGAAAATCCACAGATTTTCTGTTGCCATCCTTTTTGCGAAGCTATATCGTGATAACTTTGAGCTGACAGGGGGACGTCCCTTACGGGGATGCCTCCGAAGCGGAGCGAGGAGGTCCCAGAAACTCCGATGAATTTCTCAGAACCTCCGAGCGGTAGCGAGCGAGGCACAAGAAATCTCGAGGATTTCTTCGTGTCAGCATTTGATAACCCCATCCAAGCTGAGCTTGATGGCAACCCGAGCGAATGCGAGGACTTTTCAATGCGACCTTGCATTGGGAATATTTAAAAACCATATTCGCTTTTCTTTCTCTATGGCTACTGCTTTGTTCATCGGGCGCTTTCAGCCGCTGCATAACGCCCATGTGGAGGACATCAAACTCATCCTCAAAGAATGCAGCCGTGTCATCATCGCGATCGGCTCAGCCCAAAAATCACGGACAGAAAAAAACCCGTTTACGTTGGAGGAGCGGAAAGAGATGGTCCGGATGGCTTTAGAGGACAATGCCCTCCCCGGGTTGGAAGTTATTGCGATACCGGACATCGAAAATGATGCTCTGTGGGTTGACCATGTGAAAAAGCTCTGCCCCCCGTTTGATATTGTCTATACGGGAAATCCTTATGTTGCCTCCCTCTTTGAAATGAAAAAAGCCGCGGTTAAAAGAATCAGCCTCATTCCCGGATACAGCGGGACTTCAATCAGGGAGAAGATGAAACAGGGTGATCCCTGGGAGCATCTTGTTCCCGAAAGGGTTGCCTCCATCATCGAAAATTCGGGGTTTCAGAGCCAGCTTTAGGCTCGGGATAGAAAAGAACCCTGCAGGCCTTCCGCCCGGAGTAGTTTAGACCTCTTAAAGCAAAAATCTCCCCCATCCACCTGGGCTGGGGTTAAGGGTGCAAAATCACTTCCAGAAAAACTTCCTGCGCCTTTATCATACCTTTGAGCCAGGCCTTTATTTTTCCCTCGCTGAAGCCGTTCTTTCCATCGGGGGTTGGATCCTGGTTATTGGGGATGCCGTCTCCATCCCTGTCTGAGTCTTGGCCGTCTGAAATTCCATCATCGTCAAAATCCAGAGGAAATCTCACCCAGGAAAGGCTAATTGTGGCACCCCCTTCACTCTCGAACCATTCAAGGGTTATTTTTTTCTTTACTTCACTTTGGGGCTGGGGGGAAGGAGCCCTAAGGGGTATCCTTGTTGAAGTGTCTTGTGTCTCGGAGTGGATTTTAAAATTGTTGATAACCGCGCCGATGCCTTCGATTGACAGCCTTACCCCATCATCGGAGGAAGTGGTAAATGTGTATTCACCTGGTAAAAAAGAAACTTCTGACCGCCAGATTCCAGAAACTTTGTCACTCTTTTTTGTGCCTGCAATCTCTCCCTTCCCAAAAGGGTGAAGAAACCCAGACGCGGTTCCAACAGGTGAGGCAAAGGGCTCATAATCCTTTTGGAAGAGGGAAGTGCTGGAATCTTTTTTTGGAGATATCCCATCAAAATAACAAACATGGAACTGGTTAGCTTTAAAGGAGGTGTCGCAGGGCCCTCCACCTGCCTGGCCACCGGAACCCCCGTCAAGGTTTGCAACGTCAATCGGCTTTGGCTCTATCGGATCATCCGTGCTTACACAAGCACTCCCTCTGTTAGCGCAGACTGAATTTCCTGTTTCCCCGTTTCTTACCCCTTTTGTTTCACAGGCCCTTCCTTTAATCATCGGGGGCCAGCAGCAGATTGCAGAGAGGATATCAGCAGAATATTGCTGGCAGGAAATTGATTCACCTTTTTTGGTGACAGCAGAGGTGCATGCCGTCCCTTCGGGAATGCACATTTCGTTTCCCGATTGAAGTGTTCCTAAAATTCCTGCTTTTTTATAACACATCACAACTGAGGGAATGGGCGCTTGATCCTGGGTTAATCCTCCGGCTGGAAATCCTTGGATAGGGTTGCCTTGGGGGTCAAGCCCAAGTCCGGTAGGTGGATTTTCGGGGAATATTGAAGTGCCATAACAACACGTTACCTGTGCGGTTTTCGTATGGGGGTACTTGCAGTCAGCAATCCTCCCATCTGCGAATGCTGTGGAAATGCATTTTCCCCCGGGAAGGACATTACAAGCTTCATCCCCCGTCTTAGCCGAGCCCGGCTGGCCGAATAAAGCCATCGAGGAACACAGGCTATCCTTGGAGGGAGCTTGTTTGCAGCAGCTTGCAACCGGCATCCGCAAAGGATTTGCCTTTGAGATGGCTTTGGAACAGGAGGAATCCTTAAGTGCAAATTCTGGCTTAACCTCCTTCTCACAACAGGCTGCCTTTATTCCCGGGGTCTGATATCCATTGGAACTCCTTCCAGAGACTGCCATGCAATCGCAGAGGAAAATTCTTCTGGTCCCCCCAATGAGCCGGATAGCATAACAGTATGGCTTTCCCTTGCCTTTGTTCTCTTCCTTACAGACATAATCCCCGCTTTTTGCAACCATAAAAAATCCCGAACCTGGGAGGGGAGTAAACAAGTCCATATCCTCGCATTTTGCATCCGATGGTGGATCAGGAAGCGAATCGCCGAAACCGATGATGTTTTGGGTAGTACAGGGTCCGCCGGCAGGAGGCCCAAGGCCGCCGGCAGGGTTTTCATCAAAGCCGCCGTCGACAGGAATGATTTCGGGTGGAGGTGGAATGAACCCATCATCCTGGCCCTGCCCGTCTGGAGGCTGGCCGCCTTGCGGGTCCTGGGCACCGGGGTCTCCCTGCGGGTCCTGGGTCACCTCTTCCATCTGGCTTGCGGGATTTGCGATCATGGCGAAAGCCGGGATGGAAAGCATAATGAATAAAATAAAAATGGGAATGAGTGCGGGTTGGATTTGGCTATCTCTTAAATGATCTATTTTTCGGTTCATGGGGGTATCATCATCCTGAGAAGGAGAGTATTTATTCTTTGTGGTTTTTGG
>JACPII010000023.1:0-13012 GCA_016188175.1 Candidatus Woesearchaeota archaeon | reverse complement strand
GGTTTTTGGAACTGGGCAGGATTAAACAAACATAGCCTATCAGCGCCTACCCAAACACTTTCCCCAGAAATCCTTTCTTGTCCTCTTTTGCAAAGTCCTCAAGGAGCTTCTTTTGTTTCTTTGAGAGCGACTTGGGGACATCAATGACAACCTCAATATTTTCGTCACCGCTTCCGTGGTTGTGCAGATAGGGTATCCCTTTCCCGCGCATCCTGAAGATGGTGTTTGACTGGGTTCCTGGAGGGATTTTGAGGGTCGCCTTGCCGTCGATCGTTGAAACCTCAACTTCTCCACCAAGCGCTGCAACACTGAATGGGATGCTCATTTTTGCGTAGATATCATCTCCTTCCCTTGTAAAGACGGGGTGTTTTTTCATGTGGATGACAATATAGAGGTCCCCTGCCGGGCCTCCCCGCTCGCCAGCCTCCCCACCGCCTGTGATTCGGAGGTTGGTGCCTTCCTCGGCTCCTGGAGGAATCTTGACCTTAATGTTCTTTTTTGAGTGGACGACTCCGGTTCCGTCGCAGTGGGCGCATTCTTCCTTGATGTACCTTCCTTCACCGGAGCATTTCCTGCAGGTGGTCTGTGTAGAAAATAACCCGAAAGGTGTCCTTTGGGTCCTTCGCATGATTCCTGATCCGCTGCAATCCGGGCATTGGGCTATATCACTGGGGCTTTTTGCCCCGCTTCCGCTGCACTTATCACATGCCTCGTTTCTTGGGATGGAGATATCTTTCTCAGCCCCATGCGCAGCCTCCTCCAGCGCTATAGAAAGGTCATATCGCAAATCAGCGCCGCTTTGCTCGTATCTTCTGTTCTGCCTGCCCCCCCGGGATCCCCCAAACGGGCTTCCCCCGAAGAACCGGTCAAATATGTCGCCAAAATCAAACGAGGCAAAATCAGAAAAGTCGAAGCCAGCCTGGCTGGGGTCGAATCCAGAGAACCCTGATGCCTTCTTAAACGCGTCAGCATCTCCGTAGCGGTCATACTGCGCGCGCTTTTCATCATCACCAAGGACTGAGGCAGCCTCGTTGATCTCCTTAAATTTCTCAGATGAGCCGCTGTCTTTGTTGATGTCAGGATGATACTGCTTGGCTAACTGCTTGTAGGATTTCTTGATTTCCTCTTTAGTCGCATTTCGTTTAACGCCAAGTATCTCATAGTAGTCCTTTGCCATCGTTGTTGCGGGAAAACCGTATTTGTTGAGCACCCTAAGGTCGAAATCCTTTTATCTACCTCCCGGCTAGTGCGTTGCGGGGGGCCGCCCTCCGTTCGGAACGAACCGGAACACTACGCTCACCCATCCGGGGACGCAGCGCCTGCGGTGTATCGTCTAGGATTTCGAAGCCTCCGAACGAAGTGGGGGGGTTCCAGAAATCCAACGGATTTCTCAGAGCCTCTGAACGAAGTGAGCGAGGCACAAGAAATTCCGACGAATTTCTCAGTGGTGCTAAACAAATACGGAAAACCTATACTTACCTTTTATGCTTTTCCTTTTTAGGCTCCCCTTCATCGACCACTTCTGCATCGACAACATTATCATCATCTGGCTTTCTTCCTTCCTGCTGCCCCTGGAAACCCTGGCCCGGGCCTTCTCCTTTTTGGCCCTGCTTCTGTTGGGCTGCCTTTTGGTAGAGTTCCGTAGACAGCTTTTGGGTGAGCTCCTGCAGTTCGTCCATCTTTTTCTTTACTGCAGCAACATCTTTCTTTTCGGGCTTGAGAAGCTCCTTCAGCTCGATTACTTTTCCTTTGCGTGTCTCAAGCTCTTTTCCTTCGACCTTGCCCTCAAAATCCTTAAACAAACGCTCGGTCGTATAGACTAGATTATCTGCGGTGTTTATCGCCTCGACCTCTTCCCTCCGCTGCTTGTCCTGGTCAGAGAACTGCTCGGCCTGCTTTCTCATGCGCTCGACTTCTTCGTCGCTGAGCTTTTGTGTTGCCGTAATCCTGATGCTCTGCTCCTTTCCCGTCCCTAAATCCTTTGCAGAGACATGGAGCAATCCGTTTGCATCGATGTCAAAGGCCACTTCTACCTGCGGGATTCCCCTGGGTGCCGGAGGGATGCCTACCAGATCAAACCTTCCCAATGATTTGTTGTCGGCAGCCATGGGGCGTTCCCCCTGAAGGACGTGGATGGTTACTGCAGTCTGGTTGTCTGATGCCGTCGAAAATGTCTGGCTTTTCTTAGTTGGAATGGTTGTGTTCCTTGGGATAAGCTCAGTCCTTATGCCCCCCAGAGTCTCAATTCCTAACGTGAGGGGGGTCACATCGAGCAGGAGAATGTCCTTAACTTCTCCAGCAAGCACTCCGGCCTGGATGGCAGCTCCCTGGGCAACACATTCCATGGGATCAACTCCACGCTCCGCCTTCTTTCCGACAAAATCCTCGACAAATTTCCTCATGATGGGCATGCGTGTCGGCCCGCCTACAAGGATGATCTTATCAATCTCGGACGGCTTCAGCTTTGCATCGTCAAGGACCTGGCGCAAAGGCTTCTCGCACTTCCTGATGAGGGGGCCTACCAACTCTTCCAGTTTTGCCCTGTTGAAGGTCATCTCTAAGTGGATGGGCGCTCCATCCTTTTCGGTCAAGAACGGAAGGTTGATGGATGTTTCCATCGTTGTGCTCAATTCGATCTTCGCCTTTTCGGAACCTTCACGGAGGCGCTGCATCGCCGTATCGTCATCGCTCAAGTCGATGCCTTTCTTTTTCTTGAAATCATCAATGATAAAATTGATGATGACGTTATCCATATCGGTGCCGCCCAGCTGGGTGTCCCCGGATGTAGCTTTCACTTCAAACACTCCCTCGCTGTAGTCCATGAGGGTGCAGTCTAGAGTTCCGCCGCCGAAATCATACACGAGAATCTTCAATGACTGCCCTGCCTTGTCCAGCCCAAATGCGAGGCATGCAGCCGTTGGCTCATTGATGATCCTTACCACTTCAAGGCCGGCGATGGTGCCGGCATCTTTTGTCGCCTGGCGCTGGTTGTCATCAAAATAGGCGGGGCAGGTGATGACTGCCTTTGTTACCGGTTCACCGATGAATTCCTCAGCGTCCTTCTTTATTTTCTGGAGGAGAAACGCAGATATCTGCTGGGGAGTATATTCCTGCCCATGGATCTTATACTTGAAGCTTGTTCCCATCTTCCTTTTTGCAGCGAGGATGGTCCCTTCAGGGTTGCTCACTGCCTGCCTTCGGGCGGGCTCCCCCACAAGGAGATGGCCCTCTTTGGAAAAAGCTACGACACTGGGAAATGCTTTTCCGTATTGGGTAATCCCTTCTGCAGAGGGAATAATGACTGGTTTCCCTGCCTGCAGCACGGAAGCCGCGCTGTTCGATGTCCCTAAATCTATCCCGATTATCTTTTCTTTCTTTGTTTTTGTTTCTGCCATTTTACTCACCTGTTGTTTTCTTTTCGTTAACCTGTTTTTTTTCTTTTCCTGGGCTTTATGCTTTTCTGGCCCTCAGCTGATATAGCTAGGAGCCTCAATCTTGTCTTCGTGGATCGTTGTATTCTCTGCCTCTTTCTTCGTCTTTTTTTCGAGGGCTGCGAGGGCTTTGGGCTTTTCTATCTTCCCAAATTCTTTTTCATACCGCTTGATGACCTTGCCGAGCAGCTCTGAGACGCGTTTTGCGTGAAAGGGATCGACTAAAACAACGTTGTGCTTCAAGCAGATGGATGCGCGATCCTTGCTTCGGGGGTCAACCCTTGGCGTCACACTTTTAAAATCAAAAACAAACTGAAGGGGGTTAAAGTTGATGCTCAGCTCGTGGGCGTAAAATGCATCCCCATCATTAATGCTCATGTTGATCTTTTCGTCTTTCATTGTTGTCCCTCTTTTTTTGTGTTTTGTATTTGTTTAGCATCTTCGAAACGCTCGACGATGGGCATGATGGTCCTGCGTCCCCGTAGGGGTCGTCCCCCCGCGACTGACTCGAAGGAGACTCAAGGGCGTTTCGGCCTTAGGATGCTAAACAAATACCTTGTTTTTATTGTCATTGCCGGCTGCCCCTTCTTCCGTCTTTTCTGCGGGCTGCTGTTTTGGCCTGCTGATCTTCACTTTTGCGTGCCGGAGCACCTTGTCTCCGAGGAAGTATCCTGCCTGGAGCTCCTCGATGATGGTTCCTTCCGGCCGCCCATCCTCAACGGCAAGGAGGACCTCGTGCTGGAACGGATCGACTTTCTTCCCAACCGTCTCGATCTTACGGAGGCCTTCGTTTTGGAGTGCCGTTGCAAGCTGATGGAAAATCAACTCCATCCCTTTGGAAAATTCCCTGGGCTCATCCCGGTGCTTGAATGACCTCTCGAATGAATCGAGGATGGGGAGTATTTTTGCGATGGTCTCTGCCTTTGCATAGCAGAAGAAGTCCTTCTGCTGCTTTGCGATGTACTTCTTATAGTTTTCAAACTCTGCCTGGAGGCGCTGGAGGGTATCGGTAAGCTCGGATATCTTTTCGGCTTGTGAGCTTTCATCTGTTTTCTTCTGAAGGTGCTCCTTCCCGGCTTGGGAGCTTTCATCTGTTTTCTTCTGAAGGTGCTCCTGATGAGCTCCCTCCTTCTGAGCATCAACCCTTTCTTTGGATTTTTCCATATCAGTTTGGTTGACTTAAAGTCAACAGAAGATAGGTTTTATATCCTAGTATTTAAACATTTATATTCTTGAGTATACAGTATTTGCCCTTTCCATCGAAATGTTTATATAGTCAGCCTTTCCATTGCCTTTATGCAGGTCAGGTTTGAGCAGCGGATAACTATTGTAAGGGGGATCAAGCCCAGGCAAACTTCCATCAATGAAGAGCTGCAATGGTTCGGGAATGCGCTCGGGCTCTTTGGGGCCAGGGACAAAGATAAATCGTGCTTCAGGATTTTTATCGAGCTTCTCAAATCAGCCAAAAAGAACCAGCCTTTGACGTCCGATGACCTTTCCTACCGTTTGGGGCTTTCACGGGCAACTGTCATCCACCACCTGAACAGGCTGATGGAGGGCGGCATGGTATTGCATGATGGAAGGAAATATTTATTAAGGGTGGATTCTCTAACCCATCTTGTCGATGAAGTCCAGAAGGACCTGGCGCGGACCTTCAATGACCTGCGGGAGATTGCTGGGGAAATCGACAAGAGGCTTGGGCAATGAAACTTTTCGGTTGGGTAATCTTATTGGTGTTTCTCACGCAAGGAGCATTTGCTTCTCTTTCCATCTCTGCTGAATTTGATAAATATAATCTCGGTGAGCCCGTCCTGGGGAGGATTTCCATCGCTCCAACGGCAGGCGGGGAAGCCGTGGTGAAGGCGTTATTCAATTGCCCTCAGCGTGAGATGCTCTTCTTTGCCCAGCCGGTCTTGCTTGAGGCTGGAAGAACGATAGAGATGGGCGTTCCCCCGGTGCGTGCAAGGGACATCGGGAGCTGTAATCTCCGCGTTTCCCTTGAGGACCTTGAGGGGAATCTGATAGAAGGTGCTTCTTCCCCGGCATTTTCCGTCGTTTCTGAATTGAGCCTAACCTTAAGCCTCTCGAAATCTGAGGCAAAGCCCGGTGAGACTATATCCGTTACGGGCACTGCAAAAAAACTCCATAGCACGATGGAAAAAAGTTTTGTCACGATTACATATCAGGATATCATCTATCAATCTGTTTTGGAGCAGGATGGATTTTCCTATGACTTAGTCCTGGGGAGCAAGCCTAAATCGGGAAGCCATCAGCTGCGCGTTATCATCAATGATTCCTTTGGGAATAAGGGGGAGTCAGAGACAGGAATAACTATCGCGTCTGTCCCGACAACCCTTAAGTTCGATATGCTCCAAAAAAATTATGCGCCGCTTGAAAAACTCCGCTTTGTTGTGGATTTTTTTGATCAGGCAGGAGACCGGATAAGCGCTGTCCTGAACACAAGCCTCATCCAGGCGAAGCTTTTTTCGGATGATGTCGTCATATTCCAGCTCCCCCTCTCTTCCAACAGCTATTTTGAACATATCTTCTCCTCAAATACCCTGCCGGGTGACTACGCGCTCAAGAGCCGTTTCGAAGCGCTTGAAGCTGAAGAAACCATTACGATACTGCCTGTTGCGAAGATCGTCTCGACAATCAGCGGTGAAATGGTGATCATCAAGAATGATGGGAATGTTGAGTACAATAACAAGACGGTTATCTATCTAGAGAAAGAAAACGAAACGATATATCTGGAGAAGACGATATCCTTAGCGGTCGGGGAGGAGATGCAGGTCAATCTCTCGAAAGAAGTACCCCCGGGGAATTATGAAGTCTCTGTTTCTGAGAAGGCCGAGCCAGTCATTCCGTCACCTGAGACTGCGCAACAGGATGGGCAGCCTGTGCTTGGTACAGGGATGGTTGTTGCAGGTGAGCAGCAGCAGGAAATATTCAACAAGGAGAAAGTCCTTGCGAAGTCGGCTGTCGGCATCACATCAGACCAACGCTCGCTGCCGAAGAAAATCGCCCAGGGGGTTTCCAGGATAACGGGGAAAGTTGTCGCAACGACGGGGAGGCTCGTGACGAGCTATAAATTTGCCATTGTCTGGCTTCTCCTCATGGCCATAGGAGGCCTGACGTTCTACTGGCGCGATGATATCTCCCAGGGCTGGAACGATGTCAAATGGAACTGGAAAAGGAAATCGAACAGCAAACAAGGCGGGAATACTATCAACCCCTGGAAGCCTCAGGAGAAAAAAGGCGCGGGGAAACAATCGTGGGAGACGGAAACTTCCGAAACCGTCCGAGTTGGCGGGGAGAAATTCGGCGTTGACGAGCCTAAAGAGCAGCAATGGATGAGGAGATATCATTAGGGGGATTGGCAGATAGAAATAATCAGGGGACAAAAAATCGGCCTGTTTGTTTTTTCAGCTTCTTGTTTGGTCGGATTGGGTCCGCAAGGCGTTTATGTCCTTTGTATACTACTAACTGAGTGCCATCAATAAAAAAAGCGGTTGCCACCATGTCACAAAGTTTTTTATAGTTCATCACTATCGATTGTAATATGTTGCATACTCACTTTTGGGAATCAGAAGAAACTAAACAAATAAAAAGAACCGTTAATAGAATTGTGGAATATTTGGTCCAACAGATGGGCATTGATTTGATTACCGTATATCTCGCAGGGACAATTTTGACTCCCGAAAGAAAACCAGAAAGTGATATTGATTTATTCTGCATCGTTTCTTCAGATTTTGATTTTGGCAAGGAAGATAGGATAAATGCCTATTTTATTGAGCATAAAAATGACCTTTGCGGTGGAAAAGATACAAAATTCCATGGAATCCCCATCAGTGAACTGGAAGGAGGAAAAGCAAAAAGCAGGATTACAGCAGAATCCCCATCAGTGAACTGGAAGGAGGAAAAGCAAAAAGCAGGATTACAGCACATAAAATCTTCGGAATTCCTATCGGGGTATTGGTTAAACAATTTCCCTTTTACACCATGGTATGGGGAAGAAAATTAGACTTTGAAACAACAGAAATTGCCAATCGCAATCTCTGGGCTTTAGCCCAGAGTAAGATGGCAATTTCTGAGTGCTCAAAAACACGCCCTGCCCAAATTTCCAACACATGGAATCCCATTAGAAAAAGAATTAGCATATTGGCTTGCCTATGCTGAGATGAACGTGAGAGATGTCAAGAGTGGAAAATTTGGGAGGTCATTTGACGATTTCATCAAGGCAATATTAAGATTATGCAACATTGATGCCCAACTAAACTACGGGTACAACTTTGATCCATCCTTTAGGAAATTGGCAAAGCATTTAGGAAGAGAAGAAAACCATATTATCCATCTGTGCCTTGAATATAGGGCAAAGGCAAAATCTCTAACCCAAAAGGAAAAAGACTACTTCATAGGTGAAGCAGATAAATATGTTTGCGATTTAAGGAAGAAAACAGGGAAGGCAAGATAAGTAAGGCGACAATCACTCCTTTGAATCAGTTATGTTTTATTTTTTTCATCTCGAGATGTTTGATTCTATTTTCATCGACCGTTTGCTGCATCGGGGGCATACTATCCTGCGGCCTAGTTTTTTCAGATTTTTGAGTTCAGAAGGATAGTCGAGAAGGTCGGAGCGGCAGTAGGGGCATTTCTTTTCTTTCCCCACTGCTTTAAATTCTTCATCGCAAAAGGTATAGGAAATAACCTTAATTTTCGTATGTTTTAAAATGATTGTAAGGTTATTTCCTAATATGCAAATCACTTTTCGCTGTAAACAAAGTTACGATTATCAAAGTGATTTGCTATATGTATTTTCTTGCATTTGGTGCATCCAAACGAATGGCATGTGCTCCCCTTACAAAACCAAAAGCTAGAGAAAGGGGATTTATAGCCACAATCTGCACATATAGCGTCTCCCCTAACCATGACCAACCAACCTTCTTTGATGCCTACTTCCCCATATTGGTCTTTCGGCCGGCAGTGGTGATTCCGCGGATCGCCCTTCCCTTTTTTTCACAAATCCAGTTGATGTGCGGGTCTGCCCTGATGACGGGATGGGAGCGGTCAATCAGGATAACTTCGTACCAGATCGATGTTCCGGATTCCCCGACAAAGTAGCTGCTGAGGACGGTGCAGTTGGGATAGGCGCGCTCAACACGCTGTTCAGCAATCCACTGGTAAGACATGTGAAGGACTTTTTTCCTCCGCATATGCTTGCTTCTGCGCGGATGCCTCATCTGCGGGCGCATGCGCCTCTGCTTGAGCAGGCGCTCCCTTATGATAAGATAGCCTTGTTTTGCCTTGTAGCCTAAAGACCTTGCGCGGTCAATCCTTGTAGGCTTATCAACTCTAATTGTAGCTGGCTCTTCTTTCCAGGCGAGAAGTCTTTTCTTCCAGATGTCCCCCAATTCTTTTTGGGGGTCTTTCCATATCTCCCTGACATATTTGTACATTCCCATCGCAGCCTCCATCATCTCCAATTATTGTTCTTTTATTAACCCACTATCTCAAGGTTCAGGTAAGCAAATACCTACATTCCTTGTGGAGGAAGAATCTGCCCTTTGTTTAAAAATGTTGGGGTTTTGGTTCCGGGTGAAGGTTTACTGCCCCACACCTTATCCCATTTCAATAAGTTTTTTAAATCGGATGCCTTACGGGATGTATATGGGTGAAAAGAAAGACAATAAAACACTTGCCATCATCCTCATGGTCGGGCTGGCGGTTGCTGGATTTTCGTACTTCCTTTCTTTTTCTGCCCGGAAGGATATGAACAGCAAGCTCAATGCGGCCGAGAACAATCTCGCCAGCCTCATCGGGATTTTGGGCAAGGAAGTTCAGGATATCAAGAGAAATCTTTCGCTTGAGGATAAGCTGCTTGAATCGCAGGTTGAAAACCTCAAAGAAGGCACCGACAAAAGGATCGGGACATTGGCCGGCGTTGTCGATGACCTTCAGTCCCAGAGCAACCAGAAGCTGGAGGACCTGAAAAAGGAGCTTGCAACCATCCAGGTGGATTCTTCCGATTTTTCCAAGATTGTCGAGCAGGTTTTGCCGTCCGTTGTCAGCATCCAGACTGATGTCGGATTGGGAAGCGGCGCCATCATCTCTAAAGACGGGTATGTGGTAACCAATTATCATGTCATCAAGGGGGCAAGCATCGCCCGGGCGGTGACTTATGGGAAGGAAACATTAAATGCCCGGCTTGCCGGTGTCGATATCAATGCTGACGTTGCCGTCCTCCAGATTTCAGGAACACATCCAGAGCTTTGGTTTGCCGATACCCGGTCCTTAAAAGTTGGGGAAAAAGTTATTGCATTAGGGAACCCGGGGGGGCTTGATTTTACCGTCACGGAAGGGATTATCAGCGCAACAAAAAGGGTCCTTAACAATGGAATTTCCTACGTGCAGACTGATGTCCCTATCAATCCAGGTAACTCCGGCGGCCCATTGGTGAACCGCGACGGAAGGATCGTCGGGATCAATAACTTCAAGATATCCGGCTTTGAAGGGGTTGGGTTTGCGATCGATGGAAGTGTCGTTGAAGAGGTTGTTGATGCCATCATAAAGGCGGACCAGGAGAAAAATAATTCATCATAATGCCAAGCGTTTTTGGGATTTCTTCAAACTTATCATCGAAGGGATGAAGCATAAAATTTAAATAGCGGCCATCAACCCGTTTTTTACCAATTACCATACCCATACCGATTACTGTCAGGGAGGCTACTATCATGGCAAAGCAGTTCGTTTACAGTTTTGAGGAAGGGAACAAGGATATGAAGAATGTCCTCGGAGGCAAGGGAGCGAACCTTGCGGAGATGACTGCCCTTGGGCTTCCTGTTCCGCCGGGGTTCATCATCACGGCAGAGGCCTGCGCAGAGTTCTATTCGCTCGGAAAAAAGTATCCTCAGGGGATGTTTGATCAGGTCGAGCTTAAACTGAAGGAGCTTGAGAACAAGATGGGGGCAAAACTCGGCGATCCCAACAGCCCCCTGCTCGTCTCGGTCAGGTCAGGAGCTGCTGTCTCGATGCCCGGCATGATGGACACGGTATTGAACCTTGGCCTTAATGACCTGTCTGTTGAAGGGCTTGCAAAAAAGACGGGAAATGAAAGGTTTGCATACGACGCCTACCGAAGATTCATCAACATGTTTGGCGATGTCGTTATGGGCGTTGAGCACAAGCACTTTGAAGCGGTCCTTGATTCGCTCAAAGAGACGAAAGGATATTCTTTTGACACAGAATTGGCTGCAGAAGATTGGAAAAAGGTCTGCGCCGGCTATAAAGATGTCGTAAAAAAACATACGGGCAAGCTTTTTCCCAACGAGCCAAAGGAGCAGCTGAAGATGGCAATCGATGCAGTCTTTAATTCATGGAACAGCAAGCGGGCAATCGCTTACCGGCGCATCCATACCATCACCGGCCTGCTTGGGACGGCAGTGAACGTACAAACGATGGTGTTCGGAAATATGGGGGACACGTCGGGGACAGGAGTCTTGTTTACGAGGAACCCAAGCACGGGTGAAAACAAGCTCTATGGAGAATACTTGATGAATGCGCAGGGGGAAGATGTTGTTGCCGGAATAAGGACTCCGAAGCACATTGACGAACTGAAGAAGCAGATGCCTATCGCGTATGATGAGCTTCAAAAGATCTATCTCAAAGTCGAAAAGCATTACAAGGATATGCAGGACATGGAGTTTACTATCCAGGAAGGGAAATTGTTCATCCTCCAGACAAGGCGTGGGAAAAGGACTGCGATGGCGTCGGTGAGGATCGCTGTTGAGATGGTTAAGGAAGGGCTTATCACCAAAAGGGAGGCCCTGCTGAAAATTGAGGCTGGGCAGCTTGACCAGCTCCTTCACAAGCAGCTTGATCCCGTCGCAAAAGAGAAAGCGAAAGTTGTTGCCAAGGGGCTTCCTGCCTCTCCTGGAGGCGCTGTCGGAAAGGCAGTCTTTTCCGCCGAAAGGGCCCATGAGCTTGCCAAAGAAGGGGAGAAAGTAATCCTTGTCCGGTTGGAAACAAGCCCCGAAGATATCGAGGGGATGCATGCATCGCAGGGCATCCTGACCGCGAGAGGTGGAATGACGTCTCATGCAGCGGTCGTTGCCCGTGGAATGGGGACGCCGTGTGTTGCCGGCTGCTCAGAAATAAAAATTGAAGAGCCCAAAAAGCTTTTTACTGTCGGCGGAGAAACCGTCAAGGAACTAGATTATCTTACCCTCGACGGCTCGACGGGAGAGGTCATCCTTGGGAAAGTCCCTGTCGTTGACCCGGTCTTGAGCGGAAATTTTGGGACGGTGATGGAATGGGCCCGCGAGGCCAAGCGGCTAGGGATATTGACCAATGCGGACACGCCCAAGGATGCGCAGACTGCTGCAAACTACGGCGCTGAAGGGATTGGGCTTTGCAGGACGGAGCACATGTTTTTCGAAGGTGTAAGGATTAAGGCGATGCGTGAGATGATCCTTGCCGACACCCTTGAAGGAAGGAAAAAAGCCCTTGCAAAGATTGAGCCGATGCAGAAGGCAGATTTCAAGGCCATCTTCAAGGTAATGGACAACAAGCCCGTCGTGATACGGCTTCTTGATCCGCCATTGCATGAATTTTTGCCGAAAGAGGAGGCTGAGATTGAGCATATGGCAATGGAGATGAATGTCACCAAAGAAAAGATCAAAAGAACGATCTCTGACCTCCACGAGTTTAACCCTATGCTGGGTTTCAGAGGCTGCCGGTTAGGCATCAGCTTCCCTGAGATCACTGAAATGCAGGCGAAAGCAATCCTGGAAGCAGCGATCGAGTGCAGAAAGGAAGGATTTAAGCCAATCGCTAAAATCGAGATCCCGCTTGTGGGCCACGTCAAGGAATTTACGATGCAAAAAGAGATTGTTGAAAAGGTAGCAGGTTCCCTTGGCCAAAAGCGGGGGAAGGATTATTGGGTCGGGACGATGATCGAGGTTCCCCGGGCTGCAATGACTGCCGATGAAATCGCTCCTGAGGCTGACTTCTTCAGCTTCGGGACAAATGACCTGACCCAGATGAGCTGCGGCTTCAGCCGGGATGATGCTGGAAGGTTCCTTGGGGCCTATGTCGAGGCAGGAGTCTATGAACGGGACCCATTCCAAAGCATCGACCAGGGCGGTGTCGGGATGTTCATGGAGCTGTGCATAGAAAAAGGGAGGAAAATAAAGAAGGATTTGGATATCGGCATCTGCGGAGAGCATGGCGGAGATCCCGAGTCGGTCAAGTTTTGCCACAGGATTGGGCTGAGCAATGTGAGCTGCTCCCCTTACCGGGTCCCTATCGCAACCCTTTCGGCAGCCCAGGCGGCTGTTGAAGAGAATAAAAAATAAAACGGGCTGATCATCAGTTTGCTGAGTTAGGACTGTGCGTTGAGTTAGTGTATAAAAAACATTGTTGTTGGGGTGAAGTCAGGGGCTTATGGGTTGGACGGAATCGATGGAACCAGCGGGTAAGGAATTAGTGAACATAGATCTTCCAAAAGATGTTTGGGAGGATTTTTCCCGGTACTGCGGGCAGCATGGGATGGAGCCAGTACATGGCCTTACCCAGCTTTTGCA
>JACPII010000022.1 GCA_016188175.1 Candidatus Woesearchaeota archaeon | reverse complement strand
GTGGAGTATCGGAGAAGTCATACGGTACATACAAGGCAGAACATTTGACGACTTAGTGATAACTATCGTCGAAGAAGCAGATTTACAAAAGCGGAGGATACTGGCGGAACCGTTTATAAGCAAAAACGCAAGAGTTTAGATACAAGAAAGTATGTTGCTTCGTAATACGAAAAAATATTACGTTTTTTGTATCCCTTTGGGATAAGCAAGTGACATTATGCATAAAAACTTGTGTCACTTGCTATATCTCAATGAATACTGCTTCGGTTTCATGCCCCAATAACCAGCCATCCTCTCTTCTCGGGTTTCTTTCCCGCCCGCAAAAAGGAAAGTTTATATATCAGTTATGGATAATATTATCCAAATATGGATAATAACCTTAAAATCATCAATTATTTGGGAAAACACCTGAACCAGCGCTTTACCATGCATGAGCTAAGTAAGCTGGTTGGCATTCCTTACGCCAGCTTTTACAGGACTGTTCATCAAATGAATGACATCCTTGATGTTGCAGTTGTTGGAAAATCTAAAACATTGGGCTTGAAGACTGCCAACCCGGTGGCAAAAGCACTCCTTACTGTTGGATCGGATGAGGAACGGAAAGAATTCCTCGATAAACAACCTATTCTTAGAAAGATAATGAGGGAGCTGGATCCGAAGGAAACCCTTATTCTTTTCGGAAGTTACGCCAAGGGTGAAGAACGCGAAAAAAGTGATATTGATATATTGATCATTAATAAGGATGGGGGGAAGTCCATCTCTTTCTCAAAATATGAGGTGTTGTTTAGAAAAAAGATCAATCCCCTGTTCATCACGGCAAAAGAATTTATTGCCATGCTTCAAGATAAAGAGGAGAATGTCGGGAAGCAAGCATTAAAAAACCATGTAATACTAAAAAACCCTGAAGGGTTTTGGGAGATGGTACTGCATGGAATTTGACAGAACAGCATATGCACATTTGTTTACAACGGCCATTGGTGAGGGCAGAATCAGGAAATCACGGGAGTCGTTTAAGATAAAACTCTTCCTTACCAAGGGGGAGAACAGCCTGCTCATTGCCAAGCATGTGAAGGAAATACAGCCAACTGAAGACCAGCCCCCCAAACTTCATTGGGACTATTGGGCAATTACCATCTCCTATTATTCGATGCTCTACGCAGCAAAAGCAGCTATCTTGTCCAAGGGCTACGAGGTTAAAGACCACGACGCCGCCCAGATTGCACTCGGACACCTTCTCGTGCCTGACAAGCTTGAAAGGGAAGACCTTGAGATTCTTAACCAGTCGCAAAAAATCTTTGAGGATGAGTATATCTATTATTTTGAGGAAGCAAAAAAGGAAAGCCATATTGCACGGTATTCTGCAATTAAAACCTACTCCGAACGAAGGTTGCAGGAGATATTTGACTATGCGACAAAGTTTGTGGCAAAGATTGGATTAATCCTAGGGGATGGACCATAAGCTTAAGTGAGCTTTTTAATCGTTCACCTACCCGAATATTCCCTTGCATACGGATTCATCCCCCTGTGATTCGCCATCTTCTCTCCCCCCGCTCTCTTTCCCCCCTACAAAAAAGAAAAGTGCAATAATTTGTAGGGGGTACTTTATTTTACCCATCAGTTTTCGGCCTACCTATGCGAGTATTCCCTTCCATAAGGATTCATCCCCATGTAATTCGCCATCTTCTCCTCTTTCTTTTCCTTCGGTGGGCTTTTGAGGAATGAATAGGTTGCCATGAGGCCGGCAGCTATAGGGATCTTCCAGGACAACGGAGTAAGGCTCCAGTTTGCTGCGACGGGCAATCCCGTGTACAGCAATGCCTTTTTCCTTTCCCCAGCCATCTGCTTCCTTCCTTTTGGATTATAATCGCCGATAAGCATCCGGTTCATGGCTTCATGGACTTCCATGAAGATAGGATAGGCAGCCATGCTTGCAGCTGCTTTTGACGCTACCCCATAGCCCCAGCCATAGGCTTTTGCTATCATGTCTCCGTATTTTGTTGCAGCATTGAAGCCGTACCTGAGGCCCCATCCAAGCAAGCCGCCTATCGTCATCTCATTTGTTGCCTCACGGTAGGTTGTCTTTTTGCCCTGCTTCCAGTTTGAGAGCATCCTCCCGACAACAAAGCCTCCGCCGTAGATTGCTGCCGAGAGGAGCTTTTCCAGGCCTCCGAGAGCTAATGCTCCACCAAGGACTGCTGCAGGCTTAGCAGTCTGGTAAACGTGTGAAAATCCTGTTTTAATCGCTCCGGGCAATCCCGCGATCGCCCCCCAGGTGCTTTTCCACGCTTCGCTGATTTCCTGCCCAAGGGGTTTTGCCGGGCCCTTTGGAGTTTCCTTTACCTTTTTCTCAAGGCCGCCTTCATCGCTCCCATGGCCACCGTGCGGATCAGCCATGGCGATCACCTTGGGCCGGGTTCCTGCTTGGGCCGGGAGAAAACCCATCTCCACCATTTAGGAAATTTTTTACAGAATATTCGATGAGCCTGGACTTGTTTGTGAAAATCCCTTTCCTTCGGTTTTTTCTCAAAGCCTCCTGAATAGCAAAAACGGTGTCTTCCTCCAGAGTAAATGAGATGCGATGCTTCATGCTCTCTAGAAGGAGAAAAGTATTACTACTATATAAAAGTAACTGTTTTGTTACTACTAGTTGATAATTATTATATGGGAAACTAAGAGCCCATCCCATTTGGCAGATGAGCTAATTAGTGCTCCGTCTAGGTCTATTGAGCTGGAAATGTCCATCGGGATAGGTCCTAAAGGCGGCTAATCGACATAGAGGGGATATGCTTCGAAGAAACTAAAAAAACACAACCTAGATGTATGGGCGCCGGTAATATGCACCCCTAATAGTAAACATCAATGGGTCATTAAAACAAGAGGCTTACGAATTCCTGAAGTCCAGGAAGGCCAATGACCAAAGCTTTTCTGACGTAGTGCTTGAATTCAAGGAAAACACGATGGCCAAGAAAGGAAGCAAGGAGGCAATACTTAAGTTCTTTGGCGTTTTAAAGGATAAAGGGATTGACTGGGAGAAAAAAGAGAATCAAATGAAAGGATTCAGGGATGAATTTGAGGCAAGGTTTCAAAAGAAATCCGACAACAGAAAATCTTCGGATTTTCCTAGTTGCGCTCGCTTCGCTCGGCAACGGTCTAAGGCCGGATGGAATGGGTGCATTCAAAGTAACGCTGCCGGCACAAAAAATACTTTGGTTTTTTCTACCATCAGAGAGGTTGAGGAATCCCAATTGGCCACGATGGCAATCCCCGGATGGTAAGCGGCTAAAAAACTCCTCAAGGATCGGGAAACCTTAGGGAAAACCTTGACTTCCACGGGGATGGTTTCCCCAACGATAAAATCTACTTCCGCTTTTGAGCTGGTGCGCCAGAAGTTAACTCTTTCCTCCCTCCAGAGGCTGAGGACGCCATTTTCCAGCAGCTTTCCAAAATCATCCTCGGAAAAATCGAATCTTCCAGTGATGGCATTCCGCAGGCCAATATCCTGAAAATACACCTTGGGATTCTTTCGCAATTCGGTCCTGAGATTCTTATGAAATGGCTTCACCAACCTAATCGTATAGGTATCCTCGAGTATCCCTAAAATTGTCTTAAGCTCTTTAAAGTAAAGCCCGGTGAGGCTGCATAACTCCTGAAAGTTGAGGATTGAGCAATCCTGAGAAGCCAAAATCCTTATTAAATCGAGGATTTTTTGCTTATACCCGACCCCATAAACGTTAACGATATCCTTTTCGATATAGGTAAGGAATAAATTTTTTAATAGAAACTTCTTTTTCTCAAAATCGTGTTCCAATACAATTTTGGGGTATCCCCCAAAAATGAGGTATTCTTTGAACAAGCCGTTTAGGGTGTCCAGGAACATGGTGCCAACCTCTTTTGGCGACGCAATCCTGAGCCTTGATTCATGGTAATTCCCATATGCATTCTGATCCCTTGCCTTTAGGAATTCAGAGAACGAAAAAGGATAGAGCGGGAAGAAAAGAACCCTACCAACGAGAAAGCTCCCTACTTTGTTCATATCCAGAGTTGATGAGCCGGTTATGATAATCTTGAGATTTTCAAAAGAGTCATACACCAGCTTTAGGAGTTTTCCTGCGTTTTTTACGTACTGAACTTCATCGAGAAGGAAAAAATGTTTTCGACTATCTCTTGCGTAATAGGTGATATACTCCTTCGGATTTGCCTCAAATTTTTCTCTCTCAAGATCGTCCTCAAAAGAAAGGAAATGGACCTCTTCCCCCCGGCCCACGAGAATATCTTTTATTTTCATGAGGAGGGTTGTTTTTCCGCTCTGCCTTGGGCCCCTGATTGCAAGAATCTCCCTTGAGTCAAGCCAGGGGAGAATCACTTTCTCGATATCCCTTTCAACAAATTTTTCCATATTATTGGGGTAAAATGGCTTCCTTTTTATATCTTTTCTTTTTAACACGAGTATTATTAAAAATTTTTTAATTTTAATAGTGTTATTATCAAAAATAAAATTAAGGGGGATTATTGTTTGTTTTTTTCTTCCATTTATCTGTTTTTTCATGTCTTTCTATTATCTTTTTGTTTTGTCTAACTTATTTTTTTGAACTTTCAGTTTTATTCATTTTCTCTTAAATAGATATATTTAAATACTAATTTATCAATTTTTTATGTTTATTAACTTTATTTGAACAATGGTATCGCTAAGCAAGAGTGATTTTGCCATAATCGGGTTTCTCATTAGGAATTTCCATAAAAAATATACGATCAGGGATGTTGCTTCGAACCTCAAGATAAGCGCCCCGGGAGCCCATGCGGCGCTAAAGAAGCTTGAAAGCGAGGGAATTGTTAAGGCTGAGAAGTTAGGGACGGGGCTGTTCTATGAGGTTGCTTTTGAGAGGCCATTGGGGAAGCACGTTGCAGCGATTGCGCTGCTTTCCGGCGAAGGGAAGGATTATGGGCTGTCGAAGGCCGCTAAAGCTGCCCTATTTGACGGCAAAACCATCCTGGCAATAGCTCAGGACCAAAATGCGGTGAAGGATGCTGTGTTCAGGCAAAATGCCCAGATTTCTGTCGTCTGCAAAAACGAAGACGAATTCAAAAATGCGCTGCTGGCAAAAGATGCCGATGTTCTTGGGATATTGAAAAATTCGAAAGTGCTCTTTGGAGAGGAAATGGTCATCGAGGCGATAAGGCAGGCAAAATGAACAAGAAGACGCTGGTGATGGTGCTGCTGGCTGTTTTCCTTGTCAGTGCGCTTGCTGCCGGGGCTGAGGCTGCATTCAAGGATGCCCTGGATACGGTGTTCAAGAGCATTGAGAACTTTTTTGCATCAGGATGGAAGAGCTATGAGAAGGGATTGGCATTCTTCCTTGTGTTCTTTTTGTTCTTCTCCTCATTCCTCATAGGGGCGAAGAAGGCGTTTGGGGAAATCTCAAAACCAGTGATAGTTTTCTGCTTTGCGGCTGCGGCAATTTCAGGAGGGATATTGATTGTTACGAACAAGTTTACCCTTGTGCAGTTCGGCTATGTTGCGTTCGGATTGTTGTTTTTGATGGTCACGTCGGCATTTTACGCGATGCTCATGAAGGTTGGGCTGGAAAACCACAAGTTTGCCGCGTTTTTCATTGCGTTTTTCATTACCGGAGCGATATTTTTCGTTGGCTATTTATTGTCGCAGAAAGGAGGGCCTCTGGAGTTTGGCGGAGATATTTTTGGGTGGCTGAATGATGTTACTGCTTCTTTCAAAGGAAAGGGGGCTGGCCAAGATATAGCGCGAGCGAAGGGAGACTTTTTGCCGGAAGGGCAGGCGCCAAAGAAGATTGAGAAAGGGTGGCTTGCAACAGTAACTGGGCCGTTTGAAAAGCGTCCAGTAACTTCTGGGCTGGTGATGGTTGTAGTGCTGTTGATTTTTGCGTTAATGGGGGGAAGAAGGATAAGCGGGTGGTTTAAGAAGAAAGGGGGCCAGGAAGATGAGGCAAGGCGGCAGCAGCAATTGGCAGATCAGGAACAGCCACTGACGTTTGATAGGTTGTTGGAGATTTTGATGCATTATCTGGTGAAAAAAAGTGATATGGTCAAGCAAATAACGGGTTACGAGAGTGATGAAAAAAAATTCAGAGGGGGGTTTGAGTCATTAAAGGATGAGATAACGAAAAAGGGTGGGATGGCTAAATTCCGAGACCAATACTCGTCTTGGCTTTACGGGGGCGAGGGGGATTACGGCCCTGAAGCTCCACGAGCAATGTTTTGGAAAAAAGTCCCAAAGCTGCATAGGGCCTCGGCAGAATTTGTTGGACACCTAAGAGAGTTTGCGGTTGTTGAGCACTTTTTACCTATCCAGGCAGGCCAGATTGAGAGATTCATCCAAAACGCAAAAGTTTCACGAGATTGGATTAAAGATGTTAAAACAAAAGTAACAGAATTACAAAAAATCTCCCAGGCAATATCGGCGATGCTTAAGGCGACCTATAATATTGAACGGCATGAACTCCATACAGAAGAGGAGATATTAAGGCAATTAAGGCCTGAATACAAAGACGAAAGAACTTCTGTCCAATGGCTTTTGAAAGAAGGAAATCTAGAAGAAATCCTTGGGAAGTTGATTGGGACTGAAATTGATGAATTGGGAAAGATGAAAACGGCATTGACACAGGAAATTTTGAAATTGTCTGGAATTCTAGATGGTCTAAAAGCAAAAGCAGAGGAAATAAAAGCTGCCGAACAAAGGACTGGTGAAGTAGAACAGATTGTTAGTGGAAAAGTCACTTTGCCAGCAGAAATCGCGGATAGGACAGCAAATATTTCTGTTCCG
>JACPII010000046.1 GCA_016188175.1 Candidatus Woesearchaeota archaeon | reverse complement strand
CAAAGTCATGCCTTATCTGGCCGGGCCCCCACTTTGCGGGGTTGGTTGGGCCTATAACATTTCGGATGATGGGGACCATGTATGGCCCCTGGTAAACAAAAGCAAGGCAGGCATGGTGGGGGTCAGGTTTGAGGAGGGATTCCGGCGAGGCAGGGGGGTAGCCGGTATACATCCTGCACATACCATCAAATTCTTCCGGCTTTTCTTTAAGTGCTCCATCTTGGAGGTGGCCATAAAATCGGTGAAAATCCCCTACACTCATATGGAAATAGTGGACTCCGACGATGTTCCTACCGAGGCCTGCCAAGTATTGCAAAAACAAACCCGGGAAGTGAGGATGTATCCCATTGACGGGCGGCTTTACCATAAGGAGAGAAGTTTGGACATTGGATTGAAGTTTCTGGTGTTCTGGCTCAATTCCTGTTCTTTCATAAATCTTTGTCTGGAATTTTTCCAACAATCCACTCATGCGAATTTTTTCAATTTCATTATTCCAATCAAAAATATCATCGAGCGCCCCCTGGGGGTGCTCTTGGGCAAAATCCCGGAATAGCCCAATTCCGCGAGCTGAAGTTTTTTGGTCGTTTGGAATGAAGACGACTGGCTCAAAATAAGTCACTCTTCCTCTTTTGTCCGTTGCAAAACCACCGAATGTTCCTCTAATCGTGGTTCCATCCATATTCGGGGTGCCTCTGGGAGAACCAACAATTTCGAGGATATTGTCAATGGCGCTTTCCCCTTGGAATACCAGCAGGAGGATCCTTTTCGGTTGGTTTTCTTCTGAATATTCCTCACTAAGATACCTGTCAAATCGCGAATATATCCCGGGGTGGGTGCCTTTTGGCTTTCGTTCACCTTTAAATGTCCTTGTGAAGTCTGCCATCAGGCCAGGGGTTGCATGGAACATCCTTGCTGCAGCCAACCGAAGGTCGGAATCTGGCCTAACCCGGAGAATATCTGAGAGGACATGGCCGGTGCGAAATCTTCGCAGTGTATCGTCATCAATCACGGCATAACTTAATTGCGGCATTGGCCAAAGAAGCCAAATTTTGTTTATAAACCTTGCCATTTTTAGCATTAGAAAATAGTAACATATTGCTTCCTTTAGAAAAATATGGAAAGATAGCTTTTTAAAGTAACCTTCAATTCTGGAATTCTATGGAAGGCGTCATCAAGAACTTCAGGCGCGGAAGGCATCATGTGGATATGAACCAGATGATCGTGTACCTCAAGGAAGCAGCCAATCGTGAAGAGGCAGGAAAGCTTGTGGGGAAAACTGTCGTCTGGAAGAGCCCTGGCGGAAAAGAGTTAAAGGGAGCCGTACGGTCGGCCCATGGGAACAAAGGGGCTGTCCGGGTGTTGTTTGAGACCGGAATGCCCGGCCAGGCAATCGGGGAAAAAGTATCCGTCCAATAAGCACTTCTGTTTTTTTCCAACCGGGAAATTGCTCATCAACATCCTTGTTTTATTTCTTTAATACCGCAAGAAATTGGGTACCGAGGGAAAACTCCCGTTTTTCAATTATCCGGCCGTTATACGACATCTGAATTTCTTTGAACAAATCCCTCTCTCCGTACCATGAATCTTTCCATCTCAACAGGGGGAGCATGAAATTTAAAAGATTTGAGGGTGATGGCTTTCCGTCGACAATGACCGCTCTTCCGCCCCGCTTCAATGCATCCATCCCATTTTTTAGGGCTTTTTTCCAATTGTCCATTGCGGAAAGGCTGATGAACGCCAAAACCGCATCGAAGGAATTTTTTTTCAGCTTTACGGATTCCCCGTTGGCGCGATGGAGTTCGACGTTCTTCCAGCGGGCTTTCCCAACACGGGAAGCCGCTTTCGAAATCATGGCGGGGGAGAAGTCGATTCCGACAATAAGTCCACTTGGCCCGATCTTTTCCTGAAGGGGGGGAAAACTGAGGCCTGTTCCGCATCCCAGGTCAAGAACCCATGAACCTGGCCTCAGCCCGAGAAGCCCGACTGCCCTATTCCTCAGCGGGGAATACCTGTGGAGGGCATCATAAAGGAAAGGGGCTTTCGCATAAAACTCATAGGCACGGAGAATTGCCTGTTGTTTTGACCCTATCATCAAGAGCTAGCAGAACTTCCAGTTTACCCCTGGGATCATGCTGTTGTTCAGCAAGTACACCAGAATAAGGGCGAGCACAAAGCCCACAACGAGGGCAATCGCAAAGGGATGATGGAGGTAAGCTTTTTTGTTTTTTAGCATGAGTATCACCTGCTTTTGGTTTTCTATCCTGCCTCCCCTTCTTTACTATTTAAATCTTTTGGGAACAGTACGGGGTTGGAGGAATCATCGACCGATTACCGTCCTGACACGGCCTTGCTATCCGTCAATCAAAAAACCAACCTTTAAATAGTACTGGTTACTTACCTTTTTATTCTAACAAAGGTGGACAAATGGCAAAAGATGTACAACCAATCTACATTCTCCCTGAGGGGACGCAGCGGACCATGGGGAGGAATGCCCAGAAAAACAACATCCTTGCTGCAAAGCTTGTTGCGGAAACCGTCAGGACTACTTTAGGGCCGAAGGGCATGGATAAAATGATCGTTGATTCTTTGGGAGATATCACCATAACCAATGACGGAGTTACCATCCTTGAAGAAATGCAGGTCGAGCATCCTACCGCGAAGATGATCGTGGAGGTTGCAAAAACCCAGGAAGCAGAGGTCGGGGACGGCACTACCACTGCGGTCGTCCTTGCCGGCGAGCTGTTGAAAAATGCGGAGGATCTGCTCGACAAGGAAGTCCATCCGACGGTAATTGCCAAGGGGTACCGCCTTGCGGAGGCAGAAGCCCAAAAGATCCTTGAGAAGATCGCTGAAAAGATAACTGCGACTGATGATATCCTTCTTCAGAAAATCGCTATGACGGCGATGACGGGAAAAGGAGCGGAAAGCTCAAAAGAAAAACTTAGCTTGATTGCCGTAAAAGCGGTCAAGCTGGTGAGCGACCTGGAAGATGGAAAGGTCATGATTGACCGGGAAAACATCAAGCTCGAGAAAAAAGTCGGTGCTGCAGTATCCCAAACGGAACTTGTCGAAGGGATCGTTTTGGACAAAGAAAGGGTCCATGCGGGGATGCCCCGGTCCTTAAAAAATGCAAAGATTGCCCTTATCGATTCTGCCATAGAGATCAAGAACACGGAGATCGATGCGAAAATCCAGATCACTGACCCCTCACAGATCCAGGGATTCCTTGACCAGGAGGAAAAAATGCTTCGGGACAAGGTTGATAAGATAGTCAACAGCGGAGCGACGGTAGTCATCTGCCAAAAAGGCATCGATGATCTTGCCCAGCATTTCCTTGCGAAAAAGAATATTTATGCGGTTCGGAGGGCAAAGCAGAGCGACATGGAGGCTTTGGCCCGCGCAACTGGCGGAAAAATAGTCACCAACCTCGAAGACCTTGGCAGCGATGACCTTGGTTTTGCGGGTGTTGTCGAGGAAGTAAAAGTTGGCGATGAGGAAATGACTTATATAAGAAATTGCAAGAATCCAAAGTCAGTTACTGTCCTTATCCGGGGCGGGACAGAGCATTTTGTCGATGAAGTGAAACGGGCGATGGAAGACGCCGTCGGAGATGTTGCCGCTGCCCTCAAGGAAGGAAAGGTCGTCGCGGGGGCAGGCGCAACGGAAATTGAGCTATCCCGGCAATTAAAAGCGTTCAGCGAAAGCTTGAGCGGAAGGGAGCAGCTTGCCATCCAGGCCTATGCAAATGCCATTGAAATCATTCCAAGGACCCTTGCTGAGAATGCAGGATTAGACCCTATCGATGTCCTGACCGAATTGAAAAGCGCCCATGACAAAGGAAAGAAATGGGCCGGCATCGATGTTTTCAGCGGAAAAGTCATGGATTCCTGGGAAACAGGGGTCATCGAGCCATTAAAGATAAAGACTCAGGCGATAAGCTCAGCGACGGAAGTTGCCGTCATGATCTTAAGAATTGATGATGTCATCGCAGGGAGCACAAGGCCTGATTCAGGAAGGATGCCCGGCATGCCGCCTGGGGCCGGAATGGATATGTGATTCCTTGAATAAAAGATATTATCCCATCGATTGGATAGGTTCTAGGAAAATCTGAATTTTCTGTATTTGTTTAGCATCTTCGAAACGCTCGACGAAAAAAATCCAAGGTCCTGCGTCCCCGTAAGGGGGAGCGTAGTGTTCCTGTCCCTTCGGGAAGGAGAGAATCCAGCGTTCCGGTTCGTTCCGAACGGAGGGCGGCCCCCGCGACGGACTCAAAGTAGGCTCAAAGGCGTTTCGACCTGAGGATGCTAAACAAATACAATTTTCTAAATCGTAACCGTTTAGCTTTATTCCACTAATTTCTTTGGATTATATTCTCTAGCACCCAAATCTATAAATATAAGTGTAGTTACATTGTAACTACAATGAAAAAACCAATCCAAATGAAGAT
>JACPII010000048.1 GCA_016188175.1 Candidatus Woesearchaeota archaeon | reverse complement strand
GCCGAGCGCAACTAAGAAAAATCCACAGATTTTCTGTTGGTGGTTGGCGCAGAAGCCCCATCCAGAATGGTTGCATGCACGAAAAAATTCCATTGGAATTTTTGGTGCCCCAGAAATCCTTCGAGATTTCTCAGGGCTTAGAAATCCGACCGAGCGACCGAAAGGAGAATCCAGCGTTCCGGTTCGTTCCGAACGGAGAGAATCCAACGTTCCGGTTGCTTCGCAACGGAGGGCGAGCAATCCCCCATTCTTGGACTGGGGGTGTCGGATTTCTTTTGAAAACCCCCGCTAACCGACAACAAGCTTTTTAAACCGCTTGGGTTTCTTATTTTCCGTGGAGCCTATGCACTAGCTGGGCGATGCGGCCATGGCAACTATCGACGAACTAAAAAACAGCAAGGGGGAGATCGATGCAGCTGGCATCATGCAGATCATTCCGTATAATGAGCATTTCCTGATGATCGACAGGGTTATCAGCGTTGACAAGGACAAGATTGTTGCGGAGAAGTTCGCAGACCCCCAGGCAGACTTTTTCAAGGGCCATTTTGCCGGCTTTCCCATCATGCCCGGCGCGCTTATCGTCGAGGGGATGGGGCAGGCTGGCACGCTGCTGGTGCGCTACACCATTGAAGGCCACGAGAAGAAAGATGTGCTAGCCTACAAGATTTCGGAAGCAAAGTTTAGTGCGCCTACATTTCCTGGAGATACTCTCCGATATGAAATCAAGCTTTTAGGCAAGGATGACCGGGGCGCGCTGTTAGCTGCAACGGCAACGGTCAAGGGAAAACCGGTTGCAGAAGCAAGGATGATGCTTGCCGTGGTGGAAAAAGAATCCTTCCGCGCAAAATCCCTGCTGGGGCGTTGAGTTCTCATGAAGCGCTATCTTAACGGCGTTGGCATGACTCCCTTCGGTGAGGCCCACAAGTCCACTGAGGAGATGTGCATAGAGGCACTTCAACAAACGTTTATCGACAGCGACCTAACCCCCCGGGAGATAGATGCGGTTGTTGTTTCTAACGTCTCCTCAAAGATGAACAGCGAGAAACAAAGGCTGTATCCGCCTATCATCGCATCGATATTGCAGAGAAAGATACCTATGATACGGGTTCCTGCTGTGTGCGGCGGGGGCGGCGCAGCATTGTGGACGGCGTTACGGCTCCACTTCAACAATGTCCTTGTTGTGGCTGTTGACCGCGTCCTTGACAGCCCGACCCCCCTGATAACTCACGAGATCATGACTGCGGGGGAAAACAAATGGGAGCAGGAGGAGGGGCTTATCTTTCCCGCGCAAAATGCGCTTGTTGCGCAGGCGCATATGGAAGCATATGGCACGACGGCCGAGGATTTGCATGCGGTCTCATTCAAGAACCATCATTTTGGCTCTTTAAATCCGAAGGCAAGGTTTTATGGAAAGAAGATCACGATGGAGCAGATCAGGAATGCGCCTGTTGTTGCAACCCCTTTCAATCTTTTCGACTGCAGCATATCCGTCAATGGGGCAGCTGCGGCAATCGTTTCCAATGACAGGACGGACATCAAGATTATCGGCTCTGCCCTTGCTTCAGATTATCTGCCGCCGTTTGAGCGTGATGACATGACCCGATGGGAGGGTACGGTGAAGGCAGGCAAAGAAGCATTTGCAGAAGCAGGAATCACTCCTGAAGATGTTGATGTCGCAGAACTCCACGATGCATTTACCATCGTGGAGCTTATCGCTTATGAGGACCTTGGCTTCTGCAAAAAAGGATTCAGCAAAGATATGGTAAGGGACCATGAAACGGACCTTGACGGAAGGATACCGGCCAATACGTCCGGAGGACTGAAAGCGCGCGGGCATCCTATCTCACCGACGGGAGTTGCGCAAGTTGTTGAGATTGCAGACCAGCTGAGGGGCAGGTCCGGGCAGAGGCAGGTGAGTGACCCTCATGTAGGGCTTTCCCATAACATCGGTGGCGCCGGAGGAACGACAACGGTCCATCTCTTCAGGAAAGTAGCCGGGTAGGATGTGTGTTGAACATTGGGCAGTGGTTGGAGATATGATTTTGGCAACCATTTCCCTTTTGACTTAGCGCGAGGAAGACAATGGTAAGCATCGAACGATGGGTTTGTAATGCGTGCAGCAAAAAGTGGATATATCCTATTGATACTTGTATCTATTGCAGGGGAAAAATCACCAAGCAAGTTGGCACAAGGACAAAAGTGGTTGGCGTGACCAAAGTATTTGTCCCTTCACCCCTGCATCCGATCATCCCGTACCATGTCCTGATGCTGCAGGATGAGCATGGGAACAAAATGCCGAAAAAGACGATCAAAAGCTATGCCGTGGGGGACAGCTATGAAGACAAGCCATCTTCAGAGACGAATACCGTCGCTATCGTCAAGGTGAAGTATGATTTTGAGGAGGCTGTCAAAGAGGCATTGTGGCTCATCGGAGGGCTTTCCATCGGTAAAAATACAAAGATACTCATCAAGCCGAACATCAGCCTCCCCGGCGCTTCGTATCTGGGGATATGCACAAACGAAAAAGTCCTTGACGGCCTTTTGGCCGTTCTCAAGGAGAAAGGAGTTCCTCCGGGAAACATAATGGTTGCCGAGCAGAGCTTTTTCGTCCCTTTGGAGAAAGCAGCCGAAAAAAGCGGAACGCTGGAGATCCTGAAAAAATACGGGCTGCCGTTGACGGACATTTCAAAGGGGGCTTTTATCGAGAAGAAGGAGCGTGAATTCTTCTTCAGCATCGCAAAAATCGTTTATGATGCAGATATCATCATCAACCTGCCCGTCATCAAGACGGATATGGTGCTCGGGCTCGATGGGGCGTTTGAAAACCTTACCCGTTTCCTGGCTAAAGAAAATTTTGAATCTTATGCCCGGGACAGGAAAAAAGCCGTACAGGCGCTTGCCGTCCTTCCCAAGGTGCTCCCCCAGATGGTAATCCTCGGCGACGGCACGATCGGGATGCAAGGGAACGGCCCGGGGGAGTTTGGCGAGCCGGGATTTTTTAATATGCTGTTTGGGGCGCGCAATCCTGTCGCCCACGATACGGTTGTCGCTGAAGTTCTCTGCCTGCCAACCATCCCTTACGTTGACCTTGCAGGGAAGCTTGGGGTCGGCGAACATGACCTTAAAAGAATAAATGTGGTAGGAAATGAGCTCGATTCGGTTAAGCGCGACATCAAGCAGCCCATCGGCTCAAAGCTCATCAAGCGGCTGGAGTGAGATACACCCCAGATGAGAAGGAGTACACCGAGCCACGTTGCTCCATTGAGCCTGTACCTGGAGTGAGATACACCCCAGATGAGATTTATTCCTTGCAGCAGCGAGAGTCATTATGGATGAACAACCCCCCTATTACATCAAAGGCGTCGGTATGACGAAGTTCGGGATATTGAGAAAACTTTCCCCGCTGCTTGCCTATGAAGCCGCCCTTGAGTCATTGAACGATGCAGACATGAAGTTTGAGGAGATCGATGCGGTCGTTTTGGCTTCGATGGACTGGTTTTTTTCCGATGAAAGGCAGCGGCATGTCGGCAGCGTGTTAAGCTCTTTGTTCAAGACCCATATCCCCATCATCAGGACGCCAACCGGCTGTTCGACGGGAGGGTCCGCGGTGTGGACTGCACAGCAATTAGGCTATGATAATGTGCTCGTCGTCGCTGCAGAAAAGCTCATGGCATGCCGCACGGACAGGGTTACGGAAGAATTCATGATGGCGGCAGAGTCGCACTATGAACAGACGGAGGGATTGAATTTTCCTGCCCAAAACGCACTTGTCGCACAGGAGTACCTGAGGAAATACCCGAGCACAACGATGGATCATCTTGCAAAGATCGCATTCAAAAACCACACAAACGCCGCCCTTAACCCGCTGGCAAGGTTTTTCGGGAAGCCGGTAAGCTTCGAAGAGATACGGACATCTCCCCTTGTTGCATCACCTTTGAGGCTTTTTGACTGCTCCATCTCCACTGACGGGGCGGCCGCCTGCATCATCTCCAAAGACAAGACTGATGTGAAGATCGCGGGGAGCAGCGTCTATAATGATTATGTCGGCCTCTTTGAGCGCGATTCAGTAACCTCCTGGGATGCAACGGTTCTTTCGGCAAAGGATTCCTTTGGCCAGGCTAAAATTTCCCCCGAGGATGTTGATGTCGCAGAACTCCATGATGCATTTACTATCGTTGAACTTGTCGCTTATGAAGACCTGGGCTTTGCTGAGCGGGGAAAATCCCATCTAAAGATTGATGACGGCTATTTTGAGCTGGATGGAAAGCTGCCGATCAACGCCTCTGGCGGCCTGAAGGCAAAAGGGCATCCCGTCTCCGCAACAGGAATTGCACAGCTGTTTGAATTGACCCAGCAGCTGAGGGGGAATTGCGGGGACAGGCAGGTCACTCATCCGAAGATTGCCCTCGCCCATAATGTTGGAGGCGCTGGAGGGAATGTTGCGGTAACTATTTTAAAGAAAACATGATGTATAGGTATTATTCATGGATATTCGTGGGGTGAAAACATGGGATTCAAGGGAAAAATTGCATTGATAACGGGTTCGGGAAGGGGCTTGGGGAAAGCTATGGCGCTAACCTTGGCGAAGCATGGCTGCTCTATAATCATCAATGACCGCGGGGAGGGCAATGAGGAAGCCCTTCAGACGGTGAAAGAGATCAGGGGCATGGGGGCAACGGCTGAGTATCTCTCAGCGGATGTCTCCGATTTTGAAAGCTGCAAAAAGCTGGCAGAAGCCGTACGGGGAAAGTTTGAGAGGGTTGACATCCTAATCAATAATGCAGGAATAACCAAAGACCGAACCCTGAAGAAGATGGCTCCGGAGGAATGGTATCCCGTCATCAATGTCAACCTGAACTCGATGTATAATGTCACCCATAACCTTCTGGAGCTTATTCCTGATGGAGGAAGGATCATCAACATATCATCCGTCGTCGCGTTCTTAGGGAATTTCGGCCAGACGAATTATGCCGCGACAAAGGCAGGGATCATCGGCTTTACCAAATCGTTGGCGAAAGAGCTTGGGAAAAGAAAAATAACCGTTAATGCAGTAGCCCCGGGGTTTATCAAAACGCCGATGACTGACCAGATACCCGTTGAAATGCTCGACACCATCCTGCAGCTCATCCCCCTGAGGGAGATGGGGGGTTCTGAAGATATCGCAGAGGCGGTTTTGTTTTTGGCCTCTGATGGGGCAAAGTACATTACCGGAACTGCCCTCCGTGTTGACGGCGGCTTGAGTTTCTAGGCATAGCGATGGGCGTACGGAATCCGTTGGCGGAGGAGCACGAAAGATTTATAAGACCTTAAACCGGGGTTTTTCCTATGTACTCTTACCTTGCTGTTATCGTCAACGCAATCATGAAAATCTGGGTGAAGGACATCCGAGGTATTGAGCATCTGGCACACCTCAAGAAAAAGCCATATATTGTATGCCCGAACCATTCGAGCTTTCTTGATGATTTTTTGGTCCCTTCGGCCATCATGCCCAGAACAAAGCAGCTGATGCATATGTATGTAAACAGGAACTACTTCCGCTTTTTCCTGTTCCGGTGGTTTCTCCATCATGTGCAATCCATCCCCGTTGTCGTCGATAAGGCGCCCGGCTATAAAACGGTGAATCAGGAAGCATCCCGTACAGCATTATTATACCTCAAGCGAGGCGATATCATCTGCATCTACCCTGAAGGGCATCGTTCCCGCGACGGGGAGCTTCAGAAGGCAAAAACCGGGGCGGTTGCCCTTGCGCTGGCCGCAGGAGTGCCTATCGTCCCTGTCGGTATTGTTGGGACAAGGGATGTTCTTCCAAAAGGGAATTTTTTTCCGAAATTGGGAAAAAAAGTCTTTGTGAATATCGGAAAGCCTATCCCTATTATAGAAATGGTTAAAAACACAGGGCGGCCCACAAAAAAAGAGCTGCATTTTTGCATTAAAAAAGTCATGCAGGCAATTGCAGGCATGATCGGCAAGGAGTATCTGCACTGATGGAATATCCCCTCATTAGGAGGATTGTGCCGCCTATCGTGAAGCTCTGGGTTCGGGATGTGACAGGGCTGGAGAACGTCCCTAAGGAAGGGCCGTTTATCATTGCTGCAAACCATTCGAGCTATTTTGATCACTTTGCCGTTATGTCCATCTTTTTCCCTTTTCTCGATAAAAAAATCCATTTCATCGCGAAAAAGGAGCATTTTGACAGCCTCCACCAGAAACTTTGGCATAGCTATTTTGAGCCTATCCCTATTGACCGGAACGCCGGTGATAAAGCCCTCGATACTGCAATTAGCTTTTTAAAGGAAGGAAAAATCATCGCTATCTATCCAGAAGGGACACGGACATTGACGGGTGAGCTGCAGCGGGGCAAGACGGGAGTCGCGCGGCTCGTTTTAGGCGCACAAGTCCCTGTTGTTCCTGTCGGATTGGTCGGGACGTTCGATATTTTACCAAAAGGGAAATATATTCCAAGGCTGCGGAGAGCATCGATGCACATCGGCAAGCCAATGGCTTTCGACAGATATTTTGGAAAAAAGGTGACAAAGGAATTATTGCACGCGATCACGGATGAGGTCATGGAGTGCATCGCAAGCCTGTGCAGAAAAAAATATCCTCACGAGCGGATGACCGGGATGGCGAAATGATGAAAAAAGTTGCTGTTATCGGGGCAGGGGCATGGGGGACAACACTTGCGAAAGTGGCTGCCGAAAATGGGTTTCCGGTTGTGCTGTGGGCTCATGAGGCTGAGGTGGCGGAATCCATCGCGAAGCGGCATGCCAACGAGCATTTTCTTGAAGGGGTGAGTCTGCCGGCATCCCTTAAGGCGACGAATGATATCCAAGAGGCTGCCGATGGTGCAGAAATTATCATCCTTGCAGTCCCCTCTCCTTTCTTTCGGGATGTGGTGAAAAAAGCTGCAAAAGCTATGAAGGGAAACTGCGTCGCGTTAAGTGTCGTGAAGGGATTGGAACAAGGATCGTTATTGACCATGTCGCAGGTTGCGTCGGAGGAATTTGGGGGTAAGGCGGCGGTTGCGGTGCTCTCCGGGCCAAACCATGCTGCAGAAGTAAGCAGGAAAATGCCATCTGCGACGGTGGTTGCTGGAAAAGACAAACCTGCGCTTGAGACAATCAGGAAAACTCTTGGCAATGAATATTTCCGGATATTCCTGCACGATGACCCTGTCGGGGTTGAAATCTGCGGTGCAGTAAAAAACATCGCTGCGATCGCGATTGGAGTCTGTGATGCATTGGGCTTCGGAGACAATGCGAAAGGCTCGGTAATCACTCTTGGACTGACGGAAATGGCAAGGATCGGAAGGGTGTACGGGGCAAAGCGAAGCACCTGCTATGGGCTAGCCGGTGTGGGGGACCTTGTTGCGACAGCGTTTTCAAAGCATTCCCGAAACAGGTTTTTTGGGGAGCAGCTCGGGAAAGGGAAGACGGTTGAGGAAATCTCAACAGTCATGAAAGGAAGCATTGCAGAAGGGACGAAAGCAGTAAAGGCTGTGTATGAGCTTTCGGCCGTCAAGAAATTGGACCTTCCGCTTGCGAGAGAAATCTACCGGGTCATCTATGAAGGGAAAGAGCTGAAAGGGGCGATTAAGGCAATTATCTCTCTGTAATCTCCATGTTTATCCGGCCTTTATACGTTCTTCACTTCGGAATATTCCGGGATTGTATTTGTTTAGCATCCTCAGGTCGAAACGCTTCTGGGTCTACGTTGAGTCCGTCGCGGGGGGCCGCTGTGTCCGGGGACGCAGGACCATTATGCCCAACGGCGGGCGTTTCGAAGATGCTAAGCAAATACCTGTGATTTATTCTTCCGTAAACTCCTCAACGGGCGCCTGCATCTCGTCGTCTTTGGCAATGACTCCTTTTTTCTTGAGGAATTCTTTTGCAAGAATGAAGAACAAGAGGCCAAGGCTCTTTTTTCCTTTGTTGTTGCAGGGAACGACCAAATCAATATTGTTCGTCTGGTTGTTTGTGTCGCACAATGCGATGACGGGGACGCCCACCTTATTGGCATCAAGAATCGCATTCCGGTCGGGCCAGGAATCAGTCACCAATATGACCTTGAACTCTTTATAGATCTCCAATGCAGAGTTGGTAAGCATCCCGGGGGGGTATCTTCCGGGAACGACCTGGATTCCGGTCACTTTATTGAGGGCGCGCAAGGGCTTCCATCCGTTTTCCCTTCTGCTGATGACAAGGATGTCTTCCGGGGCATAATGGGAGAGAAAATTGGCAGTTATCCTCAGCCTTTCGTCAATACGCTGCAAATTTAGGACTGACAATCCATCGCTTCTGGTCTTATAGATAAACCGTTCCATGTACCTTGTCTTGAATTTTGTCCCGATATGAATGCCTGACTTCAGGTAGACATCTGATGGGACTAACATCTGTTCTTGCTGATCCATAGTACTCCTCCGTGTGCATCTTTATGACCTCAGCACACTGAATAAGGAAAATTTATATACTGTTGGGGCAATAAAAAAACAGGATGCCTCGATGATTGACCAAAAGGATGCAAGGCGGGTTTACGCCCACGTGCGGAAGGAGGACTATTCTTCCCGGAACAATCGGGGAGGCGTTGTTGTCGTCCTTTTAGGTGCGTTATTGGTCATCGGTACATTGGGTTTTTTCTCTTATCAAAAGCATATTGTTGCGGGAATGGCATCTACTGTCCTGGATTCGGGTTCGCAGCCCGGTCCCCTGTATATCGTCAATCTCCCCGATAAACCCGTCGATGGCAGGGTCGCTGTTTTTTCAAGGAAAATATTGCCGACAACGCTGGAAATCCAGAAGGCAGTCGAGCAGCCGGTTGGGGCTGATGGGGTTGCGGAACTTTTTTTTAGCTATGACCCTTTATTGGAGTATTCGTTCATGGTCACCTCAAAGAACTATCGGCGCTCTTCCTGGGGCCCGATGACCATCAAGCCAGGTATGCCTGTCAGTGAAAATTTTCTTTTACAGCCTGTCCGAAATGATATTTCGGGAGACACGGGGAAGATCGTGTTTACGGTTTATGGGCAAGCTGCCCCTGTGGCAAAGCCCGTCAAGGCAACATTGACTTTTTACGATGGTTATGGGGCTAAGCTAGTCAAAGAAACAAACGACCAGGGGATCCTCGAGGTGTTTTATACAAAGGAACCTTACTCGATCACTATCGAAAACCAACGATTCTTGATGAATTATCATAACGCCCAGCCTTATGTTGATGCAGAAGCCCAGGGATATGTAAAAAATGTTAAAGCTTACGGCGGCACATGGCCTCACGGTGACATTTCTCAAGGCGTGATAAGCCTCGGGAGAGATTGCCAGCTTTTGACCTGCCAGCAGCTTGGAAAAACGTGCGGAAAATTTGACAATGGATGCGGGTCAATTGTCGATTGCGGGACCTGCCCGACATTGACCGTTTTTACCTCATTTGAAAACAAGCCGGCTCAAGGTGTCAGTGTTTACGCCTATAAAGCGGGGACTTCGGCGGATAAAGTAAGAGTTCCTCCCGTCCCTGTGGGAATGAAGGTTACCGATCCTTACGGAAAGGCAGCCTTTATCTTTCCTGTTGGACCATTGGAAGAGGCGATTATCGTTGCGGAATCCAACCTTTTTGTTAAGACCATCTCCAATGTTATTGTTAAGACGGAAGGAGACGCCCAGAAAACCGTTGTGATGGAGAAGCCAAGCCTTGGTGCGACTACGACGACAGGAAAGATCCAGCTTTCTTTTTATGATGAGCAGACAACATTGCCTGTCGCGCCGAAGGTTACCTTCCTTAAGAGGGATGACCCTGCAAGCCCGCGCATAATAAAAAATGCGCAAGGGGATGGGAAATTGGAAGTTACGTTCCAGCATGAGCCAAGAAATGTGGTCATCGAGTATGCGAAATTCTTCAGCAACCCATTCCCCTCCCGGACAGTTTCGGGGATAGATTTTGATGTCGAGGCGCAGGGATTTGAGAAACAAACGAAGAGCGCTTCCCTAATGCTAGGGAAAGTAACCTCGGTGAGTGTGCCCCTAAGGAAAACGGTGTCAGGCTGTGCGCCAAAAACATGTGCGGGGCTCGGTATTGCATGCGGGCCCGCTGAAGATGGCTGCGGAACAAGGCTAACGTGCGGCTCCTGCTCAGCGTATGAGCAGTGCAGCGAGGGGAAATGCCAGAGGCTCCAAAGCTGTTGCACTGACGTTGACTTTAATTGTGATAAAGAGATAACTGCGAGAGAGCTCCTTGACTATTTCAGCTCCTTTGGGCGTTACGGGGGGATGCCAACCACTGCGATTAAATCATGGATAATAAAAGGATGCTCTTCTTCCTGAGAATAGATGTAATAAAAGTGCGAACTATCCCTGCCCTAAAGGGGGATAGTTAGCCTATGAGATAGTGCATTCTTTGAGCTTTACAGACTGCCAAAGCTCTGCTGGACAATAGTTCTATAGGCATCTGCATGCACCAGCACATAGGTCTCAACGGTGACGGCGATGAGCAACACGACAAATGCAAACAGCATAAAGAAGACAGTATTCTTCAAGATGCGCCGGAAATTGTCTGAAAGGAACTGTTCCCGAAGCAACCCCTTTGAGATGATGCCCCCCGCAGTAGCACCGCAGATATAGGAAAATGCCTCTAAAATCATGTGGGGGAAGACGGTCCCGAAAACGATAAGGAAATAAGTGATGGGATTTTGTGAAGCGGCTCCTGCAGCTGTTTTTGCAAGGTTGCCAAAGATGGTGCCCCATACTGAGGCGTTCCAGGCGAGCAGGAAAATACCCCCTTCGCCAAAGACAAAAGAGGTGATGAAGATAAGGATCAGCACGTTTGCATTGTTGACGAACAATGTTTGAAAAAGGGCCTTGTCAAAGAAGGCTTTTCCACCGGTGTTCTGGCCGTATAAAACCCCAATCTGGTTCTCAAAGATGTGGTTGGTCGCAAGCGAGGGGAGCATGAGGGCAAAAAAAGCAAAACCAAGAAGGATGCCCAAAAAGAGCAGGGTATAAACTTTAAAAGAATTTTGATGGTCCCGGAAAAAAGCCAGCAGCCGGAAATGTTCTTCGTTCTGGGATTCAAGCTCCTCCTCCTGCTTGAGGATGCTGTTAAGGGTCGGGTAGATCATGAGGGCGATAAAGGCAACGGCAACGAGTGCAGGATCATCGGGAAAAAGAAGGACTGCTGCGCCAATAGCGATGCTGGAATAGGCTGCACCAAGAATAAACGCATAGAGGGGATTCCGCTCAATCAGCTCAAGAGGATAGACGCGCTCAAGCACCATGTTATTTTCTCAGCCTGGAGAAAGCCTCGTCAACTATCTTAGGGTCCCATCTTTGCTGGAGAAGGTAGCTGCGCAGGTACATCGGGTGGTAGCCCCTTTGCAGGTAGGTCGCAAGGTAATTCTTAACCCGCTCCCTGTTTTCCTTTACCTTTTTTATCCGGTGGACCTGGCGAACAATAGCGACTCCAAAAACAGGGGAAATGACGACGATAAGCAGAACCCATAGGGAACTTTTTCCGGGAGATAGCCTCTCAAGAATCTTTCCAAAGAAGCCAGGCTGTGAATCAGGGGCGGGAGTGGATTCCTGCGCTGCTCCGGATGCGGCTGCAGCATCCCCTGGAGCAGATGCCGGCTTTTTTACATCGAATTCAGCGAGCTCTTTGAGAAGTTTGCTTATTTCCTGAGGATCAGATGCTGCAATGATCAGCTTCTTTCCAGCGGCTGAATTGACGGTGACGCTGGGGTCTTCAAAGAACCCAAGGCGTTTGATGATGGAGTTCCGGGCAGGGGAACCAATCACGATAAGGCTACTTTCCTTTACGTCAATATCGGTGTCCAGCCTGCTTCGGGAAATTTTATACTGCTCGGAAAATGCAATCATCGATTGTTCTTCCACGGGAGAGATGCCGAGGTCAAAAACGAGGGTGTACTCGCCTGGGTTTTGCTTCAATTCCCATAAAAAATCGTTAACGTCTGGCCCAAATCCTGCGCCTAAAACCATTGGGGGGATGAAAGCAATCCCCAGGATAAGGATTATGCCTGCAATAGAAAATCTTTTCATCATACCAAAACTTACGCCTTGGAGATTTATAAAACTTGTTGTTTTGGGTAGTAGGTTAGCCGGCTGAAGTGACTTAACCAAGAAACCCAACAACAACGATGGGCTCGACGGTCAAATCCTCGCTACGCTCGGATTTGCCCTGCTCGGTCACCCCGGAGGGGGCAAGTCCCCCGACCTCGCCTCGCCATTGTTGTTGGGTTTCCCGACCGGATAAATAGGAATGTCAAAACCAAAACTTCA
>JACPII010000047.1 GCA_016188175.1 Candidatus Woesearchaeota archaeon | reverse complement strand
TGCTGTCGTCAAGGTCGCCCTGGAGGGCAGCAGCGTCCTGGGACGATTCAATAACCCCATTGACAGACCCTTCAAGAGGAATATCTCCTGAAGGTGGCGGTGCCAGCGGTTCATAGGCTTGTTTGCAGCCGGCAAGCACAAGGCTTACCATCAAAAGCCAGAGGAGCGCTTGTTTCATCTTAATCATCCTCCCCATCTTCTACCTCAACAACTGCTTGCTCATCCGCAGCCGCTTCAAAACTCACCGACTCATCCGCCTGCTTGGCCTCCCGGACGATCCCGACCAGGATCTTATGGGCTTCCTTGAGGTGGACATGGGCTTCCTGAGCCATATCCCTGGACTCCTGGATAAGCACGGCAATTGCCTTCCGGTCGTCATCGGTAAGGTTTTCAGCTTTTTTCTTTAGCCTTGCATCTTCCAGCTTTGCCTGTGAACTCTGGTAAACTTCTCTTGCCTTTGCAACATGGAACCCGAATGAGTCAACCTTTGTGGTAAGATCGGCTACCGAGACGTTCTTTTCTTCGAGCGCCTCAAGGATCCTTTCGAGCCTTGCCTCAAGCTGTTCAGACTTTACGACAATCTCCCCAAGATGGCCCTGGAACATGTTCAGGGCAGCAGTTTTTGGGACATGCTTGTACTTTGCCCATGCATTGGCAATCACCTTTGCAGCGGCCTGTAGCTCAACTTTAGTCGTTGAGTTGGTGGCCATCGTTATTCCCGCCTGGACCTGGGCTTCTGCTTCAGCCAAACCCTCAAGGAATGCTGTTGCCTGTTCTTGGGACAGTTTTTCATCACCCTCAACTTTTGCTTTTATTCTTGCAAAGTGGGCAAGGACAATCTCTCCTGAGTTGACCACAAAATCCTTTGCCCTTTCAAAGACAAGCTTTTCGACTTCTTCGCATCCTTCCCCCCTGCACTTCGACAGCTCGTCCTTTGCTTCTTTTAGCTTTCCCCTGCCCGCATGCAGGCTTGCATTAAGGCCTAAGAACAATTCCTTTGCAGCCCGGAATTCCTTCTCAGATTTCTCCTTTTTTTCTTTCATAACCTTCCTTTTGACCATCGCTGAAGAAGAATCCTTCACCAGCTTCATATTGCCTAATAGCAGATGAACATTGCTGAGGTTTCCTGAAGACAGGACACCCTTAGCCCGGTGCTTTCCCATGAGCCCCAGCTTTGCAAGCTCTTCAGCCGTGAAATCGCTCTCATTAAATTCAGATTCAAGGAAAAGCTTTAACCGCGCCTTTCCGGGAGCCATCTCTCGGACAAGTTTTCCAAGCCCCATCTCTTTCCCTCGCTCTCGGCCGGTTTCATCCGTCCGGTTTTTCTGCAGCCGTGCCATTGCACGGACGTCAGCGCCGATTCCGGTTTCGGATTTTCCTTCCCCGCCCCCTTCGCCACCATCATTATCATCATCGCCATCATCATCCCCATCGCCCGTATTATTGGAAGAAATCTTTGCGGATACCATTCCCTCGGACCTAACCTTAAAGAAAGAGCCGCTTTCCGCCAGCACGGGGGCAGCAATGCTTAACAGAAACAAAGCAATAACACTTAATGCCCCAAATTGTAACCCCGTTTTCTTTTTCATTTTAACCACCTCGGTTTGGTTTTTTATATACCAGCTGCATTCTTTTTAATTCCCGTTTTCTGTTCTATTTCCGGCATCACAACAATCCGGCATCACAACAGCCAATTAATCTTTCCCCCACAGGTAGCTGCAAATCAAGGTTCCTTTATTCCCACTGTTGGCCAACTTCCCCTTATCTCTTTGTGGGAATTTGACGAAACCAATGTGGGCAGCCAACTTTATAAATACGCTTTTTTTGAAACTTAAGGGACGGTTAACCAACTCGTTTTAAGCTTTAGGGAGCCTTATTTCGGCTTTTCTCACTTTATCGAAATATATTTAAAGCTGCAAAATTCCCCGGGGTAATGAAGAAAAGCCGATGGGTTCAAATTTCCTTTATCGCTGTGGTCCTTTTTGCAGTTCCCCTGGTTTATTCTGCCACCCTGTCCGGAACAACCTACGACATCGGCCTGTCAAAGATATCGCCGGTAAGGGTCGAGATCAACACAACGCCCAAGCAGGTAGTTATCGCCAGGGACGGAACCTATTCTCTTTCACTCCCGCCAGGCTTTTATTCCTTAAAGGCGTTCTACAGCAAAGACGGTGCTCCCGCTGCCTTTTACCAGGAAAATATTTCTATCCTCCGGGAAGGGGATTTTACCGTAGACTTGGTCTTGTTTCCCTCTTTTCCCGATGAAGATCTTTTTGAAACTATTGCTGTTAATCCTGAAGAGGAAATTCAGGATGTCAAGAACATTGGGTGGCTCTGGCTGATTCCCGTCATTGTAATCATTTTAATTGAGTTTCTTATCTGGTCGAAGCGCAGGAATGGATTTAAAAAAAATTTGGAAGAAGATTCAAAACAAGGCAATCTCGGAAAAAGCAGCCTGAGGGAAGCCGCAAACAACAAAGAGGAGAACCTAAATGCCGGAGACGGCCTCCTTCAGCAGGTTTTATCCATCATCCAGAAAGAAGGGGGAAGAACAACCCAAAAGGAGATCAGGAAGCACATCCCCCTATCCGAGGCAAAAGTTTCTCTGATTCTGACTGAGTTGGAGCACGAAGGTAAAATAAAGAAGATCAAGAAAGGAAGGGGGAATGTGGTGGTGTTGGGTAAATGATTGGTGTTCGTAAATTCCAGGCTCCCATATTCAACCTCTAATGTCGCTTCGTAAGGTTCCTGACATAGGTTCTCAAATACATTGATTCCAAACCAATAATGCTTAAAAACAAGCAAAGAAACCAATAGGGATTATGCGAGAACGTGAATATCCCACACTAATGGGAAATGCAGCAGAAATGCTTCGCCGATGGAAAGGTCCTGCCTATGATTTTGGTCAAGGGGTTCTTGACAGGGTAGGCCCTGCTGCTGCAAGGTATGGAAAAAAGGTCCTTGTTGTTGCAAGCGGCTCGGCTAGGCAAGGCCAATACCCAGTCCTTGGAACAGTTTTAGGATCTCTTCACAGAAGTCAAGTGCAGGTTTTGGGAGATATAGTCGGTTTCAGCCCAAATTCGCCCATTTCTGAAATTGGGGTTTTTGTTAAAGAATTGAGTGACTATTATACCCCCGATGTCGTCGTTGGCATTGGCGCAGGAAGCACTCTTGATGCAATAAAAGCTGGTATCGCTCTTTATGTTTTGGATGTTCCCATCCAAGAACTTTTCGGAGTTGGAAAGGTTTCCGCCAAATTAGCCGAGCGAAAAAGTTCATTAACCCCCTATATTGCAGTACAAATGGCATCGAGCTCTTCGGCGCATCTAACGAAATACTCAAATGTTACTGATCGAAACACCTCACAAAAATTTCTTATCATCGATACGGCTTCAGGGATTGTCCCCCACCACGCTGTTTTTGACCCGCGGGTTACTGTCTCAATGCCGGATCAGCTCACCGTAGATGGGACCCTTGACGGAGTTGCCCACTCGTGGGAAGTTTTTATGGGGGCAGAAAAAAAGGAAGGATATTTCCAAGCCAAGGATCTTTTTAGCACAAATGCCCATCTGGCCTTTCATTATGCGCGGATAGCACGAACTGACCCAACTGATCTGGAAGCAAGGACAGCATTAGCCCTTGCAACTGATTTAGGCGGATATAGCATCATGCTTCCGGGTCTTGGGACGAGCTTTCCACACCTTTTCAGCTTCTCAATGGTGGATATAGCCTCGCATGGAAGGGCGGTTGCTGCATGGCAGCCTTACGCTCTTGCCTTTTTTGGCCCTGCGATTGAGGAACAAGCCAGGGAGCTCGGGGATATTCTCCAAGAATATGGATTTCTTTCATCCTTGGGTAGAGGCTATGGTCAGTTTCATGGAAAAGACCTTGGAGTTGCCGTTGCCGAAGGATTAAGAGAATTAAATTCATCACTTGGAGTCCCTCCAAATATCGCAGATTTAGGATTCACTGATGCCCACGCCGATAGGATTTTGGCCGCAGCTAGTAATCCGGCCTTGCGGTCAAAGTTCCAGCAGGCCCCCATAAACCTCCTCGTTACGGAAGATGGAAAAGTTAATGAGAAAGCATCCAGAGAAAATATTGAAGCCCATCTTCGACCACTTATCGAAGCAGCTAGGACCGGGGACTTCTCAAAGATTAAACACCCCGGCTTAAACTAACATCTCTCTCATAAACTGACCCTTTGAAAACCTGCCCCAAACCTCCTTGAAAACAGGACTGACTTCAACTCTTCCATCACCTTCGTCCCGCTCCTTTCAATCTCATCCTCAGAAAACCTCAGCACCGTAATTTCATCCCAGTTTGTCTGGACATCTTTGAAGAAATCTCTCCATTTGTTTCTGTGCCAATACGTCCCATCGCACTCTACGGCAATCTTTTGCTTTGGAAAAAAGAAATCAAAAACCCTCGTCCCTCCGTTCGAAAGCCGGAAATTAAATTCTCTGAAGAAATCTCTCCCCTCAAGGAACCCGAGCTCAGTAAGAAAGAGATTCATGCGCTGCTCGATTGATGTTGGCCTCCTAAGCTGCGGGCTGGGGCAGGAGAGCATGTGCCTAAACGGCAAAACTTCCCTATAAATACCCTCCGCCCGCGGATGGCAAGTGGCGAGTGGAATACGGGTTGTCAAAGGATGCCAATAATCCCCTAAAATCTCAAGTTTTCCACCTGCGTTTCACTGGTGGAATATCAATAGAAAACTTGAGATTAAAAAACAACCGCCCCGAGCCAGAAGGGCGAGAATGCCCCCAGCCTATGACTGGGGGTGGGCGGTTATTTTTTTACATGGGCAAGGTAGTTTCTTCCAACCCTATGTGGGCCGAAGAAAAACAACAACGTCACAAACATTGGTTCCCGTTGGCCCCGTCATGATAAGGGACCTCCCCAAATCTTTTAGGAAGGGATGGCTGTCATACCCGGCCAGAGATTCCTTGATGGGCAGCCCTCTTTGACGGACATTCTCCATGGAATTATGGTCAACAAGAGCTCCTGCATATCCGGTAGTATAATCCATTCCATCCGTCCCTGCACATGCAGCAACCCAGTCCCCCTCGTATGGTGCCATCGCTTCCAAAAAAGCAAGCGCAAAATGCTGGTTCCTTCCGCCAATTCCTTTATGGCCCTTTGGCAGCGAAACTGATGTTTCACCGCCGGCAATGATAGCATCACAATCTGAAAACTTGCCCCCCAGAAAGTCTTTTGCTAAGCCCTGAGCCGCTTGTCCTGGATCCCCTGAAAGTGGCGTTGAAATAACCCGAGGAATGTAATTTAGGTCAACCGCTCTGCTCCTCATAGCCTCCAATGCAGTTCCATTTTCTCCAAGAATAAAATAATGCTGGCAGTTCGGAAGTGCCTTTGGAGTTTCTGGAGCATCTTTTTCTCCACCTTTGCCCCTCAAGAGGTATTGCTTAACGCTTTCAGGGGTTTCCTTCCATAATACTCGCCCTTTGCTTGAGGCTTGTAAAATTTCAACAGCTTCTGGGAAAGTTGATGGATCAGGGTAGGTAGGCCCGGAGGCAATAACGCTCCGGTCATTGCCGATAACGTCTGAAAGGGCAAGGGTAACGACCGGTGTTGGGTCAAAATATTTTCCCAGCTGCCCGCCTTTGATTCTTGACAGGTGCTTTCTTACCGTGTTGGTGGGGCCGATTCCATAAGTTTTGATTAATAACGTTGTCATAGCTATTTTGTCCTGAAGAGATACCCCTTCGACAGGGTAGGGCATCAATGACGAGCCGCCACCAGATACAAGGAACAATACGAGGTCATCCCTGCCAATTCCGTGTTCCTGCTTTAACGACATCATCCACTTAACGCCTGCCATTCCTGCATAATCGGGCGTTGGGTGGGATGCCTTAACCACTCTAATCTTTTTGAGGGAAGTACAGCCCTCAGTATCAGTTCCGACTCCATCAGTGATATTATCAGGCCCAACAATCTCCTCAAGGCGCTTTGCCATCGAGCCAAAAGCTTTCCCGCCGCCGATAACAAAAATCCTGCCGCCCTTTGCATCCCCCTTATGGTAAACAACATCTCCATTGACAGCCAATGTCCCGTAGGATGGAAAAAATTGCACAGCATTCATTACCGTATTTGGCAATACTGCCCCAATGCCGCTTTCCACAATATCCAACGCATCGTCCCTCAGTAAAGAGTTTTCAATACCCTTGACAATCTCCTGTTTGTTGGTTATGATAGCCATGTTTTACCCCCTTGAGCCTTTCCACCGAAAAAATTACGCCAAAGAATAATAAGTTATCCCATAAGGAAAATAGTGCTCAATAGTGACGCTTGTTTCCTCACCGCACTTTAACTTTCTTTCCTGATCCCTTGAACTCCAGCGCCCCGGAGTTGATGCAATACCTCAATCCCGTAGGCTTTGGGCCAGTTTTTAACTGATGGTGTAAACCTGCTGGAAATGCAGCGGGAATATCTTTATTCTCAGAAATCCGACCCGAGCGAGCGTTAGCGAGCGAGCAATCCCCCAGTCTTGGACTGGGGGTGGTCGGATTTCTTTTGAAAACATGGCCGAGATGGCCTTTGCATCTGTTGCACAGCACCTCAGTCCTTTCCATGAAATTGCCAATGTCTTTTTTCTCCTCGACCGCTGCTTTTTTTGCCGGCTCCCAAAAGCTTGGCCATCCTGTGCCGGAATCAAACTTGGTCTCTGAGATGAACAGCTCATTCCCGCAGCCGGCACACACATACATCCCTTTTTCCTTATGGCCGGCATATTTCCCGGTAAACGCAAACTCAGTCCCTTTCTCCCGGAGAATCTTGAACTGCTCAGCCGTCAGCTTTTTCCGCCATTCCTCTTCCGTCTGTGGCATTTCGCAGCTATGGCAGGAATTTGCGCCTTTCTCCCTCTTGTCCAGGTTTGTCATCCTAACAATCCCATCCCTATCTCTTTTAAATTGTTTCGGTTGGGCCATCCTTTTTGCGAAGCTCAATGATTGGAACTTTGAGCTGACAGGGGGACGTCCCTTACGGGGATGTCAGCCTTTGGAGGAAGAAACAAAGCTGAGCTTGATGGCAACCCGAACGAAGTGAGAGTTTCGCACCAACCTCGGAAAATCAACAAGTTTTATATACCTCAAAGTCTCAGGTTATAAGGATGAAGAAACTTCAGCTTTTTGCAGCTGCTTTGATCGCATTCTTTCTTTTTGCCGGCTTTTCTTTTGCCTCAACCGGGGGAACGGCTTATAAGAGGAAATATTGCGCAGATTTTTGCGTAAAGTGCAGCCATGAGGGCATTCTCAAGCTATACGACAAGAATGCAAGCGCTGGTTATGAGAAATGCTTCAGGGCCACTTATGAGCAATCTAAAAAGTGCACCGAAGAATGCGTAAAGAAAGATATTACTAAAGAAGAGGGGGAGGTTATGGCTAAAGAATGTACCCTGTGCTTGGCTGACCCCGAATGTGATTACATCCAGGGGTCGGGCCTTAATCATGATAGGGAAGATTGCATTTCTGTCGATAAGAGCAGGGATTTTGTCCAATACAGGATAAACACCATGTTCGGAAGGGAAAATGGATGCCCGAAAGGGGCTGAATTAGAAGATGGCTCTGCCTGTGCCTGCACGAAGGGGACAGTGATGGACAATATGCAGTCTGTCTGCCTGTACAAGAAAGCAATTACTTCAAATCTAAACAAGATATTCTCAAGTATTCCTGATGACACGCTCCAGATGATAGCAGAAAACCTGCCTGATGAAATGGCATCTATCCGCTCTTCTTTGGCTGCTGTGATAAGTGACCCGACCGGAATTGCAAGGTATGGCTTAAATAATGTCCTCTCACAGATGGTTTATGAAAATCTTTTTCATAACTCAGAGAATTTAAGGGCATTGATTAGGGTGCTTGGAAGGGATAAGACCGAGAAGCTTATTTCATTGCTCGAAAGGCTGTTAAAAGGTGAAGAGCCGGAGCCTCAGGCTCCACAAGCGGAACAAGAGCAAAAGACAGACGAGCCTGCACAGGTGCAGGAGCAGCAAAATGCAATGGAAGATTTTCCTGCTGGCTCACCAGCTGGAAATGGCCCTGGCGAAACACAAGCACCGGCGCCGGAACCGGCTGCCTCTCTGACAGAGCCGGAAAACCCTTATCTTGTCTGTGAGAGCGGAGGGGCAAACTGCCCAACAAACCCCATAGGAGAGCTCTATCCCTTTTCATGCCACTTGATAAGTTTGCCAAATCTTGGATATGAGAATGTTTGCAGCAGGCAGGGCTGCACAGCATGTGATACAAACAAAGTTGAATGCCTGTCATTGGACAACATCGGCACGCAGTATTGTGTGGTGAAAAAGGGCTGAAATGATGAAACCGATCAATATGCTCATTTTAATCGTGATTTCCATGTTATTTGCAGCTGGCTGTGCACAGCTTCAGAAAATTAGCTTGCAAAAAGGCTCAGAAGGTATTTCAGCCAACTCGTTTCCTCAGGGTTCAGAAAAAGCAGCATCAGCTGACTTAACTGGCTTGTGCAATCAGGGTAGGATTGTAGGGATGGGAGATATTTCTTTAACTATTGTTGGCGTGGAGGATTATAAAAGCGGGCAGATGGAAGCAAAGCTTTGCAGGCTGCGCGGCATTGAGGGAGAAGTTGATGTTGACCTGTTTGTTGATGCTCAGGCACTAACTGCGTTTATGTATGGCAGCCAGAGAGATTATGTGGGCAATGGATGCATAGTCATGAGCATTAAAGATACTGCTTCTAAAACAGAATTATGCTTTGGAGATAAAGCTAAGAAAATATGATCTGGGTTCTTAACCGGATGAGGTGTACAAAGGCCTTATCTAGGGGGGGTGAGTCAGGAAAATATAATCCGGGTTCTTAACGGGCTGTTTTTTGCGCTTTGGGGCATCGGGCCTAACTGAAGTTTTGAACCCTCGAAAAACCAACCAGCAGCGCTCGTCGATAACAATCATTAAACTGAATACGGGCCTTAGGGTGCTATGCGCCTACTTTAATGAGCAAGTTGTTTGGCCCATTCCCCCAGCCTCTCCGTCACCTTTATATAACTCCGCTTGTTCAACAGCCTAAAATGGGGGACAGCGCTGAGCAGCCAAAGGGGCAGGAAGACGAAGAAATTTCGTTCGATTTCTCCAAAGTGAAAGGGTTTTTTTCTAAAATGAAGGAAAAGGCAGCCTCCCCGAAAGAAACAACTGATAAATCGGCCTACGGAAAACATCAGAAAATCCATCATGATTCCAACATTGCAGGCCAGCAGGACGATGAATCAGTAGCCATTGACCCGGCAACATTCACCAAAGCAAAAAAACTATTTGCAAATCATTGGAAGCTGCTGCTTGTCCTTATCCCTATCATCGTCACGCTGTATGTCCGCGACCAGGCCCCAGCCCTTACCATAACTGATGAATGGGCAAGGAATTCTGCCAATAACTATTACCAGAACCAGATCGCAAACCAGATACGGCAGCAGTACCCCAACCTGCCAGACAACAACCTAAAGCCCCTCATTGAAAAACAGTTCAAGGATTTCCTAAGCCAGAACAAGGAAAATGTCAATGCCCAGGCAAAAGAGCTTTCTCAGGGCTACAAGGAATATTTCAGGTATGAATCAGGAAGTTCGAAATACACCTACATCGGGGATATCGACTCTTATTACTGGCTCCGTTTTGCCAGAAACGTTGTTGACAAAGGAACCGTTTGCGACGCGGTCGAGGATGGGATCTGCTATGATACCTATACCCTTGCGCCGCTGAAAAGGCGGATGTTTCCCAATATTCACCCCTATGCTATTGCCTGGTTTTATAAGATAGTCAAGGTGTTCAGGCCGGATTTCACCCTTATGCAGGCGGAGATCAGGGTTCCGACCTTGTATGCAGTTATTGTCGCAATTCTTGTTTTCCTCATGATGCTCCGTGCCTTTGGGCCTTTGGCAGCGCTCTTCTCATCCGTCCTTATTTCCGTCAGCCCGATCTTCCTGACAAGAAGCCTTGGCTCCGACACTGATGTCTACAACGTCTTTTTTCCCGTCCTTATCATCTTTTTCCTCTTCGAGGCATTTAACGCTGAAACTACAAAGAAGAAAGCGATATTCTCAACATTGACCGGCATCTCCATGGGTGTTTACAGCCTCGCATGGGTCGGCTGGTGGTACCTGTTTGATTTTGGGGTTATTGCGATTGTCGGTGATTTCGGTCTGAAGGCAGCAAAAGCATGGCGGAAAGACCCCAGCTTCAAGCTTGGGCTATTCTTGAAGGGCGATGCAGGGAAACATATGCTTGCCCTCCTTATCCCGCTGGTAGTGTCCGCCTTTCTTGCCGTCGGCATGATCTCAGGATTTTCCTCCCTCAAAGTCATTTATGAGGAGCCTTTTGCATTCACGAAGGCAAAAGCTGCATCGAACCGGAACCTTTTCCCTAATGTCAAGACGACCGTCGCTGAATTCAATGAGGCCTCTATCAACGTCATTATCGGCCAGATGGGCGGAAAATGGATATTCTTCTTCACCCTTTTCGGCATCATCATCCTGATCTACAGAGACATGAAGACGATATTCAGGCATCCGGTCAGTTTCTTCCTGTCCGCATTGGCCGTCTTTATCCTTGTCAGCTACCTGCAAAATATTAATCCGATACTTTTCCTGGGAATATTCGCGATTCCTTTTCTCATCGGCGTATACTTCTCTTTCAACTCTGAGCAGGAGCAGGACATCAAGCTTCCCATCCTATTCTTCTTATGGATAGCGTCCTCTATCTATGCGTCAACAAAAGGGGTCAGGTTTACCCTTCTCCTCGTTCCTCCTATTGCTATAGGTATTGGAATCACTATCGGTTTCTTTCATGAGATACTCACCAATATTATCAAGAGCACATTCAAGTTGAACAAAACTCTTGTGTTTGGATTATTGTTCATCCTCCTGTCCTACCCTCTTGTTGCCCACGTGAAGTCCGGCATCAATGTTGGCAAAGGGTATCTTCCCAGCGTCAATGACCAGTGGTGGGACACCCTGACAAAGATCAAGGATAACTCAAAGCCGGATGCTATCATCAACTCCTGGTGGGACTTTGGCCATTGGTTCAAATACATCGCCGACAGGAGAGTCACTCTCGATGGCTCATCACAGAATAATCCGCCATTGCACTGGCTTGGGAAAATCCTTCTGACATCCAATGAGCGTGAAGCGGTTGGGATGCTCCGGATGGTTGACTGCGGGAGCAACAACGCCTTTTTGGAAATTAACAAGAAAATTAACCATACCCCTTCCTCCATTAAGATCCTGAACAAGATCCTTGTCCTTGGCCCTGAGGATGCCAAAAAAACACTATTGGAAAACAATTTCAGCGGAGAAGAAGCCGATGCTATCCTGAAGGCAAGCCATTGTGAAGCCCCGGAAAACTTTTTTATCACCAGCGAAGATATGATAGGGAAAGGAGGTGTCTGGGCCCACTTCGGCAGCTGGAACTTTGACCGTTCATGGCTTGAATCGGCCTACAGGAATTCCCGCAATGAATTGGAATTTTCTGAAGGGGTTAGCAAATATTACAACTACACCCCTGAAACGATCTCCAGCTATTATAGTGAGATTAAGAATCTCAAGGGCGACAGGGCGATCAATGAGTGGATTGCCCCATGGCCCAGCTTTATGGCAGGAGAGCAGAAATGCAGGAATCAGAGTTCTCTGGTAACCTGCGAATTTCAGAACCTCAAGATAGATGTTAACCTAACGACGATGGACGCCACCCTGCAGACCCCTCAGGGGACAAAGCGATTTAACCGGTTTAGCTGGACAACCCCCGACGGGTTGGCAACAAAAAGATACCGTGAAGATACTATCGGGGCAGGGATGCTCTTGCTGATTACTTCCGACGGTTATTACAGCCTCATCATGGCGCCCGAGCTGGTGAACAGCATGTTCACAAGGCTGTTTTACCTCAATGGCCATGGCATCAGGTATTTTGACCGGTTCGATGACTCGCAGGGCTTCAGTAATTTTCAGATAAGGGTCTGGAAAGTGAGCTGGAAAGGGAATAAGCAGCCTATCATCGTTCCACGGTATAATGTTACCAATCCCTATTTTGAGGGGGAGAATGTGGCGGTCGTTTAAGCTGGAATTTGGAATTCTAACCCAGCCGTTTCAAAAGTTTTATTGCAGTTTCCAGGTAATCCGGTACGACGGGGGCATAAGGCTTGCTCAAATTAAGGCCAACTTTGAGGACACTTTCTCCGGTCGGGTTTCTTGTTGTGTGAATCCACCCCCTGAATCCCCCCGAATCTTTTTCGATGCGCGAACGTTCTTGGTTTATCGCATTTAGCTCTTCCTGGGCCTTAGGCAATGCATCGGCTATGTGTCCGAGGTATTCAGCTGTCTTTTCCTTGTCATCCATCTCGACAGCCCCCGCTATCCCGCAAAATAGGTCTGAAATTAAAGAACAACAACGAACATCACTCGGTGATAGGCCTTGGGTTTTTATTGCAACGTCGACCCCTTCAACGAATTCCCCGTATTTGGCTTTCAAGCCTCCGGGGTTGCTCAATTGAGAAACCTTCAGCTTGCCTAATCCATCGACTATGAGATAAGAAAATAATTCTGTCATTTCACACGCTCGGGAATAGCTTTCGAGCGCTTTTTCCAAATCGCCTTGTGTCTCATGGGTAAAGCCCTCCTCGAGAGCTTTGGCCGCCCTTGCATTATCCCCAGCATAAATGGCGCGACGGTTCCTGCTTGTAAGGTTGATTAGCCTGTAGAGCTCCTGCAAAACCTGCATATGGTCATCTTCAAATAAGTGTTTATTCTTTGCCATTGGACTTTTCCTTATAGGGGGAGATGGGTTCCTTTTAAAAACTTTTTGTAATGTTACTACTAAAAGATAAATAATTTATGGATAATATAACAAGAATTGGATATGCTGAACCATAATTATTGCACAGTTAAATTTAAATAAAGATATTCCATCAGTTTTTAACCGATGGTGTAAACCTGCTGGAAACATAGAGGGAATATCTTTATGCTCAGAAATCCGACCGAGTGACCGAAGGGAGCGAGCAATCCCCCCGTCTTTGACGGGGGGTGTCGGATTTCTTTTGAAAAAAATTGCAGGTGTCGATTGAAAATTTACATTTTGAAAAAACACCACCACAACTGACGGCAGACGGTCAAAACCAGCCTGGGCTGGTTTTGCCCTACGGGACACCCCGAGGGGTCGTCCCCCGTCCCGTCTGCGTCAGTGGTGGTGTTTTTTCCCGTGGGAAACAGTCCAGCCATGGCGGAGACGGGGGGAGGGTTGTTCCCTCGGAAACAACCGAACGTAGTGAGCGTTGTTCCAAAAACGAATGTTTTTGAGAACCCCCCGTAGGGCATTTTGCCGAAGGCAAAATGACCGTCCCCTGCCATGGATGCCTCCAAACGAAGTGAGCGAGGCACAAAAAATGGAAACCATTTTTTCGCGGCTGGACTGTTTCTTTTTCCTCAGTGGTGATTTCCACTCCTTCGGAAATACGAAAGTGCAAAATTAGCGGTTTAGGTCAATAATAAGAATTGGATGGAAGAAAGTATCTTCAATAACAGCGGCGCCATCACCAGCGTTGCCATAGCAAGAAGTTAGACAAGCAAAGGGATAGAATGCCGGCCCTTTCTCACAAAAACAGCGGCGCCATAACCAGCGTTACCGTCGCAAGAAGTTTGATTAAGACATGAAGGGATGGCCCTGCGGTATCCTTAAACGGATCCCCAACCGTATCGCCGACAACAGCCGCTTTGTGGGCGTCGCTTCCTTTCCCGCCGTGAGCGCCGCTTTCAACGTGCTTCTTTGCATTGTCCCATGCTCCCCCGCTGTTGTTAAGGACAATCGCCAGCAATATCCCCGCAATCGTCCCGACCATCAGGAATGCGGCAGCAGCCTCTGCACGGAGCAAAAGCCCGACAACGATGGGAAAAAATATTGCAAGCAGGCTCGGAAGGACCATATTCCTCAATGCGCCTCTGGTTGTTATATCGACGCAGGCTGCATAATCGGGTTCAACAGTCCCTTCCATCACTCCTTTTTTCTTGAACTGCCTCCTTGCCTCCTTGATGATATATCCGGCTGTCTTTCCCACAGCCCTTATGGCGTATGCGCTGAACAAAAAGACAAGCATCGCTCCAAGCATCCCTCCGATAAAGACGGGAACTTTCGCGAGATTAACAACTTCGAAGGCTTTCCCCGTCAATTTTGACACCTCGTCCAGGTAAGCGGAAAATAAAAGAAATGCAGCAAGGGCAGCAGAGCCGATAGCATACCCCTTTGTCAATGCTTTGGTGGTATTTCCGACCGAATCAAGCTGGTCGGTCCTTTTCCTCACTTTCGCCGGCGCGTTCGACATCTCGACAATCCCTCCAGCGTTGTCCGTGATAGGCCCAAACGTATCCATCGCAAGGATATAGGCGGCAGACGCAAGCATCCCCATCGTCGCCATCGCAGTCCCATAAAGTCCGCCGTGGGGAACTCCGCTCATCAATCCAAACAGATAGGAGAAGAATAAAGCAAGGCATATCGAAAGGACCGGAAGGCCCGTGTTTTCAAATCCGATTGCTACTCCGGCGATGATATTGGTGGCAGCTCCCGTCTTGGAAGCCTCGGCAATCTCCCGGACAGGCCTGAACCGGTGCTCGGTATAATATTGGGTGATATAGACGAAAAGGAGGCTCAGGACGATTCCGGTTACCCCTGCCCAGAAAAACCATACATTGTCCAGCATCACTTTGACTGCGATATAAAATCCGATGATAGACAAGAGAACGGTCAGATAGTATCCCCGATTCAATGCTTTCATGGGGTTTTCATTCTCCTTTGCTTTCACCGAAAAAATGCCGATTGCCGATGCGATAAGCCCGAACGACCTTGCAACAAGCGGAAAAAGGACCCCGGAAACTCCAAACACGGGAAACAATGCCACACCTAGTATCATTGCGCCGATGTTCTCTGCGGCAGTGCTTTCAAAGAGGTCAGCCCCTCTCCCTGCGCAATCCCCCACATTATCGCCGACAAGGTCTGCGATGACCGCTGGATTTCTTGAATCATCTTCAGGGATTCCTGCTTCGACCTTTCCGACAAGATCAGCCCCGACATCGGCTGCTTTTGTGTAAATTCCTCCGCCAAGCTGGGCAAATAAGGCAACAAACGATGCCCCAAACCCAAACCCAACGATGTGGAATGGCGTTTCCTGAGGATTTGCTCCAAAGAGGACATAAATCCCAGCGACCCCAAGAAGGGATAATGCAACGACAAGGAATCCAGAAACAGCACCTCCGCGAAGCGCGATCGTCAATGCTTCCGGCATGCTTTTGTAAGCCCCGGCAGCTGTCCGTAAGTTTGCGCGGACGGAGATAGCCATGCCAACTATTCCTGCAACAGCAGAGAGGGTTGCGCCGATGACAAACGCGAACGCTGTCTTGACACCCACCCACACATCCCCAAAATAATAATAGAGCCCGACAAGAAGTATCGCGGTGATGAAAGTAAATATCCCGATGGTCTTATATTGCCGCTTGAGGAATGCCTCCCCTCCTTTTTTGATCGCTTCAGCAGTTTTCTGCATTGAGGCATTTCCGGTATCCTGCTTCATGACAAACTTTGCAAGCCGCCAGGAAAGAAGGACGGCAAGAAAGCTGACGACGAATACAAACGATAATGCAAGAGCCGCACCAGCCATGATACAAATTCCTCCCGAGTTTTCCCTTCCGACAATTTATAGAAGGATTAGTTGTCCGAGATAAGCCACCCGTTTATAAAGATTCCTAATCCTCATTGGCAACAAAAACGAGAAAACTGATAGAACTTCAAAAGCAAAAACTTATCGTTTTTTCCCTTTCTTTCTTCGGAAGCTTTTCCCCAGTTTCGCCAGCCGTATGAGCTTCCTTACTTTTGAAGCTTTGGTTTTCCTGCTCGGCTTTCTTCCGCCAAACAGCTTCCGGATAGCTTTTTTTGAGCCCCTAACAATCCTTCGAGAATGCTTAACCAGCTTCTGGTGGGCTTTTTTTACCGCCCTTCTGACTATCCTGCCTCTTTTTTTTACTTTTGCCATCGGAAAGCCCGCAAAGCCGGATCTGGACTCGGTGAAGAAGTGCCTTGATAGTTTTCGACCGGTGTCAATCTTAACCTACCGGTAATATCTCAGGTTATCTTCTTCGCTCCATTTTAGTCGCTTAACAGATGCAGGTTTCGTACAGTGAGTTATAGTCCAGTCACCATATTCATAGCTGAACATCCGTCAGAGGCTAGTATGGTAGCACTATTTTCAGAGCAACCGAACAGTCCTGCCAGCTTTGTGAGCGGGATTGTTTATAGGGCTGCAACATATATAAATGTTTATAACTATTAATTAGAGGTGAAAATTATCGTACCCTTGAAAGCTGTTCAAGAAAATCATCTGGCGGGCCCTCATCTGGGGGGAATACAAGCAATGCGCTTAAATAATCAGGGGATGGGCTCGGTTTTTTTTGGCGGAAAAACCTTCCAGAAGCGAGGAGTTCATCAGAAAACTTGAGGGGGCGGAACGGATTTTTATTTCCATTACCTTCATCCCCGTCAAAATAAGGGGCTATTTCCTTTTTGATGATGGAAAGAGGTGCTCCCGGATCATAGGATCCCACGGGACCTAAAACCATCTGGACGCACATGCCGTAAAGAACCCCCCCATCATTATCAACACTTCTGATGTGAAATTCATTTGGCTCCAACGGTTTAATTAATTCTCCCGTTAATTGCATGAGCTGGAAGGCTCTTACAGAAGGGTACATACCCTCCCCCATTCCTCGTTCAGGATCAATCGAGAGATGGCTTCCAGCCTCGGCGATGAGAGCCCCTTCACCCAGATCATCTAATCGTTTTACGGGTTCAAACAAAACGTTCCTTCGAAGAAATGTAATCGCCCCAAGGACTTGGTCAACTGCCTGGCGGCCGGAATGCGTGGGTGAGGAAGATGAATAGCCCGTTAATCTGTTTATGCCCATTTTTAAGGATTGGGAACAGCTTCCCTATAAATCTTTCGTGTTTGATTATCTCTTGCTAAAAACTTCAGATGGCATTTATCGCATTGGCAGATATCGCGGGTGATATTTATCGGTTCTGGCTGGATATCAGGGGGTAGTTCTTCCTGCTGCTGGAGCTTCTGGCCGATTACCTGAAAGCTTTTGCTTTGGCAGCTGGGACATTCCGTTCCGAGAATATGGCGGTGATTGGTTGTTTCTATTTTTGGCCTTGTAGCGCCGTTATGATTAAAGGGCGCACCTCTCTTATGCGGTTTGATATCTATGATTTTTGAATACGCAGGCTTCAAATGCTGGTTTGCAGAAGGGGGAGTATTGGGATTTTTGTACTTGCGAAGCTCTTTTTCAAGAGCTTCTTTTGCTTTCTTAAGTTTATCATTTTCAACAAGAGAATCATAAAGGTCGTCGACAAGCTCATCCTTTGATTTGCTTGAGCCACCTTCTCCACTGCCTCAAAGCCCTTCATCCTCATTTCAATCAATGATTTCATTGTAGTTAGAATGTAACTACACTACAATATAAAGATTTCGCTACTGTAGAATATATATCAACAAAATAACTCAGAAATCAGCTAAACAAATACAATCTTTCTACTATTGAACATATTGTTGGATATCCCCCCGGTCCCATGCGTAAAATGGCTTAATCGCAGCACCTTCTCGGTTGGATATGCCGCATTCTCAGGAGACTTTTCGAAAACTATTTAAACGCTCTTTAGGTGAATAAAGGCATGGTATTCAATGAAATCCCTTTGGTTGCTGCAGTTACCGTCTCGACAGAGCAGCTTGTGCATAATGCCTACCTCCGCTCATTGGTCATCCTTGTCTCATTTTTTATCATTGCCAGGCTGGTGTACTGGATTGGGAAGAAGTACCTCATCAAAATTGCCCAAAAAACAGCGACCGAGCTTGACGACATCGTTCTCAAAAAGGCCGAGATCCCTGTTGCCGCCCTGATATTTCTTTTTGGAGTAAAAATAGCAGTCATTCCCCTTTCCCTCGTTGATCCCTGGGCCGGGATTATACAGCATTCAGTCTCGACGGTCGTTATTCTTTTCATAACCTACATCATCGTTATCCTGCTGGATTTGCTTGTCGCCCATTGGGGGAAACAGTATGCAGCGCGCACCCACGCTAAATTAGACGACCAGATATTGATGTTTGGCCGCCGCACTGTCAGGATAATCGGCTTTATCGTCGCATTGTTGTTTATCCTGCAGGTCTGGGGGGTAAAGATCGGCCCCTTGCTCGCTTCTCTGGGTATTGTTGGAGTGGCGGTTGCGTTCGGCCTGCAGAATACCCTGGGAAATGTTTTCGGAGGTGTTTCTCTCATCGCTGACCGGAGCATCAGGGTTGGAGATATCATCAAGCTCGATGAGGAGACCGGCGGGGAAGTCATGGATGTCGGGCTTCGGGCAACAAAAATAAAGACATGGAACAACGAGCTCATCATCGTCCCAAACGGGACCCTCGCAAATACCAGGATCAAAAATTATGTCCTTCCCAACCGCAAGGCCAGGATTGAAGTCCCTTTTTCGGTTGCCTATGGCAGCTCCGTCGATAAAGTGAAGAAAGTCGTCCTTGGGCAGGTCAGCAGGCTGAAAAACCTAGATGATAAGACCCCTTCGAGAGTTGTTTTCATCGAGATGGGGCCATCATCGCTTAATTTCAAGGCCCTGGTATGGCTCAACTCCTACGAAATTCGCTTCGATTCAAAAGAACAGCTGAATTGCTGGATTTATGAGGCGCTGCAAAAGAACGGCATCTCCATCCCTTTCCCCCAGATGGATGTCCACGTTGATCTTAAAAAGAAGAAGTAGATACCATCCTTTCTTGGATGCAACCATTCCATCCGGCATTTGACCGGGGGTGTCGGATTTCTTTTGGAAATTTTGTTCAGGATATACAAATTTAAAAACTAGCTCTCATTCCTTTCATCATGAAAGCCAAACCCCGCCTGCGTAAAACAACTCCTTTTGAAGAGCTTCTCGATGCGTTGGGCGACACAAATAAGAAACCACTAATCCATCTGCGTAATGCATTCCTCGTTTGGAGGGAAAAAAATAACACTGCTCTCACCGCCCTAACAAGAAATTTGATGCTTCATCTCGTTGCGACAATTCTGGGGGATAAATACGGGCCTGAATACTTCTCAAATACCGAATATGGGGACCGCCTTATTGCCCGGGTTCAAAAGGGAGATTTTGGCCTCGATAAATATTTTTGGAAGGGGATCACATTTACGTTTGCCCAGCCACCAGCCGATGCAGGCAAATACCGGAGAGGAGACCGAAGCGGTACGGGGAGGGAGCTGAGGCGCACAAACTACCTCAATATCTGTGTTGCTGATCCTGATAGTGGTGAAGGCTCAATTGGCCGTCTTCGAGTTGGAGAAACAACATACTATCTCCGGCGGATGGGGGGAGAATTCCCTATCGGAAATGATGCCCTCAAGCATGTTCCCCTGCTTTTTGCGATGATAGGTGATCCAAGGTTCATGTCTCTTCTTAAGGAGGAAGCGAAAAGGAAGGGGCCTCCGAAAAAAAAGGAGAACGTTTCGTTCCCCGGCATTCCGATGGAAGGGCTTTCCCAAGAAGTCCTTGATGGCCTTCGGGACCTTGGCATCGATCCGAAAACCCTTGAGGACTGTGTTGGTATTCTGGATCACGCTGATGGCCTCAAGAAAGGGGACCTTTCAGGGCTTGCCTACGCTATGGACGATGCAAACAGGAGCAGCCCGATGAACTGGCTTTACAGGCAATTTAATGACGGTATGTTTGCCGATTACCCCGCCGTTGCGGATGCGTTCGTCAATGTGTATTATGCCCCTGAGCAGGCACGGCCATTTGATTTTGAAATACTCAAAGCGGCAGTTGTCCAGCTCAAGCCCGAGGGGAAGGGAAGGATATTAAACCTTATCGAAGATATAAGATGGATAGGAAAACTGGAACAAGACCCCAAAAGAGAAAAATTGTGGCAAAAAGTCCGGGAGGCATATGGTGGGAATACTTCACTGAAAGGCCAGATAAAAATTATCAACCCGCTCCATCTTGAAGGGGTTCCAGCGGAGATTGCCCTTGAAGAAATACTGAAAAAATGCAAAGTTCCTATCGGCGTCCAGGCTTCTGTGTTCAGGCATTTTCCAGGCTATCGTGCGGGAAGAGAGTTATTTAACAGGGGCAATATCAATTCCTATCTTGGAGAAGGGGATGAATTTAAAAATGCGTTGGAAAGAGTTAAAAAAGTCGTGGAAGGGGACAATCCAAATGGCTATCACCTCCCCCCCGGGCAAAAAGGGCTTCTCAAAACGTTTGTCCAGGCAGCAGAAAGAAACAGCCTTCTTCTCCCCCATGCTCCCTCAAGGCATAGCCCCCGTGAGAGTTCTATCCAAAACATTACATTCAGAGATTCAAGCGATGTTATCAGGGCAGCGGCTCTTTGGTCCAGAAAATATCAACTTCAACAAAATGTTTCCGGCATCCACCGCGAAGTTTCCCTCGATGCTCGGCTCCCATGGGAACAGCCAAAAGATTGGTGGGTAAATGAAAGATATGTCTTGCAGGAAGATGTTAACACCTCAGCAGGTAGTGAGATTACCATCCCATTTAGGGAGGCGTATGGCAGGATTTCCAAAAGTTTTATTGACACATTTTCTTCCCCTATCAAAGGGAAATTCAGGGATGTTTACTGGGCATTCAGGGCATCCTGGGAGGAGAGGCTCAAATATGAAACCGCAGCAGGCCTCATTCCTGTTGATTTTGTGAAGAGAACAAAAGGAGGTAAATCTGGAAGGCAGAAACCATCAATTTTTGAAAATCTTTTTGAGATGGTCAGGGATTATGTCCCCATCCACGATAACACCAACGAAGCGGGGGAAGCCGCTGCTCATCTTAGGCCAATTGCTTCTTTACCAGCCAACCAGATGAAGATGATGATAGGAACCTATCGCCTTTATGATATTCTCCTGAAATCTTACGTCTCTCCATCAGTTGCACAAACAATCATTCGCTTGGATAAAAGAATCAAAGAAAATGGTTATAGCAAGGGACTTTAATAATCGTAACTTTGGTTACCTGCAAAAAGTCACTTGCTTATTAGGAAAGGACATTACTTTAGTTTGAATAAAGATATTCCATCAGTTTTTAACTCAGTTTTTAACTGATGGTGTAAACCTGCTGGAAATGCAGCGGGAATATCTTTATTCTCAGAAATCCGACCCGAGCGAGCGTTAGCGAGCGAGCAATCCCCCAGTCTTGGACTGGGGGTGGTCGGATTTCTTTTGAAAACATACGAAAATTAATGTCCTTCCCTATAGTTGTCCTTCCCCCGCCTATAGCAGGGGATCGTTCAAAAACAAAAATACTAATAAAGGGGTCCATTCTTTCCTTATCGCATGGGGCTGTGGGGTAGCTTGGACTCATCCTTCGGCGTTCGGGACGCAGAATATAAAATGCGAAACACGCCGCGACCCCGGTTCAAAGGGCGGCGACATTATTATCATCGGGAATGTTCCGCATGAAACTCCGGGCAGCCCCATCATTTTCCCCCCAGTAACGTGCCGTCATTCAGAATTTTTCTTTCTTGGCACATACCTGGCTTAACATTTTCAGGGGCTGTTAGCCATGCAAAGGGTGCAATTATGCGCCACGCCCTTGTCATGCGCCTTGTGGAAAACGCACATCGCATCCGAGCCGCGGAGAATGACCGATAGGTCGTACAGATGCTTTACGATGTTCTTTTTGTCCTTCAGGATCGCTGCTGCCGAGGATTTGACCCTTTTCAGCTCCTTATCGGAAAACCGTATCTCGCTTGCCCGCTTTGACGTCAGGTACTGGGAGATGGCAGATTCCGTTATCCCCAGAAGGCCGGCAGCATCCTTTTGGGAAATCTTGTAATCGTGGACAAAAACCTTCGCTAATTCCCGCCTCATCGCCGGCAGGAGGTAAAACACTTCAATTTCCTGAGGCATCATTTTGGACATATTACCCTTAAAAGGTGGAAGCTATTTAAGCTTTTCGAGTCAGCGTGGGTTATAGTTTTTCGGCTCGGGGTAGGAAAGAACCATTGGCAGATTTCAGGCCGCTTTATATTAGGTCCTACTCCTTAGTGGTAAATTTAGGAAGATTTATATATCCCTACTAGCTAATGGCCTTAAAACCGGTAGTTTTTCACATTCCAGCCCATAAACCAAAGAGGCCGATAGATGACAAAAACCAATGCAAGATTTTCCCTCCATTTCCCTGGTTCAGACATACAGGGAGAAACAGTTTTTGATAGGGAGAAGGCTTTGTTCTCAGAAGGAAAAGAAGCCCAACCCCTGGTCGTAGCTGAAACCAACGAAAATCAATTAGTATTAACTGCCGGCAAGGGGCCATCGTTAACCGTCTCACCGGAGGAATTTTTGAGAAAGTATGTTTTCATTAATGGGGGGCTTGAGGCCAGAAGGCTTCAAACCGCCCAGATGGATATTCTTGAAAGGTTAGAGCATGAAAACGGAAATGGAGACTCCCATGGCCTCAATTTTGAGCTAAACCAATTGGAAACCCAAATGGTCTTATTTGAAAAGCATCGGAGGGGCCTTTCTCAGTTATCCTTCGATGGCGATACCGCCTTGATCGATGGGGTGCCTTTCTCCATTGACCACCTTGTTGAAACACTCTCCGATAATCCATCTCAGGACGATGGTGGAATTTCTCCAGCAAAAAAAAGAAATATGCTGGAAGTATTTTCCGTCTATGTTGGAAACCAAATAGCCCATGCTTACCGCAAACTAAACAGCGAAAAGAGGCAGTATGGAGGAAGAAAATTTAAAACCCGTGATGGAACCGAAAGGTTTCTAGAGCGGAAAGCATCTCTCCTAGAGAGCATTAGGGGATATGAGTCTGTTTATGACAAAATCCAAGGAGCCTTAGACTTTCACCCATCTATCGACAATAAAAGCCCAAGTGATGAGCTGGCTCGATTTCTATCAAAACCATCTGTCGCCGCAGGGTTTATCATCGGCTTGTCATTGCTCTCAACTTCATTTACCTATCGGCTCCCTTCGGGGCAGCATGAACTTTGTAACCAAGATTCGCAGGCTGGAACAGCCAACCCCATTCAAGCAAATCAGCCAACTTTTTCTGAGTACAAGCTTATGCTAGAAAAAAAGATTGCTTTAGAAGAGGAACAAAAGAAGAAACATGATAGAAAACAAAACCTTTCCCAAAGCCAATTGGATACAACGGTAACGCATTCTGATGCTATTACGATGGGGCCGAATGCCATGGCAAAGAATCCCCGGATAATTTTTCGCCACGGCCTCATTGGTTTATCATATTGGAAGACAGGTGACTACGAAACATGCGACGGAAATACATGGAAAAACGAACAAAACAGTTTCCCTGAGAGTTTATTTTTTGGGCATAAGGATTACAAACCGAATATTAGGGGCGTAAATACATCCCCATTTGATGGTGTCTATTCTGCATCACCATTTAGGAAATGGGAGCCTCCTAGCCTGTCAACCGAATTCAGGGAGATGTATACCCAGCCAATAAACGCAAACTACGATCGGCTTCAGAAAGAAATCGTGGATACGATCAAATCCATTTCCAAGAACCCAGCTATGGGAGATTCATTTGAGGAGATTTCCAAGCAGTTGCCAGATCAATTGGCACGTATGACCCCGGATCAGGTAAACCACCTGTATCAAGGATTAGCAAATGAGGTTAAAAGCAGGTTTAAATATCCATCAAGGAGGCAAATTGCAGATTGGGTTAAACAGGAATACGACCGGTGCCCAAACAAATTTGATGCATTGGTGGACACAGGACTTGGTGTTTGCAACACTGTTAATGGATACCTGGTTGGTTTATACAGAAGATTAGGGATTCCTGCAAGGCTCGCTTCCGGTTTTAGGTCGCAGGGTTCGGAAGTTACCGAAAATGACGGCCATGCCTGGGTTGAAGCATTCAATCCCCACATGGGGTGGGTCATTGAGGATGCAACACCGCCGTTACCCCCAGAAGATCAGCCCCGTGAAAGGGAGTCGGATCTCAAAAATTTTTACAATAATTACAACCATGTGGCCACAGCACTTGTCGAGCATGGTTTTGAGGCATTTAAAGATAATACTGATTCGCTGATTGAGATGGTAGGCTCCTGGATCCAGCGCGGAATTAGCAAAAGGGGAATGAGCTATTCCATTTCTTTCAGCCCTCACCCAAAGCATTCATTTTTTGATATCAAACCTGAAGAATTCCTTTCTTTTTTAAGGGATAATTCAAATTTGTCCAATGAAGGTTCCTCTGAAATAAGGCGCGCAAAGAGGCTTTCTGCCCTTATTATTAGCAATCTTTCCGCCCAATGGGGTGGCGGGAGGGGAACGCATGGCAAGGATGGAGATTATTCGGCTATCGTAGACAAGATTTATTCCGACCTGATACAAGAATCTCCTCATCCTGAAGAGGATCTTGAAATTCTAGTTAGGAGCCATAATGGACTCTGCGGAAGGATAGCAAATGATGTTATAGATTTGTACCGGAGCCAGCCAGAAAAGAAAAAACGGGAAGTTATCTTCACCCTTTTGGAAATTTTCGGGAGTTGCTCATACTCTGCTACGCCAAAGGAAAAAGTCCAGATCAAAAATTTGTTTTCATTGCTCTCCGAGCCGGAAAAACAGCTTTTTATAACTCAAACCTATGAGGGGACATTTGGTGATGGCCGTGGTTTTGAGGAATATTACCGGATGACTGAACTTCTGGTTAATCTCGCAGATCCCGGTTATGTGCATTCAATCCTTGTTCCTGAAGTTATCTCAAGGACAAGACAAGATTTGGCTGTTGTTGAAGGGGAAAAAAAGAAAATGGGGGAACTATTCGCAGCCCATAAAGAGTTCAAAACCCGAGAGCAGGAATTAGAACGAAACACCCACACCTTGGATTGGTCGACGGGTAGGGGCAATCCATGGGATATTGCTGACGAATGTAACCGATTCTGGCAGGAAGAAATCGAACCGTACCGTCTCGTCCCTATTGCAAGGTCCCTCGACATTCTTGCCCAGCTTGAACTTGTCAGGGAACTATCCGGCCGGGCGGCCGGTGGAAAACCAGGTGAGCGCAAAACAGCAATCCAGGATATCATGGAAAGAATTTACGCACTCTCAGAAAGCCCCAACAAAGATTATCCTGTAGTGTGGAAATCTTTTTTTAAAAGGAATATCGAATGGGCCATTCCTATTGATGTTTTGTCATGGTACAAAAACATCAGGGACCCAAACATGATGGGTTATCTGGAGGACAGGCTTAACCGGGATAAACATCCCATCCAGTTCGGTTTCGATCCTTCATGTTCCAGGAACGACAGGGAACGGGAGCATGTAACGGGTAAAGTCAGGGATTTCCTCGCTGCTGCAGAACAGGATTTAACCCAATTAGAATACATCAATGAATCGCTGGGAAGGCCAAAGGCACTTAGGGAACAAGTTGCACGGTATACCCGCGTTACGACTGAACTGAGAAAGAGGTTCGATTTGCCTGCCCCCAAAGAATGGTGAGCCAATCGAAGCTGTCCATCTTCGATAGGCGGGCAGATAGGGTTGCCTCCATATTCCCGTCCCCGGATAAATCGGGAACTGCCTGGGGTGCTCATTTGTTTCTTATTCCCGGATGTGTACATTTATTTTACAAATTGCACGCTTGAAAAACCACGAAATGCGTTGTCGCCCGTGAGAAAAGGAATGTCCGGGGAGAGTGCAACGGTATAACTCAGGGAATCAACATAAGAAAATCCTTTTTTTAAATGCTGGAGCCTGAAGTTTGCTGCATGCTTAATATGGGTAACAGTTATTGGAATGCAAGCACTTTCCAACCGGGCTATGAATTCCTCAGCAAGCTTCTGCCTTCCATTCCTCATAAGAGTAAAATAAAGCTCATAAAGGTTCATCAATGTCGTTAGTATCCTGTGCCCCGAAGCGTAGGGCCTATAAGATTCGCCTCCCTTTGCAATTTCATACAATGTGTAGGTATCAAAAAAAACCGAGTTGCTATTCCCATACTTTCCTTGATTCATCCTTCAGCTCCTGGGCGCTATTTTTTGTGCTCCATTTTCCGAATAGGTCAGTCAAATCATGCTCTTTTGCATTAGTCAGGTGCACGCGGTCATCTGCCTTGATGCTCTCCCGGTCTGCAATCTTCTTGGGGATGATCACCGCAAGGGAGCCTCCCCATTTCCTTGCCACTGTTTCAATCTCTGCCATAATAATAAAATGTATCATTAGACATTTAAATAAAGATATTCCATCAGTTTTTAACTGATGGTGTAAACCTGCTGGAAATGCAGCGGGAATATCTTTATTCTCAGAAATCCGACCCGAGCGAGCGTTAGCGAGCGAGCAATCCCCCAGTCTTGGACTGGGGGTGGTC
>JACPII010000042.1 GCA_016188175.1 Candidatus Woesearchaeota archaeon | reverse complement strand
TGAGGCGGTTTTGCCCTTGATGCAGAAGGCGATTGAGCATTTGAAATAAGTTTTTTGAGAATAGCAGATAGATGATGGATGTTTTTCTTGCGTCTTTTTTAAATTGAAAAATATCCCTAACGACGGATTGGAGCATTTTCTAAAAACGGAACGAACAGGAAAGGCGTATGAAATAACAAAAAAACTCCCGTTCATAAAAGGAAACTTTATAATCTAACAATCTAATCTATTTGCATTATGGCAAAGAGAAAGAGACACTGGGTTAAGTGGCTATTAGGCACCGACTCAAATATGATGAATGCCCTAAATTTGATGGGACTTGCAATAACAACTTACGGGGTTATGTATGTTTTACCACAAAACAATATAAATTGGGTGTTAGGAATGTCTTCGTTAGGTTTTATAATTCTCGGATTATTTCAATTTATCATTTCAGTAGTGAATTTATGTGGTGGGAAAAATGAATAAAGGGGGGAATTGGACACTTTCAGCGATTTTCGGGGTAGTCGGAGCCGGCCTTGTGGTATTACCTTTTTTAACGGATTTATCAAAATGGTTTTTATTGCTGGGGGTACCATTTATAATATTAGCATTTATGGCGAATAAATAATATGGTAAACGGAAAAAGAAACTACGGGGAATGGTCAAAAGAGGAGCTTATAAGGGAGATTTTGGCCTTAAAGAAACAAAAGACTTACGGATTAGTTTGGGAACGAGAGAAAACCAAAGAAGAGTTTGACTTGTTTATCAACTGGGAAGGCGAAAAGACTAAAGAAGAGTTTAGCCCAGAGAGTAAGGACAAATTTCCAGTTTTGGCAGAAGTCAAAGAGAATGAGATTAATTCAGATAAAGACAAACCAGTTAATCTGCTAATTGAAGGAGATAACTATCATTCTCTTGCTGTTCTCAATTTTACACACAAAGAAATGGTGGATGTTATCTATATAGACCCGCCTTACAATACGGGAAATAAAGACTTCAAATATAATGACAGATATGTGGATAAAGAAGACGGATACAGGCATAGTAAATGGCTTTCTTTTATGTCTAAGCGTTTGGCTCTTGCTAAGAAACTGTTAAAAGACACCGGAGTTATTTTTATCTCTATTGATGATAATGAGGTTGCACAATTAAAATTATTATGTAATGATGTATTTGGTGAGGAAAACTTTTTTGCCAATATTATTTGGCAGCATAGTATTCAACCAAAGGGTTATACCGATAAATTCTCAGTCCACCATAATTACATTATTGCATACCAAAAATCACCTGCATTTAAATTGAATGCATTGGAAAGAACAGATGAGCACAATATTAATTATTCTAATCCAGACAATGACCCAAATGGACTATGGAGAACTGGAGATGTTAGAAATGCACTTTATCGACCCAATTTAATCTATGATGTTAAGACTCCTTCAGGCAAATCGATAAAATCTCCTCCAAAAGGCTGGAGATGGAGTAAAGAAACATTACAAGAAAAAATTAAGTGTGGAGAGATATTTTTCAATAAAGATGAAACGAGAATAATTCATAAAATTTATTTAAACAATGTATCTGGTCGGGCTCCAGAAACCATTTGGTTTGGTAAAGATGTTGGAACGACCAGAGAAGCCTCCCAAGAGTTAAAAAATTTGTTTGGGGGAGTTTCTACATTTGAAACTCCAAAACCAGTTAAGTTAATAAAACAAATTCTTAAATTAGTAAAGAACAAGAATGCAGTTATTCTTGACTTTTTTGCAGGATCTGGAACGACAGGTCAAGCGGTACTTGAGATGAATAATGAGGATGGCGAACGTAGAACTGTAATTCTTTGCACAAATAATGAAGACAATAACGGAACGGGTTTAAAGATTTGCACGGATATATGTTATCCCAGAATAAAAAAGGTAATTTCTGGATATGTTGATACTAATAAAAATAAAACCTTTGGTTTAGGGGGTAATCTCAAATATTACAAAACTGATTTTGTCGAGGCAGAGCAAACAGACAAAAATAAGCGAAAACTGGTTGATAATTGCACAGACATGCTTTGCATTAAGGAAAATACTTTTGAGAAAGTCAAAGATGCAAAGAAATTCAAGATTTTTAAGAATGAAAAATATCATTTGGGAATACTCTTTGATGATGAGTGTATTGATGAGTTTGTTAAGGAAGCGGAAAAGATTAACGGAAAAATCCATGTTTACGTATTTTCGCACGATGATTCTGTGCCAACAAATGAATTTAAAACCATAAAAAGGAGAGTCTCTCTAAAACCAATACCGGAAGCAATCTTAAAAGTTTACAGGGTGGTGTTTAAAGAATGATTTTTGAATTAAAAAACTATCAAGAAATTGCTGTGGGAAAGATTAAAGATTTAGCAAATGCTATGCTAGAAAGAAATTCTCACGAAACGATTGTGTTCAAGGCTCCGACTGGTTCTGGAAAGACCGTTATGGTTGCAGAGTTCATCCGACAGCTCGTTAATAGAAGAGATGATGGAAAGCAAATAGCTTTTATCTGGGCAGCGCCAAGACAGTTACATACTCAAAGCAAGGAAAAACTTGACAAACATTATGATACTACGAGGGCTATTGAATGTAGTTACTTTGAGGATTTGAATAATAACAAAATTAATCCTGATGAAATCCTCTTCTTAAATTGGGAAAGTATAAACAAGAAAGATAATGTCTATATACGGGAAAACGAACAGGAAAAGAATTTATCAAAAGTTCTTGAAAATACAAGAGAAGAAGGCACAAAGATAGTTTTAATTATTGATGAAAGCCATTTTACGGCAAAAACAGAGACTTCAAGAAATTTAATAGAGGACATTAATCCAGATGTTATCCTGGAAGTCTCAGCTACTCCGCATATTCCTTCTTTTTATAATGTTGTTGTAGAATTTGAAGAGGTAAGAACGGAGGGAATGATAAAAAAAGAGATTGCCATCAATCCGGAATTGGACAATGGCAAGGTTTCTGATAAATCTCCCGATGAGTTAGTCATTGAATGTGCTTTAAAGAAAAGACAAGAAATGCTTAAACTTCTAGAAAAAGAAGGATCGGACATAAATCCATTGATTTTGATTCAATTGCCGGATAAAAAGGAAGGAGTTATTGACAGGCAAGAGCAGATTACAGGAATTTTGAGAGATAAATTCAAGATTACAACTGAAAACAGAAAACTGGGGATTTACCTATCGGAGGAAAAGACTAACCTCGAGAATATTGAAATGCCCGATAATGAAGTTCAATTTCTTATTTTCAAACAAGCCATAGCTTTAGGTTGGGATTGTCCGAGAGCATATATCTTAGTGATGTTAAGAGATATGCAAAGCATGAATTTTACGATTCAGACGGTAGGCAGAATAATGAGAATGCCCGAGTTTAAGCATTATGAGTCTGAAGAGTTGAATAAGGGATATGTATTCACCAATCTTGCTGACATTAACATAACTGAAGAAGTGGCTAAAGATTATATCACCATTTACGAAGCAAAAAGAAGGAGTGATTTATACAGCAATATTGACCTTAATTCTGTGTATCTTATAAGACAAAGGGAGAAAACGAGGCTTCACGGAGAATTTACAAAGATATTTTTAGAAGTTGCACAAAAAAGCGGCCTTTCAAAGAAGATAAACTTAAAACCGAGATCTCTCGTAACTAAAATTATGATTGATGGAAAAATACAGGTTTTAGATAAAGTTCAGACGGTAGAACATAAAGGAGAGATGCAATTTAAGTTAAGTGCTGTTGGATTACAGCATAGATTTGACTTATTTGTGCGTGGAAGTTGTACTCCATTTGCTCCTGCCGATTCGCAAGGAAGGATAAGAACTGCTTTTTATAAGTTTTTTGAAAAAGTAATAAAAACTGAAGATGAAACTTTTGCTCAAAAGATAATTTTAGGAGAAGAAAATAATCAGTTGTTTACTGATTGTATTAATGAAGCGAAAGAAGAGTATAAACGCAAGATTATTGAAGGATTGCCAGAACAAAGAGAAACAGAGCATCTTGTTTGGAATGTTCCCAAACTTATTACTTACAATAGTAAATACAAAGAATTGCCACATAAAAAAGCAATTATGAAACCTTATTTTGCTTCTGCTGAAAGTGGACCAGAAAAAGACTTCATAAAACTGCTTGAAAATCCAAAAAATTCAGTTAAATGGTGGTTTAAAAACGGAGAATCAGATAAAAAATATTTTGCTGTAAAATATACCGACGATAAAGGAGTAGAAAGAGGTTTTTATGTTGATTTTATTTTTAGGTTGGATAATGGCCAAATAGGAATTTTTGATACAAAAAGCGGAATAACTGCTAAAGTGGCTAAAGAAAAGGCAGAGGCATTAGCCAAATACATCAAAACTCAAAATCAAAAATACGATAAAAAACTATTTGGCGGAATTATCATCTTTAAGGAAGGAAGCTGCAGATATAATGATAATGAGTCTTATGGCTATGATGAGGATAATCTAAGTGACTGGAAATTCTTAAAGGTCTAATCTTCTTTTTCAGAAAAAGAAGCAAAAACATAACCCCCCCTAACGAACGAAACGACGAACGAATTAAAATGCAATTATCCTTGTGATACTGGATGTATCGCTTTGCTCAATTGATAGAACGACGCCCTCTTTCTAAACTCCGCTTTCGCAATTTTCCCGAATTTAGTAGCCGTAAACGAACCCGACAGGGACACCATAAGGTTATTCCCCAATAAAAAAGCTTGACAGGCCCTCGACAAACAAAAAGCTTGCCATAATGACGGGAAGCTGAGCGGCAATAATCTCGGGGAGGGGGCTGAAGACTGAATAGAAATAAGCGAATGAAGGCAGCATGAGGAAAACGGCAACGATCCACATGAACCATGAGCCGCCTTTGATGTGGGAATCGATCGCATCTCCGACTTCGACGGCGATGATGCCGACTGCGGCGATGAGGAGGATATCGATGCCGAGAATGGTTGGGAGTGAGATTGCACCGAAGGCGTGCAGAAACAGCACAATGCTGACGGGAAGAAAGATGAGGCCTGCGATATCGCCGATGTGCATAAGCTCCCACTATCTATCGTGTTTTATAAATGTTTGGGGTGGAAGAGAATAACGGAGAGAAACAAGAATGGCAAGGCAAAAAGGAAATGATTTCCTCGGCGGTACTACTATTTTGTAACCAGCTCAAACAACGCATCCAGGTCCAGCTCAAGGGCGACGACCGGCACCATAACTTTGTGGGTTTCCAGCACCGAGGGATGGAGCTCTCCAAGAAAGCCGGCGGCTTTGCCGTCGATGATAATCCGTGCGGCCCTGCCGGGCAGGAATGATGGGTGCTCTATCTTTTTTATCTCTCCGGCAAGCCCAAGCTGGGAAAGGGTAAAATCGACAGCCTGCCTGGCCTCGGTATAATCGACGGAATCATGGGCGCTGACTGCAGCAAGGTGCTCGTGCTCTGCAACAGTTTTCTGGCCGGAACCTTGTCCGGGCTTTACCATCGCGACACGGCCTGCTTCGAACACTTTCTGCGGATAGGGGTTATGGGTGTTTTTTGAGAGGAAGTCCATCAATTGAGGGATGATCCACGAGCGCAGGCAGGAATAGGTTTCTGACATGGGGTTTTCGATGACGACGGGGTTATCGATGGCTGGACTCTCTTTGGCTGAATCTTTCCCATTATCGGACAACGGAGAAAGCTGCATCCGGGCGGAGAGCATATTTAGGCTGCTCAAAATAGGGCTCATCACTTCCTGGTACCCAAGGCCGACAAACAGCTCACGGGCAATTTTTTTAAAGTCGTGAAGCGGATTCGATTTTCCCGCAGTATAGGTAGTCAGCGGCTTCTCCTCGATGGAGCCAAACCCATACATAATCCCTATGTCTTCAATGATGTCGCAGGGATGGAGGATGTCGCCCCGGTAGGGGGGGATGGAGACGGACAATGTGGTGGAAACATGATACCTTGCTTTTTCCAAAAGGCCTATGACTTCTTTGTTTTTTAGCTCCAACCCTAACAGCTTCCTCACCTGGCCGAGGGTGATATTGACTTTCTCGGGAGCAAGGTCTGGAGTTACCGCTTTTTTTGAGCCACGCCTGACTTCGATGGAAGAAAGGGAAAAGCCGCGGTCAGCGAGAGCAAAGGCAAGGATTGCCAGAACAATTTTCAAGCCGTGCTTGTCGGTGGCGGTCGCTTCGATAAAAAGATGATCGTCATTTTCAAGAACCCTCCCGGTCGAATTGGAGTTTATGATGGGGGGAAAGCTTAACACTTCGCCTTTTGCATCGACGAGAAGGGGGTACATTTTATGCTGCTTAAGGATCCAGCTATACTCTTTCCCTTTGGGATGCTCTTCCAAGATATTCCTGAGAGACATCTCGTGAGGAAAGCCTAAAGGTACAAAGGATACGGAATCGGGAGGGACAGCTTTGTAGGTTACGGGAAACTTGACCTGGCCGGCCCGGTAGATGCCAATCGAGATTTTCTCCCTCTTCCGCCCAAAGGATTCATCGAGCTTCTCCTGAAGCTGGATGAGCTGCTTCAAGAATGCATCGCTCACCTGTTTCCCTTCTGCAAGGAACGCCCCAATATAGGGGCGGACTACTCCTACGGAATCGTCGACGATAAGGGAAAGACTGCTCCCGGCAACTTTAATATAGGGGATGCCCGGTTCAATCCCTAAGATCCCCCTGCACAGCCTCGCAAATCCCTCGACGGACCATAGATACGGCAGGTTAGTATCGTCAAAACTGATGGTAACTTCGTTTGCTTCTTGATTAGTCTTTTCGATAGAGCCCTTTGCGTAAGACGCAAGTGATTCAAGCTTATCAGGCGATAGCTGCTGCCCTACCAAATCCTGCAGATCCGTTAAGGAGAAAACGACCGTCGGCATCAGGACACCTTCATCGCACGCAACACGGCAAGATTGGAAGAAAACAATTCCCGAAGGTCGTTAATTCCAAAATTGAACATCGCAATACGGTCAATGCCGATGCCCCATGCAAGGACGGAAATTTCCCTGCCGACAAGAGGCTTGACAACCTCGGGGCGGAATATTCCAGAGCCGCCAAGCTCAATCCATCCCAGCTGAGGATGCTTTGCAAAAAGCTCTGCCGATGGCTCGGTGAAGGGAAAATAGCCCGGCTTGATGCGGATCTGGCTTGTCCCTGCAAACTCTTCCGCGAACAGCCGGAGCAAGCCTTTCAGATGCTGGAAGGTAAGCCCTTCTTCAATGACAAAACCCTCAACCTGGTTGAAATCAGGCGCATGGGTTGCATCGACTACATCAGGGCGGAAGCAACGGGCAATGGAAAAATATTTTCCCGGAATGCCCAGCCCGGGAAGGGACATGGCCCTTGCAGACAATGCGGTTCCCTGGGTCCTTAAGATATGCCGGCGGGCCTGTTCGACGGAAAAGGGATATCTCCATCCCTTGCTTAAGGTCCCCTTTCCAACCTCATGAGATGCCTTAACGGTTTCTATGACCTTAGGGTCAATGTCCCCATACTTTGGGTCCTGCACATAGTAGGCACCGTGAATATCCCTCGCTGAATGGGATTGGGGCATGAATAATGCGTCCATATCCCAAAATTCCGTCTCAACCAAAGGCCCGGCCATTTCGGCAAATCCCATCGCAAGAAAGCGCTCACGCACCCTGTCCAAAAAACTGGCATAGAAGTGAAATTTTCCTCCGCTGACAGCGGGGACATTGACTTCGACATCATAGCGCCTGAATTTTTTTTGCTTCCAGCTGCCATCCCTCAGCATAGCGGGCGTGACCCGATCAGAGACGTCGCCTGAAACAGCGGCGATACGAAGCACCTTGTTCCCCAGGCCGGTGAGGGAAAATTGCTTGAGGGTCTTTTTCTCGACCTTGAGGATCGATTTTCTTTTTCTTAACTGCTCTAAGGCAGGCTTATCATCCGGCTGGATGCCGTTAAGGAACAGGGGGAATTTTTTTTGCAAAAAGTATTCTTCGGGGCTCTTTTCACCTGCAAGCCTGTCACCCTGCGGAGTCCTCAGGGCAACCAGCCTGCCCTGCCCTGCATCGTTGCTGATAGAGGTGGAAATGCCCTGCTTGACCGTTATCGCTCCTTTGGCCCGTAACACGCCCAGGCAGATAGAGATTTCATCGCTGGAGATCCCTGCGTTCCGGGCAGTTTCCTCAACACTGCTTTCCTTTACCAACGCCCTTAAAAAACGCATCTCGGGGAGGCCTTCTTTTTTGTACTTCTCGCCGTTTTTATCCAACGAAACGACCTCCTGAGCAGTTTCTAAAACGCTGACGAGCTTCTTGTTGGAAAGCCACTGGAGGCCGCGCATCGCTTCAACTTCCTGGAGCTTTGCTGCATCCGCAATCTGAGAAATAGAGGAAGCCTGAGGAAGGGCCGCCAATACTTTCCTCTCGTAAGTATGCAAACTTTCAACGAGAGCGTTTATTTCCTCTGCATCGAAGCTATTGTTTCCTGTAATATGTTCCACCTTGAAAATACCTCGCAAATAATAAACGCATACTGTGCCCTATCCTTCACCAATGGCTTATTCCTGCCCCCTATGCCCCTACGCCTTCGGGAAGGAGGGATAATCCAGCGTTCCGGTCCTTCGGGAAGGAGGGCGGCCCCCCGCAACGCGCTCGCCGTCGATAGATGAATGGATTTCGAATTTAGAGTGCTAAACAAATACCTGCCCCCAATGAATGTACACCTTCAGACAGGCTCTCGGTCAGTAAACCCTCGGATAGGAGCCGACCACTTTGAGGACAAAGTGTTTCCGGATGAGTTCGAAAAGATCCTGCACCGCCGGAGAATCCTGGTGCCCTTCAAAATCGATGTAAAAGACATACTCGCCAAGCTTTCCTTTTGAGGGGCGCGACTCTATCCGGGTAAGATTGAAGGAGCGCTTTGCAAAATACCCGAGGAGCTCGAAGAGGAGCCCCGGCTTATCTCCTTTTGGAATAATGACGACGGATGTCCTGTCCCGGCCGGTTTGCTTCGGATGATCACTGCCAATCACTACGAACCGGGTGACATTGTTTGCATTATCCTGGATGTCTTTTTCTATCAAAGGAAGGTTATACAGCCGAAGGGCAAGCTTTGAAACAACAGCAGCATATCCTTCCCCATCATTCTTAACGACGGAGGTTGCAGAATCGGCATTGGAACCGGTGAGCTGAAGAGATGCGTGACGAAGCTTGCGGCGGAAAAAACTCTCGCACTGCTCATAGGCCTGGGGCTGCACAAAAACGGATTTAATAGAGCGCAAGGTCCCTTTACCGACGAGATGATGCTGGACAGGAACAACGATCTCTGCACAGACGCTCAGGGGAAAGCTCAGGAGCCAATCGAGAGTCTGGCCGATGGTCCCCGACAATGAATTTTCCAGAGGGACAATGCCATAAGGTGCTTTCCGGCCCTGCACCGCTTCAAAGACATCACGGACGGTCTTGACAAAAACGAGTTTTGCTTTTGGAGCGTAGGTGAGCGCAGCCTGATGGCTGAATGTCCCTTCGGGGCCCAATGTTGCTATCGTTACCGGTTTTGCAATCCGTTCCATTTTTTCTGCTCCCTTATGATTATTTTGACGGGCCTCTTATCGATTTGTTTTTCACGCGGGCTGATTGTCCAGGTTACCTTCTCCTGCCCTTGTCCACAAGGAATTCAATGACGCTGTCCGTGTAATATTCTGATTCCTTCTTAAAGTTGCCAAGATAGTCAGCTGCCTCATCAAAATAAGCCAAAAATGCAGCCTTGTCCTTCTGCTCGATCATCGCCAACAAGGATTGTGCATCTGTAATGTAGGTCTTTAGTGTTTCCACGACAAATGGGTTCAACAGCTCAATGTCCGCATATAAGTTCCCGTCCTGGTTGAGGATCCTTCCGACGACATCCATGGAAAGCCTGAAAATTGGGCTGCTTAATTTTTCCATCTCACTCATGGGAGTCCCTAACTTCCTGAGCGAATGGCAGATAGAGATGGAGCTGAAATGAAGCAAACCCTGAATGACTGCCATCATCCGGTCATGCTGTTCGGGGGTGATTATCTTGATAATGCCGCCGTCTTTTACAAGCAGATCCCTGATCCAGGGAAGATAATTCCGCGGCCTTGCCGGGCAGATCACGATCGTCTGGTTCTTGAGAGCCTTAACTCCTGCGCCGAACATGGGATGAAGCCCAATAACTGCAGATCTGCTATGGGCAAGCATCGCCTCGATGGGAGCCTGCTTGATGGAGGTAAAGTCCATGAGGAGCCCGTCCTCTTTCACTAAGGGCGCAATCTCCCTGATGATGGAGATTGTCTGGCCGATAGGGACACTTACGATGACGATATCGCTGGTTTTAGCGCAATCCCGGATACTGAGGGAAGTGGTCCTTCCTGAAACCTGAACCTTATACCCTTTCCGGGAAAAAAACTTACTGAACCACGATCCCATCTTCCCCGTGCCACCGATGATGCCGATGGTTTTTTTCAATTCCTGTTTCACCGTAAACACCCAGCCTAAGCCTTAACAATCTGGAATTTTGCCCCTAACAATTTCATCATCTCAACAAACCCGGGGAATGTCACCCCGATGGATTCAGCAGTAGTAATCTCTGTCTTTCCCTGGGCAATGAGGCCCGCTAAACTCAAAGCCATGACGATACGATGGTCATTGTGGCCCCGAACTTTGCCTCCCTTGAGGGCGCTCTGATGGATGATGAGGCCCTCTTCACGCTCTTTGATATCGGCGCCAAGCTTTGCCAATTCTTCAGCCATGACATTGATCCGGTCAGTCTCCTTTATCCTTGCCTGAGGGACGTTAACCAAGGTCAATGTTCCGGAGGAAAAACATCCGGCAACAGACATAGCAGGAAGGGCGTCGGGCGTCGCATTAAGGTCAAGGGTTACCCCTGACAGCGGAGCTCCTATAATGCGCAATCCGCCTGTTTCTTCCCGGATGTCTGCACCCATGTTCCTTAAGTATTCGACAATCGCTTTGTCTCCCTGGACATCTTTTGGGTCAAGGCCTTTCAACAAGATATTACTTCTGGTGATTGCGCCGGCAACCAGGGGGAATGCTGCACTCGACCAGTCTGCGGGAATCGCCTTCTCGAAAGGATGGTAGGATTGGCCCCCGAATACCTTGAATCTGGTAAAGTCAGATGATGCCTCATAACGGATGCCCTGCTCGGAAAGCCATTGCAAGGTCATCGCGATGTAGGGGACCTCGTTAGGCTTCAAGACGGATATTTCGGTGTCTTCCGATACGAGGGGGCATGAGAGCAAGAGTGAAGAGACAAACTGTGAAGTCACTCCGGAAACCTCCGTTTTGCCGCCCTGCATCTTCCCCCTGATCAAAACGGGGCAACAGCCGTTGTTCTTTTCCGACAGGGCTTCGGCACCAAGCTCGTTAAACGATTTCAGCAATGGCTGCATGGGGCGCGTCTGGAGGGATTCGTCTCCATCGAAAATAATCTCAAAATCGCACAGCGCTGCGGCAACACCGGACATAAGCCGAAGGGATGTCCCTGAATTTTCAAGGTTGATGCGCCCTTCCGGCTTCTTGGGGTTGTTTCCAAAACCAGCGATGACCCACTTCAAAGGATCATCGGTGTTAATTTCTGCACCAAGCATCCTGCAGGCATGCACTGCCGCGAGGGTGTCTGCCGAGGAAAGTGGCCGATGAAGTATCGATGTGCCGGCTGCCAGTGAGGCAATGATAACCCCACGAATGGTGTGGGACTTCGAGCCAGGTATTGCAATCTCCCCCTGGAGAGTTTCCGTCTTTTCAACAATCAGTTTCATATATTCACCCCGCAAAGTCCTGTGTTACTTTATCCTCATGAGACATGATAGCGGAACTACAAAAAAAATCCCAGCCGCAGCAACAGAAAATCTTCGGATTTTCTTAGTTGCGCTCGGCTTCGCCTCGGCAACAAGCTGCGGGGTATGAACCCATTTCGAGGAATCAATGGATTTTTTTTCCGCTGTTATATTTGCCAGATGCAGCAAATATATCAATTACGTATGTCCAGCATCGTAAATCTGTTCAATGCGACCAATTTCCTCCCCGCATCGATATCCGGCATCCTTTTTGTCCAAAGGAAAAATTGCTGCTGGGCCTGGCGGAGGAACATTTCAACGCCCGACACGGTGCGCAATCCAAGCGCACGGGCATCGTCCAACAATGCCGTCTTTTCCGGGCTGTAAACAGTATCGAACACCACACTCTTTTTATGGGTAATGGTTTTCAGAATATTCCTGGGAAGCGGAGTTTCTTTGACCTGGGGAGCCATACCGACAGAGGTGGCGTTTGCAACGATATCCATCTTCCCGGGATACCGCACAAGATGCTCAACCTTAGGAATAAAGATGCCATGCAATTCTCGGGCGAACGAATTACCTTTACTCCGGGACCGGTTGCAGATGAAGATATTGCTTCCTTTTTCTTTCATCCCATACCCCACTGCCCTTGCAACGCCGCCTGCCCCAAGGATGAGGGCGTTTGCCCCTTTGAGCCTGATCCTGTCTTCCACCGATCCCATGGCGCCGGCAACATCAGTATTAAACCCTTCCCAGTATGTTTTTTTTCCTTTCTGCCTTTTGATGAGGGTGTTGACCGCTCCCACCTTTTTCGCGAGGGGATCTATTGACAGGGTATGGCGCAGCGCGTCCTGCTTGAAGGGGATGGTTATGCTTAACCCCTCAACCCAAGGTGAAAAATTATGAAAAAAATCAGAGAGGTTTTCAACAAGGAAATTCACATATACTGCATTCAGGCTGCACTGGGCAAACCAATGATTGTGAATGAGAAACCCCTTGCTCTGGCTGACCGGGTTCCCCACGAGGCCGTAAACTTTTGGGTTATGCAGCTTATTGACCCGGAAAATATCTTTTAATGATGCTGCGTCGATCTGGCCTGGTGCAGAGGGCTTCCCGGGAAGGGAGCCATAGGTTAGGAAAGCTCCCAGCATTGGGCATAAAATCCTGCTTAACTGCCCCCATGGACCCATACATAAAGGGATTATTTCTTTCCTCGAACCCTTACCGGCATCCCCCATATTCTTTTTCTTTGTTCCATCAAGGCTTTTTTTTCCTTTTGCTGCAGAGACAGCAAGCTCAAGCATCACGAGATTATCTGAGAGGGAGTTTGCGAATGCTGCAATCTTCACGACGTCAGGATCAAAAGACTGCATTTTTCCAACTAATCCAAGGACTTTAGCCTTATCCGTCTTATGGAAATCGTGGTGGGAGAGGATGAATCTTGCCGGCGCTCCTATCCGGGCTTTTTCCTGCTGGAGCGCCTTAAACAACGGGAGGGATGAAAACTCAATGTCAATGAAGGCTGCTCCAGCTTTCATCGCTTCACGGAACATGGAAAAACGCTGCCAGTCGGAAAAGGCATTTCTTCCGCCCTCGGAACTTTTTCGGATAGTCACGATAACCGGCTTCCTTGACTTTCTGACAAGGGAGGTTATTGGATGAGCCATATAGTCAAGCCTAAGCTCAAGGATATCTGCAAAGCGCTGGGCATCTGCAATATCGCGGAGCGCTTCCTTTACCGATGGTGCGATGATGGGTATACAGATCATAGCCATACGAAACTCCTTATCCCGCCGCCTTAATCCATAAGGGGAGCGATAACCTCCTTGACTAACTCTTCCGGGACAATGACATCATGCCTGGCGTTGCCAATCCGCTCCAGGACAACGAACGATAATTTCCCGCCTATTGATTTCTTGTCTTTCCGCATGACTTCAAGCATTTTCCCCATCGGCAATGCCGGCAGCCGGACAGGGAGGCCTGCGGCCTGCAACAAGGCTGTTGAGCGCAAGGATTCCTTTTCGCTGAGAAGGCCAAGCTTCACCGACAGCCGGGAGGCAAAAGACATCCCCATGGAAACGGCTTCCCCATGCGAGAATTTTTTGTACCGAGTAACGGTCTCGATAGCATGGCCGACAGTATGGCCATAGTTGAGCATCTTCCGCGCCCCTGATTCCTTCTCGTCTTTTTCCACCACCGCTGCTTTTATCCTGCAGTTCTTTTGTATAACGTGCATCCAGGAGGCCTTATCCTTAGAGATTAATTTCCTGAGGCTTTTCTCGAGGAATTCAAAAAGCCTGGAATCAAAGATGAGGGCATGCTTGATGATCTCTGCAAGCCCGCTTTGGAGCTCTTTCCGGGGCAATCCCTCCAGGAAATCGATGTCCACGTAAACTGCTTTTGGCTGGAAAAAAGCACCGCATGCATTCTTTCCCTGTTCAAGGTCAACACCAACTTTTCCCCCTATCGACGAATCTATCATCGCAAGGAGAGTGGTTGGTATCTGCACGAAAGGGATGCCCCTGAAGTAAGTAGCTGCGACGAATCCTGCGATGTCCCCAACAACTCCGCCCCCGAGGGCAATAATTGCTGACTTCCTGTCCAATCCGAGGGAATGGATCTTTCCCAGAAGCTCGGCAAATGTCCTGAGATTCTTGCTTTTTTCCCCGGCAGGAAATGAAACGATAGGCAGCTGTATGTTTTCCCTGCGAAATATTTCCTGCAGCCTGCTTCCAAAAAGCCTTTCGACGTTATGGTCCGTTACCAATGCATACCTATTCCCAATGCCTTTTTTCTGCAAATCTTTGGGAATTTCGGACAGGAGATTGCTGCCTACAAGAATCTCGTAAGAATCGTCAACCGTTCTTTTCAGCCTGACATTAATTTTTTCCATAAGATTTCATTTTGTGTTTATTTCGGCCATTTACCTTATGCCTTACAGGAGCATGATCCTTTAGATGACTGATTGAATTGAACGAAATAATCTTTACCTTTCTACCCTTGATGGTCAGGCATGTGACGGAAGCCTCCTTAAATGCCAGCCCGCCAACTTTTTTTGCAGGGGCATCGGCCAAATACCGGTACAATGCACGCAAGGTTCCGTTATGAGCTACAATAACTACCGCAAAGCCACGGGCGCCCTTCCCGCCTGCATCACTTTTTGCTAATATCTTCCTGGCAAAGGGGGTAAGTTTCCGTTCCAGGTCCAATAAGCTTTCCCCTCGGGTTGGGCGCCGGAAATATCTGTTTTTTTCGTAACGGACAAAATCTTTTGGAAATTTCTTGATGACGAGGCTTTTAGGCAGCCCTTCCCAATCACCATAATCGCGCTCACAAAGCTCTTCACACCGGTCAACGGGGAGCTTATGGAACTTTGCGATGGGAGCTGCTGTCGAGAGGGCCCTCTTCAGGGTACTCGAATAGATTTTTCTTATATGTTCCCGCTGCAATCGTTTTGCTATACGGGCAGCCTGCCAGCTCCCGAGGGAAGATAAGGGAATGTCTGTTTTTCCCTGGTATCTTTTTTCCTTGTTCCAGCTTGTCTGCCCGTGGCGCACCAAAAACAGCTTCATGATTGCCACCCCATGGTTATGCCAAAAACACACGCACTAAACAGGGCATGTTTTTGAGCGGCTCAGAAATGATAAATCATTCCTGGCACTTAGAAACGGTTTGCGTTTCGTATGACTTGGAAATTGTGATTGGCAATTTCTGTCGTTTCACAACTTCCTCCCGACAGCTTCAGCAACGGGCTTCAGCTCTTTCATAAGCTGGGCGAAATTCTTTGGAGTGAGTGACTGGTCACCGTCAGATATCGCTTCCTCGGGGTTGTTGTGCACTTCAATGATGAGCCCATCCGCACCGCAGGCAACCGCTGCCTTTGACATCGGGCTAACCAGGTCGTATTTTCCCGTCCCGTGCGAGGGGTCGACCAAAATCGGCAGATGGGTATGCTTCTTGATCTCGGGAACGATATTGAGGTCGAGCGTGTTCCTGGAGTATTCGACAAATGTCCTGATGCCCCTCTCGCACAGGATGACTTCGTGGTTGCCTTCCGACATGATATACTCTGCAGACATGAGCAATTCTTTCAACGTCGCCGACATGCCTCTTTTCAGGAGCACCGGCTTTTTGACCTTTCCCACTGCCTTCAAGAGCTGAAAGTTCTGCATATTCCTTGCGCCTATCTGCAAGACGTCAGCATACTTTGCGATAAGGCTGACATCCCCAGTATCCATCACCTCGGTAACGATGGGAAGGCCTGTCTCTTTTTTTGCCTCCTGCAGAAGCTTCAACCCTTCCTCTCCGAGCCCCTGGAACGTGTAGGGGGAAGTTCTTGGCTTGAAGGCGCCGCCCCTGAGCATCGATGCGCCGGCCTTTTTCACTTCCTTTGCCGTGAGGATAATCTGCTCTCTAGATTCGACAGAGCACGGTCCAGCGATAATAACCAGCTTTTTGCCACCAATTTCGACGCCCCCTATGTTGAGGAGGGTATCCCTGGGCTTAAATTCCCTCGAAACAAGCTTGTAGGGCTTTAAGATGGGCATGACCTTTTCAACGATCCTGAGGGCCCGAAGCTGGTCCTCCTTGATGAGGGCCTCGTCGCCAATCGCCCCTATAATCGTACGCTCCTCCCCCTTTGAGACATGGGGCTTCAACCCCATCTTCCTGATCTTCTCACTAACGAATTCTATGTCTTTTTCCGCCGCCTCTGGTTTCAGCACCACTATCATTGTTGCAACCTCCGTTGTTTAGTTTTTTCTTTCAGCCTTTTATAAATCTTTGGAGAACTATAACAAGCCAGAACAATGGTCTGAGGGCATCTCTCCCTTAGACATACCAAAAGTAATAAAAGAACTTTTTACCTAAGAAAAACTCAGGGAACAGTACAGCGAGCATTTGGCCGATGACTGAAGGCTTCATAGTTTTGAATGAAAGCGGCAGGTGTTTATAAACATTTCGACAAGGTGTGGGAAATAACCCTAAACCTTCTTCAACGCCCTCAACTCATCATAATAACGCCGGACAGCATACCTGATAACTGCATTCCTATTTTTGAAGTCTGGGTTTTTCTCTACCAGTTATCCTGAGTACTTTTATCTCGATATGGTAAGTATGCTATCACTACAGGTTCTAACACAATCCGTTAATAATACTGTCTCAGAGATGATTGCAAAAAGCTTCTCTGGGACCAAAACTTCTTCATGGGGGTATGACACGGGCTATGAGAACCTTACATCTTCTTTGCCATTTAACCTCTCAAATTCATCTTCCCTTATGATTCTGATACAGCATAATTATTTGCAAGCTGGAGTTTATGCAACGAATGCTTCGGTTAATTCTTCTGCTTATCAGGATAATGCGCAGGGTGTCGTGGTAACATGAACAACAAGGTTTATTATCAATTTATTGGTATTTTAATGGCTTTTTTAGTGGTTTCTTTCCCCGTCACTGGAGCAACTGAACTGAATTTAATCTATGATCCGAATGGCAATTTAGTAACGGGGGATGGATTCTATAGGGTTTATAATTCCATTAATCAATTGTGGAAAGTATACAATGGAACTTCGGATACCAACACCATGCTGGAGGAATACAGCTACCACCCGTGGGAGGAAAGAACTCTTAATGCTTGACCCTACTAACCCCACAAACCTTTTAAAGAAATAATGACCCTGCTCCTTCATGACCTTTAAGGCGAGGATAAACGAAGCGCTGCACGAAGTGCTTAAGGATGTCTATGGCGGCTATACCTATGTCAGGGGGCTTGTGGGAAAAACGAAGGAAAAGGCCCCTTATGTGTATGATGAGATTGAGCGGCTGGTCAAGGACCATCTGATATCGTTCGAGTCCAGGGAGAGCATCCTGCAACGGCCCGACCTCAACGGGTTCGGGAAGGTCGTCGCGCAGCATATCGCCAACAAACTGCCCCACCTCAGCCAGGACCAGATCACTACCCTTATCCGGGATACGTCAAAAACTTCTTTCCTGGACATGCTCACCGTCGGACTTGACCAGCAATCGGAATTCCGCGACCTGACAAAAGTTTCCCAACGGAAGCTGTTCAAGCGGGTCCTCATCGCCAACCGGGGGGAGATCGCGTTACGGATACTGAGGGCATGCAGGGAACTCCATATCGAGACGGTTGCTGTATACACGAAACCGGATGCGCAAAGCCTGGCCGTCAAATTTGCGGATAAATCATATCTCATTGGGCCGAACACAAATGCGTATCTCGATTACCACCGGATTGTCGCGATCGCTAAGAAGGCAAAGGCAGACGCCATCCACCCGGGGTATGGCTTCCTTTCCGAAAATTCCTCTTTTGCAAAGCTCTGCGAGCAAAGCAAGATCAAATTCATCGGCCCGAGCGCAAAATCGATGGAAATCATGGGGAATAAGGACCAGGCACGGCACCGGATCGAAAAGCTCCATATCCCCCTGATCGAGGGAACCCCGGCGATTGCGGATGAAGAGCAGGCGCTCCGCGAAGCCAGGCGGATCGGATTTCCCGTCATGATCAAGGCTGTTGCGGGCGGCGGCGGAAAAGGAATGCGGATTTGCCGCAAAGAGGAAAATTTCCTGAAGAGATTCCAGAGCGCAAAGGCAGAAGCCCAGCTTTCCTTCAACAATGATGCGATGTATCTCGAAAAATATCTTGAAGAGCCGCACCATATTGAGCTCCAGATCCTTGCGGACCGGCGCGGGCATGCGATCCATCTGGGGGAGAGGGATTGCAGCATACAGCGGAAGCACCAAAAGCTGATTGAAGAAACACCGTCGCCTGCGATAACGGACGAATTGAGGAAGAGGATGGGTGAAGCAGCCATCGCCATCGTGAAATCGGTGAAGTATGAGGGCGCCGGAACGGTCGAGTTCCTGCTTGACAAGGAAAAAAATTTCTATTTTATCGAGATGAACACCCGGATCCAAGTCGAGCATGGCATCACCGAGTTGGTCACCGGGGTTGATCTCATCAAGGAGCAGATAAAGATTGCGGCCGGAGGAAAACTCACCTACAAGCAGAAAGACCTCACGTTCGACGGATGGGCGATCGAATGCAGGATCAACGCAGAATCCCCTTCGCGGGGGTTCCTCCCCCAGACGGGAACGATCACCAATTACCTGCCGCCGGGCGGCCCGGGGATCAGGATCTGCTCCTCGTGCCATACCGGGCATGTCGTCAGCCCCCACTATGATTCTCTTATCGCAAAGCTCATGTGCAAAGGAAAAAACCGGCAGGAGGCAATAGCCCGGATGCTGAGGGCGCTCCACGAGTATATCATCGAAGGAGTAGATACGACCATACCCCTGCATATCGCCGTCCTGAAGAACAAGGAATTCCTGAGGGGAGAGGTAACGACCAATTTCCTGCGAAAAAATAAGATCCTTGAAAAACTCGAAGTGAGGCCTGAAAAAAGGAAAGGGCTTTCTAAAGATGAGAAGATACTTATCGTGTCGACGGCGGTCAGCCATTACCTCAAAGGGAGGCGCATGCCGCCTTCCCGGCGCTGGGCAGCTGCCCACCGGCAGGAGATCATCTCCCATGGTGAGCTGTAAGCGGTTCTCCTTTAGGCGTGTGAAAATATTTGAGTCATTGCCATCCACGCAGAGCACTGCAAAAAAATTAAGAAAGCCATTCAGCGCGGTTGCCGCACAACGGCAGACGAAAGGAAAGGGGCGTTTTGAAAGGGAGTGGGACTCTTCCCGGGGGGGGCTGTATGTGACGCTCACGGTGAGGGAGCCTCTTGGAGAACATTTTTCTTTGCTGCCCATCGCTGCAGCAGCCGCAGCACGGGAGGCAATCCATTCCGCTTCCGGGGTTGCATGCGCCTATAAATGGCCGAATGACCTCCTGTGGAAGGGGAAGAAAATTTCGGGAATCCTTGTAGAAACGATAATCCTAGGAAAGACGATATGGGCATTCATCGGGATAGGAATAAACATCAATAACAAGATCCCTTTCCATCTTAAATCCAAGGCAGCTTCCCTCCAATCCATCTGCGGAAAAAAGATTAGAGTGGAAAAGGTGCTGGATGCATTGCTCGGTTCCTTTTCATCGTTTTATGGGAAGTACAGGGATGGAAACACTGGAGCGCTGCTCAATAGCTACCGAAAAGGGTGCAAAACTCTGGGAACAAAGGTCGTCGTCCGTTCGGGAACAAGAGTTTTACGGGGGGTTGCCAAGGCAGTTACCGATGAAGGATTCCTTGTCGTCTCCTCAAAGGGGAAGGATGCAGTTATTGCGGATGGGACATTGCGCTCCTGAAAGGATCATCTCCTGATACCGCTGTCAAAAACCACCGGTCAAAGACCGGTGGAATGTGACGGATTGATTCCACATTCGGTGGTTTTTGAGCATGAACTTAGAAAGCTCCGCTTTCAATCACTCAGAAATTTCACATCAGAAATCAAGGGCAAGTTGAACTTGCCACCAGCCACAGACTGGTGGAAAATTTCTGACATTATATTCTATATAAGAAAATTTATAAATGAGCTGTTCTTGCATCTAACTCCAAGATGGCATTTTTAGACAGGTCTCCCTTTTTACGCCCCATCATCGAGGTGGGGTATGCGATGTTCATCGTCATCATCCTCTCTGCGATTGTCGGCCTCATCCTTGCATTTCCAGTCATGTGGCTGTGGAATTATGTGTTCCTCACCTTTCCCAATCTGCACATCAATGTCTTTCAGGCGTGGGCACTTAACGTTTTGACGGGAATCCTGTTCGGAAAAACATCGGGGGACCGGAGGCGGTAATCATGGAACTTGAAAAATTCCCATCTTTAGCAGAGTTTATGGAAGCAGACCTTATGGGCAGGGTGAACCAACAGGTATGCCCTTCACTCCGGAAAAAAGGGATAAAGCTCAGAGAGTTTAAATGGCATGAAGTCCAGGCATCTTAGGGGGTTTTATATTATTGTTCCGTCTTTTTGAGGGGATTTAGGACCAAGCGGTTGAGGATGACAAGGGGGGTATAATACTATTATTCCGTCTTTTTCTCTTCCCCGCTGATTTGATGTTCTGAAGAAATCTGAGTGCAGCCAAAGGCCGGATGGAATGGGTGCATTCAAAAATAATCGGCTATGGAGCCGGCAATAAAGGATTACTGCATCAGCCGATAACGCACAGAATGTCCCCTTTGGCTACAGTCATATGCCGCTGGACTTTAATTTCCCTGACAACACCCGATACGGGAGCGACAACCTCGTTCTCCATCTTCATCGCCATAAGGCTCATCAGCTTCTTTCCCTTGGCAACCTTTTCGCCTGGCTTGACGTAGATGTCAAAGATAATTCCTGGAAGCGGGGCTTCAACCAGGCCCTTACCGACGGAACTTAATTTGCCTTTCAGCTTCTCTTCAACCTGCTCGGCAATCCCCTGTTCGGAGCGGACCTCAAAAACCTCGCCCCCTGCATGAACCACGAGCCTGCCCGGCTCCGGCTCTTCGACCATGACCAG
>JACPII010000039.1 GCA_016188175.1 Candidatus Woesearchaeota archaeon | reverse complement strand
TTTGAACCTGAAGCATTGTGCCTCATCCCCTTCTTTACAACTTTATTCGATCCGCATAGTTCGCAGACATTCATAATAATCACCTCTAAAAACTATGAAAGAAGAACATATATTTAAAGATGACGTTTAGTAGACTTAATCAATCTCGCGATATATTTATATAGGGTTGTCCCTCAGAGCATCATTGTGGCAGGTTGCCCGCGTCTGGCGCCGATGGGGATTAAAGATAGCAAAAAGGGTGGTTGCTATGGATGGCATGGTTTCAACGATAAAAAAGATTGATTTTAAGAGAGAAGAGATTTTCAGCTTTGTTGTTTTGAACCGGTTAAGCCCTCACGACCAGCTGTTCCTTGAGGGGGAGTTTGGGCTGTCAAAAGAAAAGGTTGATTTCTTCGTCAGCAATTACCGCCATATCGGGCTCGTGTTTAAGCTGGTCCCTATCCAGCCTGAGTATGCAAGGGATTGGGCAGAGCCCCTCATCAGGGGATTCAAGGACACGGACGAGTTGAGCAAGTTCCAGAATGTATTTGTCGCAAGGGACGCTGCCAAGATTTTGCTCGTCACGAACAAAAGGATGCTCAAGGTCGACCTCGACACCATCAACGAGACCCTTATGGACGTCAATATGCGCATCGAGCACACGAACGACAAAGTTGAAAAGGAATTCCGGCATCTTGCCGATGTTGAGAAATCCCAGAAAGGGATATTCGGCAGGATGATGGAAGCGCTGAAGAAATAGCTTTCAGTTTCTTCAAAAGAAATCAGACCACCCCCAGTCCAAGACTGGGGGATTGCTCGCTCCCTTCGGTCGCTCGGGTCGGTTTTCTGAGAATGCAGCTATTCTGGAGGTGGGAACCACCCCGACCACCAGCCATAGGCTGGATGGAATAGCTGCATTTAATCCAATATTCAATCCTTTATTCGTTGAGGGGACTTTCTCCATTACGAGGGGGGACTCATGATGGCGAGTTCGGGAAAAAGGGGTTCATGATGGAAATCAGGTATGTCACTGAATTGGATCCAATCGTATATGTTGTTATTCCATTGTTCTTTGCACTGCTCTTTTTTATAGTATTCTTCATAAGGAGGCAGGCCATCCCTTTCAAAAGCGTTGGTAAGGCAGCCTTGTTTGTTTTTGCCATAGCGTTTGCCATTGTTTCTTTTTTTATTTATTTGGGTAGTTTTAACATAATCTGCAAATCAGGGGGGAAGTGTCCATCCCCGTGGGAACACACCCTCTTTCAATTAAGGTATAACCTCGGTGATATGGGCTTATTGGCAATCGGGATATCTATCCTTATCTTATTTTTTTACTATCTTGCGCTTTATTTTAAGAAAAGATGATTCGTTCCATCCTGCCGTGTGGTCAAAGAAAACTTTATAAGCTGAGTTCCACTCCAAAAACACCATGAAATTAGGGGAAAAAAGGGACATCATTCTTATCATTTGTGCAGTGGTGTTTGTTTCTGTCTATTCTTTTAGCTCGCTGGCGCCCGTTTTCCTCCCTTCATGGTATTTTAACCGCACTACCTCGGGATTGCCTTCTTTCCAAGCCGATGAATCTCCAAGCCTTTTTTCAGAGTGCCTTTCAAAAAATAATACCCACCTGTTGACAGTGAGTATCACCAATTTTCGGGAAACTGATTTGGAGAACATCACCTGCAATCTTTTGGATAAGGGGGGATTAATTTCATCCGAAGAAAGCCAGACCATCTCTAGTTTAAGTTCCGGCTCTTCCGATATATGCAGTTTTAGCCTCAAGGGTAAGTTTGGAAAACCTTTAAGGGTCGAGGTTGCCTATGATGGGAAATCAAGAAAAGAAGCGGTCCAGTGCTATCCTTCCCTATCATAAGGCACCCAAAGAAGGGAAATGCTTTAATTGCGCCTTATTTTTGTATCGCAAAGAACAATCTTTTTAAAGCTCCCACTTTTTCTGATGGGTATGCCCGAAGACTATAATCCCCTTGCGGTTGAGCAGGAAATACTTGAGTATTGGGATGAGCAGGAAATCCACAAGAAGCTCAAGAGGCTTAACACTGGAAAGAAGAAATTCTATTTCTTAGATGGGCCGCCGTACACTTCAGGAAGGATCCATCTGGGCCAGGCATGGAACAAGGCGTTGAAAGACATGGTCCTCCGCTATAAATGGATGAACGGCTTTGACGTCTGGGACCGTGCTGGCTATGACATGCATGGCCTCCCCACCGAGCACAAGGCAGAAGAGCGCCTGGGCCTTAAGACCAAAGAAGATATTATTGCCTTTGGGGTTGAAAAATTTGTCGAGGCCTGCAGGCAGATTGCCGTCGAAAATATGCAGCTCATGAACAAGGATTTCTCCCGGTTGGGGGTTTGGATGGATTTTGAGCATGCCTACCAGTCGATCGCCCCGTCTTTTATTGAGGGTGTTTGGTGGCTTATTAAGAAGGCGCATGAGCAGGGAAGGCTGTATGAAGGCGAAAAATCCATGCACTGGTGCTATCATTGCGCGACCGCCCTTGCAAAGCATGAGCTTGAATACAAGAATAAAAAGGACGATTCCATATTTTTAAAATTCCAGGTGAGGGGGAAGCCAAACGAGTTCCTTTTGGTGTGGACCACTACCCCGTGGACGATCGCGTTCAACCTCGGAGTGATGGTCAATCCGGCGGTCACCTATGTTAAGGCAAAAGTAGGGGATGAGTTTTGGTATATCGCAAAGGCGCTTGCGAACGTCTTTATCTCCGGTGTCCTCGAAAAAAAATTTGAGATCGTCGACGAATTTCTGGGTGAAAAGCTTGAAGGGATGCCTTATGTCCATCCCTTCGCCGATGACTTGAAGCCGCTCTACGAGCCGATCCAGGCAAAGGCTTCCCGCGCCTTTACGGTGCTTTTATCGGCGGAGTATGTCGACACGTCTTCCGGCACAGGGTTAGTGCATACCGCTCCCGGCTGCGGCCCCGAGGATTATGAGGTTGGGACAAGATACAAGATACCCCCATTGAATCGGCTTGACCAGTATGGGGTTTATGGCATCTCCATGGGCGGTTTTAAAGGCCTGCATGCCCTCCATGACAATAAAAAGTTCATCGATGCCCTCGATAAAAAGGGTTCTCTTCTTGCAGTTGCCCCTGTTGAGCATGAATATGCCCATTGCTGGAGATGCCATCTGCCCGTCGTCTTCAAGACCACGAAACAGTGGTTCTTCAAGGTCGAGGATTTACGGGAGCGCATGAGGGCTGCAAACAAGGAAATCTATTGGCAGCCCGGCTGGGCAGGCGCAAACTGGTTCGATTCCTGGCTTGAGAATCTCCGGGACAACGGTGTTACAAGGCAGCGCTTTTGGGGCACCCCCTTCCCTGTTTGGAAGTGCAGCACATGTTCTGAAACGATCGTCATCGGTTCTGCACAGGAGCTGAAAAAATATGCTAAAAAAGTTCCTGAGGACCTCCACAAGCCTTCGTTGGACAAAGTTACCTGGAAATGCACATGCGCCGGCACCATGCAGAGGATCCCTGACATTATGGACGTGTGGATCGATGCAGGCTCTGCCTCATGGGCATGTTTGGATTTTCCTCAAAAACGGCAGTTGTTTGACAAATGGTGGCCGGCTGATTTTATCCTTGAAGGGAAGGACCAGATCCGGGGGTGGTTTAACCTCCTCATGGTCGCTTCTATGGTCTCGCTGGGAAAAAACAGCTATTCACATGTTTTCATGCATGGGTTTGTCCAGGACGCCAAAGGAAGAAAGATGTCAAAATCATTAGGGAACGTGATCAGCCCCTATGAGGTTGTTGACAGGCTTGGGGCAGATACCCTAAGATACTACATGGTCGGGGGTTCTTCTCCTGGCGTCGATATCAACTACAACGAAGAGGATACCCTTGCAAAGCACAAGAATCTGAGGGTCCTTTGGAATCTGCACAACTACCTCATAGACCTTGCGGAAAACTCAGGCGTCGATATCGAGCACCTTAAGCTGAGGGAAAAACACCTCGGCATCGAGGAGCGTTTTGTCCTCTCGAAGTTAAATTCCACGATCAGGGATGTCACCGGGCTTTTTGAGCAGTACCGCTTAAACGAAGTTCCCTGGCTCGTCGAAGATTTATACCTCGCCGTAAGCAGGTCATACATCCAGATGGTGAGGGAAAAAGTTTCCTCGGGAAGCGAGGGTGAAAAAGAAGCGGTTGTTGCAACATTGTATTATGTTTTGTTTGAGTCAATGAAACTCCTTGCCCCCGTTACCCCTTTTCTTGTTGAAAAAATGTTCCTCAGCCTGAAGGAAGTGTTCAAGCTGAAGGAAGAGAGCATCCATCTCCATAGCTGGCCGAACGTCGTGGAAAGCTATATTGACGGTGATTTGGAAAAGAACATTGCAGCCGCATCGGAAGTCATCCAGGGTGTCCTCGCCGGAAGGGAGAAGATCCAGCGCGGCCTTCGCTGGCCCATGCAGGAAGTGATATTTACCATAACGGATGAAAAAGTCATTGGTGCTGTTGAAAAACTCTCAGCACTCATAAAGAGCCAAACCAACGTCAAGGAGCTTCGCATCCAGCCAGCCCTTCCGGGGCTTAAAGTCACGGTAAAGCCCGATTTCAGCCACCTGGGCCCTGATTTTGGGAAGCGCTCATCTGCCGTCGTCGCAAAATTAGTCCTGGAGAGCCCAGAAACAATCCTTCGCCATCTGCACAAAGAAGGTAAATTCATGCTTGATGTTGATGGTGAGAAATTTCCTATTGTCAAGGAGCATGTAATCGTCGAAAGGAACGTTCCCGAGCATTTTGTCGAGGTTCCGATCAGCGGCGGCTTTGCCTATCTCAACAAGGAAGTGGCACCCGAATTGGAAGCCGAAGGGTTCTCCCGTGAATTGGTCAGGAGGATCCAGCAGCTGCGCAAAGAGAAAGGTCTCGAGAAAAAAGACAGGGTAAATGTCTGGATTGAGGCTGACAAAGAGATGGTTGAACGGCTAAAACCATTAAAGCCGGGCATTAAAGAAAAGGTGGGAGCACATGCCCTTGAGATTGATTCCCGTCAGCCGGCTCAAAAATATGAATTCAGCGCAGAAGAGAAAATAAAAGGGAAGGTATTTGTTGTTGGGATGAGAAAAGAAGGGAAGTAAATTCCTCCATCCCAATCAAGGACTCTTTGGCTTCCCCAAAAATAATCCTTGATATTCTTCACACCAGTATACCGGCTTTCCAGACTCTGGTAGGTAATCCACTTTTGGCCAGATTGCCAATACATCGGCATCTGCTGGGGGGTTGGCAAGCCAGTCCTGTGCAGCTTCCCCAACGCGGCTTTCAATAAATTCAGGGCCTGCCTCAGGAACATTTCCATCTGCATCATCAAACACCTGGCGGACTATTCGCATCCTATCCAGAGAAATGTGCTCTGGCACTGGGCAACATCGGGGGAGTTTAGGCGGTTCATGAATCACCTGTTGAACTTGTTTTGGATCTGCCAATCCTTTCCCGCGGACTAATGCATTAAATTCACTTTCGGTAACGACCACAAGCTTGATGTTGTTGGGATTCATGAAGGAGTAAAATCGTTTTGCTTATAAAAAGATGATGTTTTTTTTAATACAAGAGAATTTTGTTCCCATCCGAAACTTTTTTCCCATATCTTTAAATAATCCCCTTCCAAGAATTTGTTCATGCCAAAACCAAAGATCGCAAAGGACACCCCTCTTGCAGAGATTACCCTGCGGAAATACGAGCATCCGAAAAATCTGCAGGGTAGGGAGCTCGTGAGGAAGCTCTGCCTGTCCATCGGATTATTGAATCCTGGGGACTCAAGAGATATTCTGGTTGATATTTTCCTCGTTCTTCTGAAATCAAAGGCTGACGGCCCTTTATCGCTTGAGCAGATCCGGGAAAAAGTCATCGAAGAAAGGAAAAAAGGAAGGCTGACGATGCTTGGCATCGCTCCTTCAAACCTGCGGAGGCAGTTGAAGCGCTTGAGAGACTTATTTCTGGCGGAAAGGCTTCCCCAGGGGTATCGGATCGCGGAAACGGCAACGCTGGCTGAGCTCTTCAGGGAAAAAATCGAGCCCCTTATCCTGCAGAATACCTTGGAAAGGGTTAAGGAGTACCTGGAAGCATGGGATAAACCGTAACTACTCCCGGGAAAGTCCTAAAAAGAAAACATTTATATAGGTGTTCGGTATCAAAAACGCCATTGATAGAGTAAAAACCTCTTGGAAGGGGTTCACGCGAGGTTGTGAGTATGGGCTTTTTCGACCGTTTGAAGGAAACATTTTCTGGCAACCCCTCTGACATTCTTAATGAAGCAGAGGGAAAAGAGTATGTGGAGCTTGGCTCCGAAGAATCCGGAAAGAGCGATAAAATCGTTGTCCGTTCTTATATGATGACTGATTTCGAGTCCATAAAACCGGTCCTTGATGCCCTCCGTGAAGGAAATACCGTCGCTTTCATCAATATCAAGCCACTTAAAGACAAAGACCTTGTTGAGTTGAAGCGGGCCGTTACCAAATTGAAGAAGACCTGTGATGCGATTGACGGCGATATTGCCGGCCTTGGCGAGGATTGGATCGCTGCTGTTCCTAGTTTTGGAAGGATCCAGCGTGCTGCCAGAGGAGAAATCAAGAAACCAGCCGAAGGAGCACAAGTGACTGAATACAGCTCAAGGGAACCCTCAAGCGGGGATGAAGGTCCGGACCAGCTGAAGATTGATCCATACTAAGCTTTTTTCCTCTTATCGGGGTAACTCCTTCTTCTATCCAAAGTTATTTCCGTCGGATTTCTGGTTTATCTCATTCAATATCTTATATTCCTACTTTGCCTCATTCAATCTCTTGCATCCCTGCCTCCCATCATTCAATGTCTTGTATCCAAACATTATCGGGGAGTTATAAACACAATTATTAAAGGTGGTTCTCCATTCAATGTCTTATATCCCTTCCTCATTAAATGTATAGCCTATTAGCTCCCACAATCAAAAAGAAAGCGTCTTTTGAATCTCGTTCCTTCCTTGTATCTCTTGTGCAACAATCTTAAAGTCATCCTCAAGGATTTTTCGAAGCGGTGGATTGTAGAGCATCGCAGCAGGATGATATAAAGGGATGACCTGATAGGACAGGCCCTCAAGGATGACTGTCTTAGATGCCCCGTGCAGCTTCGTTATCCCCTGGATGTTTTTCATCTCTCCGATATTGCCTTTTGCAAGGATGAACTTGGTTGCATAATTGCCAAGGGTGCAGATGATTTTTGGCTTTATTGCCGCAATTTGCCTGAGGAGATACGGGGTATGGCTCTCAATCTCGCTGACGGAAGGCTCTCGGTTGTTGGGCGGCCGGTATTTGAGTATGTTTGCGATATACGCCTCGTTGTCGGACAGGCCAACGGAGGCAAGAAGCTTGCTCAATTCCCTCCCCGCTGCACCGACAAACGGCAGGCCTTGTTTGTCTTCCTCTTCGCCGGGAGCTTCTCCGATGAAGAGGATCTTTGCATGGGGATTCCCCCGCCCGAACACCGGATTCAATGCCGTTTCACGGAGAGGAAGCCTGGAATCATCGAGGAATTCTTTTTTTACCGTTTCCAATAAATCTCCAGTATTACTCATTCCCATCACCGGCCCCCCTGCAGGAAAATGCCGCCAATCGAGGTAAGTCCGCCATATATCCTGGGTAGATGCCGGCTATCTTAAAAATGTTCCTTTGGTGAGGTCGAATTGAAAAGTTGAAGGTTGCCATCTATATTGCGAAGCTAATTGGCAAAAAATTTTGGCTGACAGGGGGACGTCCCTTACGGGGATGTCAGCATTTGGGTGCCCCAGGTTAGCTGAGCTTGATGGCAACCCGAGCGATAGCGAGGACTTTTCAATGCGACCTTTTGTGACGGTAAATCCCGAAACCTTTAAAAAGGTAAAAAGAAGAAGGGCTGTCGTGGGAGGGTGGTTTGATGGGTGACCAGCAGTCGTTGCAGTCAATTGAAGGACAGGACACGCCAAAATGCCCGGAATGCGGAAGCAATGATCTCGCCAGGCGGGATGATGAGCTCTACTGCCTAAAGTGCGGGCTGGTCATCGATTAATGGGCAAATTTATATATCGCTGAGTATTTTCTTCCTTTATGGTTTCGGTCATCGAACGGGCAATTATTGAACATCTCTTTTTCTTGAAAGAATCAGTAAAATACACAGTCACCTGGAATAATCGGGGAGGTAGCGGCAACAAACCTCCTGCAAAGAAAATTACTATCAAGGGAACGCTTGAGGAGAAGCTGTTCAGCGAAAAGGTAAAGACCAAGATTACAGCCCCATCAAGCCCAGGTGCGATACGCTTTGATGCTGGAGGTGTAATCTCTTCGTGGATGCCAAAACTTAAGGGCATCCCCTCAGAAGGGTTTACCCTGGAGCATTCAAGGGAATTATCATTCTCAGAAAGAAAGAGCTCCTATTCTGTTACGGTCGAATACTTCGAGAACGAAAAGCAGGAATCCATCACCGTCACAGCGGAAGATGAAGAGAAAAAGAAATACACCTTTGCTGCCATCAGGGAGAAGCCCATCCCTGAGCCATTGCCCTACACTCTCCAATTAACCTATGCAAGGGGCGACAAAGATGAATCCGTATCCCTGAACTACCAATTGAGGGATTACCCGAATGAACGCGAGGAAAAGCTTCAGGACTTTTCCGGCAGGGTTGACAAATCACTCACTATTCTTCCCAAATCTCTCATGCCCGGTGTTCTTGGCTTTACCTATCTTGGAGAGAACTTCATGGCAAGGAGGGATGACCTTGTCGGAGAAACCGCAAGGATGGTGGACATCCACGAATCTATCCATACCCCTGATGAATACGAGACGAGAGTCCTTACCGACTGGATCATGAGCAGGGAAAGGATGAAATATAAAAAGTAGGTTCATGTAATGTTTGAGTTCAATTGGCTTCTGGATAACTCCAATAAACCTTGATGCTTTAAGCACCCCACGCCTTATTATTTCGTCATCCCAATAAACGAACTATCTTGAGCCCTACTATCGGAAGATTTATAAACAGATACTGATTTATCAGTATAAATCAGTATATAAAATGACCATCCCTCAGCCAACGAAGAAAGACATCATCGCCATAAACCAGAGTATTGGCGAGCAGGGAACCCTCCATAACCAGGGTAGCATTGATTTTGCCCTTTCTCAGGCAAAGGGCAAAAAAGCCTGGCTTCAGGAACTCAGTTATTTCGTGAGGAGCTTGTTGGTTGACCACGCGTTCCATGACGGGAACAAAAGAACAGCATTAGTCCTGGTCATTACCTATCTCGAGGATAGGGATTTGGATTATGACAAGGATTACCTGCTCAGGGCAATCTGGAAAATATCAAAGAATAACATAAGCAGCATCAACAGAATCATGGGGGCGATCAAAGGTGGCATCGTTTTTAGAAAGGGCTAAAAAGGTCGTTGACGAAAACCAGGATTTGCTTACGGTATTCGAAGAGCTCGACCGGACCGGAAAATTCAGGAAGCGGGTATATAAGAAAAAAGTGGATTTCACTCTTGACGAGGGCCTGGTGAATAGCCTGCGGCAGTATAGCAGAGAGCATAACATCCCCATGTCGAGGGTAGTGGAGAATTGCTTAAGGAATGGCCTGAAGGAGGCTCCTTAAATGGGTGATCAAGCAACTGCACAATCAAGCTATTGTATGCAGCTCTTGCAGTAATCGATCCCTAATGCTTTATTCGTCATCTCGATGCTTTTCTTTCCGTCCTTAAATCCCATCGCAGCTCTGATCGCATCGATATTCTCGCAGACAACGTCGCTTTCCTGGTGGATTGCCTGCATGTAGAGCAGTTTATTTCCTGTAACGCCGACACCTTCTTTCCAGATGATGATCTCGGGCATGTCCCCCCTCGTATCTCTCCCCAAATCCTTCGCAAACTCCATCACCTCTGCAGTTGAACGGACCATCGATGCATTATCCACGACCCTGATCCGGGTTGTATTCTCAAAAAGCTTGAGCGCCTCTTCAACGCTGGGAATTTCCTTGCAATCGACCGTGATGGAATGCACATGCATCAGCGTGGTTGAAACGCTCAGGGCGCTCGTAAAGATGTTCACATCAGGCAGCACCGTCTGGACATCGGGCCCGTGATGCGATGGCAGCTGTAATTCCGGGACGATCGCGTTGATGGGGCCATGCCTTATATCCCACGGGTCCGCTCCCCTCCGGATCATCGTCGCATGGACAGCGGCTATCCCATACCTTTGCTTTATTGCATGGAGTGTCCTGCACAAGCCGGTCGTGTTGCACGAAACCACCCGGACATAATCTTTTCCGACGGCAGAGTCATAATTTGCCTGGGCGCAGAAGGAAACATCGACCGTCTTAGATTTTTCGCCGCCCTGGAAAATAGCTTTTTTCTTCAAAGGGGCATAATACTTTTCTTTCATGAGAGCACCTTCTTTTTTTGGGGTGCAGTCAACAACGATATCAACCCTTGAAAGGAAATCTGGAAAATTTCCCGCAATTTTTAGTTTGCTGATATCTTCAACTTCCGGCGCTTCATAGAGGGGAATATTCCTCGCCATCGCAGCCAGCATGCGGTAATTGTAGGAATGCGCAGTCACCCCGACCAGCTCCATGTCTTCCTGCAGAAGGACAGCGTCTGCAACCCGTTTGCCGATCGTCCCGTAGCCAACAATGCCGACTTTAATTTTGCTCATGGTGTTCTGCCCTCCACAAAAAGTTTGATTTCGTCGATCCTGTTCTTGGGGACCGTCCTTAAGGTGCCGACTGCTTTTGCCAAGGGAACAGGTACAATTTCAGTCCCCTTTAACGCCGCAATCATCCCGAATTGGCCCTCGTCGACCATCTCGACTGCTTTGATTCCGAGCCTTGTTCCGAGGACACGGTCGAATACCGTTGGGTTGCCGGACCGCTGCAGATGCCCAAGGACAACATGCCTGCATTCTTTTCCCGTCCTTTTTTCCAGCTCCTCCGCCAGCCATTGGGCGATGCCCCCCAGCCGGACGTGGCCAAACGTATCCTTTTCTCCCGTCTGGAGTACTGCCTGCCCCTCCCGGGGGACAGCCCCCTCAGAGACCGCGATGATGGCATACTCCTTCCCATTTTTTTCTCTTGCTTTGATGACCCTGACGATCTCATCCATATCAAAAGGCTCTTCGGGAAGCAAGATGAGGGAAGCTCCCCCGCCGATTCCGGATTCAAGAGTCATCCAGCCCGCATGCCTCCCCATCACTTCAACGATAAGTATCCGATGATGGGATTTTGCCGTCGTGTGGAGATTTTCAATGTACTCAGTCGCCCGGGTGATAGCGGTATTGTACCCGAAACAATAATCTGTCTCATTGACATCATTGTCGATGGTTTTGGGGACTCCGACAACTTTTACCCCTTCCCTGACCAGCTTCTCAGCGACTCCCAATGTATCTTCTCCGCCGATAGCGATCAGGAAATCACATTGGAGATTTTTCAGGTTCTTGATGACCTGCTGGGGCCCGTCGGGAACCTTGAAGGGGTTCGTCCTCGACGTATGGAGGATAGTCCCTCCGAGCATATGGATATCCTCAACTTTGTCGAGGTCTAGGGTGACGCTGCAATGGGTATCGCAATCAAGCAGCCCTTTCCAGCCATCGAGGATCCCCAGAGTGTCATACCCGAGAGATTTTGCCTTGAAGACGATGCCCCTGATGACAGCATTAAGCCCGGGAGCATCCCCTCCGCCGGTGAGGACAGCGATTTGTTTGCCTTTTTTTCCTTCGATGGCCATAGTCTCATCAGGGGGGTGATGGCCCTGCTATATAAATGTTTCGATTGTCATACAATATCATACTTTTTACGAAAGGTTTATATACAAGCTTTAAATATAGATAGTCATCATGAAGGAGCGCATCACCATCACATTGGAGAAGGGCATCATAAAGGAGCTCGACAAGCGTATAGACAACAAGGAAATTAAGAACCGGAGCCAGGAGATTGAAGTGTTGCTTGAAGATTCCCTGGGGATAGGCACGCCGGAGAAAGCGATTATCCTTGCAGGCGGGAAAGGGACGAGGCTGAGGCCATTGACCCTGAATATTCCCAAGGCGCTCATCGAAATCCAGGGGAAGACGATAACGGAGCATCTCTTTGACCTTCTGAGGAAGTTTGGGATCCGGGATGTGATACTTTCGGTTGGCTATTTCAGGGAAAAAATACGCGATTATTTCACCGATGGAAGCAGGTTCGGGATGAATGTGGAATACCTCGATGAAGATCCCGAAAAGCCCCTCGGGACCGCGGGCCCATTGCGCCTTGCAAAATCGATCCTAAAAGGGAGTTTTATTGTCATGAACGGCGACGAGCTGAAAAACATCAATATCCCGAGGATGTTCCGCCTCCATAAGAGGAAGCATGCCCTTGCTACCATTGCATTGACATCGGTCGATGACCCGACCCAGTACGGTGTTGCCCGGCTCGATGGGACCAGGATTCTGGAATTTGTGGAAAAGCCGAAGCGTGAGGATGCCCCTTCCAACCTGATCAATTCTGGTTTTTATATCATGGGGGGTTCTGCATGCTCGAAAAAGATGTTTTTCCGAAATTGGCAAGAGAAGGCAGGCTTCGCGGGTTTATCTTCTCGGGCCAGTGGTTCGATACGGGGACGATGGAAAGGCTCGAGAATGCAAGGGGCCGATGGAAAGGCGTTGTCCGGGATGAAGGGGATACGGAATAAAATTCTCTATCTCAAAAGTTATTCTTCAGCCTCAAAAAAACCAGTATCTAAATTTTTCTTGACGTTATTCCATAAGAATATCTTTCCATTCATCGCGACGTAAACTCCGGGGGGGAGAACCTGGACAGCCCCGAATGCAAATCCCAGATTAAACAGGGCGTCCGAATTTGGCTTGTTTCCAGGAATTGCGGAACCGGCAAGCACGATGGTTTTTGGCAGTTTATTTCTTCCCAGGAATTGTGCCGTTGTCGGCATCGTCATCGTTCCATGGGTAACGATAATTTTCTCCTCCGGACATCCCTTGCATTTTTTGAGGAGCAGTTCCCTGTCATGGTCATCCAGGAATCGGCTGTCCTTGAAACAAACCATCTCAATATCATATCCAAAAGAAATTTTTGACCTCTTGAGCAGGTTCGGTATTATCGTCTTCTGGTCCTTGGGAGCCTCGCCCTCTGTATCGTAATCAAGGTTGTCTATCGTTCCGCCGGTGATGAAAACTTTGATGGCCATATCCTTGGGGGGTTTTCAGAACTTAATAAATATTCTGATGCAACTATTCCATCCGGTCTTTAAGGGGCAGTGGTTGGGAGCTTATTTAACAAATGTTGCAACATTATCTCTCATCAAATTTGATTAACATTTCTTCAGCCTTCCTATCGATTTTTTTATAATAATCATCTGTTTCCTGTAAATAGGTCTTAATGTCCTCAATAAACTCATCTATGTTAAATCGCCCATTTCTTCCGGATAATAAAATTTTGGCGTGGTTTAAAGCTGAATTAAATCTCTCCAATCTAATCTTTGTATCTTGGTTCCTTGTTGCTTTTTCTATTTCTTGTATGTCTCCTTTAACTGTAGAAACAATATCTAAATAATCATCCAATTTTATTCTTAAATTAGCTGAACCAAAAGTAATCATATCTTTTGCTTGTTGAATATGGGAAGTTTTTAGGAAATCTGGTCGGGTTTCAGTCCTGTTTTTATATTCCTGCAGAAATGGAATCAATAACTCAGAGACCTCTTTTTTGTTCTGTAATGTCTCTTGTAATAAGTCTTTAGCTAAGGTTATTTGGGACATGACCTCTTTTTTTTCTTCCTGAGAAGCTAAATACACTTCTATTTTTCCAATTTTCTCAGAAACAACAATTGATTGATAAGTAACCACTATAGATAAAAAAGTTAGAATAATAATGATTATAGTACACCCAATTTCAATATGTTCTTTATAATCACGCCAAATTTCCTGTAAATGGGTTAGACTATGATTTAAGCAAACCATTTTTACAATATCCCTAGGTTTTGCCAGTTTTGCTTTTACCTTGGGATCAACCTTTTTATCAACATAATCCTTTTTCTTCATTCTCTGCTTGCTGTAATAATTCAAACCATTAAAGAAGCAATAGTCATGTACCCTTGCGTTGTTAGACCAAACAACAATCTTTTCGAAATCTACCTTTCTTTCTTCGAATAAGTTGATAGCCTTGTGAAATGAATCTACGCCTGGTTGATCTCCCGGATTTTCTGGAAATTGACCATCCAATATTATAGCATCATAGTTCTGAGGTTTTATTTTTTCAAGTTCAGAAAATGTTTCAATCTTTTTAAATAATAACTTCTTTTTTGAAAAAAGATTGACTAACAACTTAGAATAATCTTTACCCGTATTCTGATCCGTGTCCTCAATATGGAGGACTTTTATTACGTGCATAACATGTTGTTTATTCCAGAATTCTATATAAAATTTCCTATTATTGGTCTACTTTTTTCTTCGGCAATCGCCTACAATCAATAGATTTCTTCATCTATCTTGTTTTTAAGTTTTTTTTGGCTCTGGCAGTCTTTTTCGCTTTTCTTTCTCAGGTTCATCAAGGTAGTTTTCTTTATTTATCACTGGCTTCCTGGTTCTGCTTTCAAGCTCTAATCTTGCATGTTTAGCTACGTTGCCGCCTTCCTTCGAGGCTTTTTTATGCTCCACAAATGTGTTGGGGTCTTTGACCCTCTCAATTTCTGCTGTCGATGCCTCACCCAACATCGTAAAGATTAACTCTAAGTCCCCCATATGGTCCCTTAGATTTTCCTTTGCAAGCCCTTTGAATTTCTTGTACTCTGAAGGGGTCATGCCAAATGTTGCTTTTGATATCTCTGCTGTCAAGATCGAGAAATCTTCCTCTTTTTCAATTCCTCTTTTTTTCCATTCGTCGGTGAGATCCTGCCTTACGGCTATCCCCCTCAGCCTTTTATCAATCCATGATTTTGAATAGCCCTTCTGCTCATAGATTTCTTTCATGCGCTCTTGGGCTAGTTCTGGATTTTCTATTTCCTGGACTCTCTCATAGCCAACTTTAGCCAGCCATCTTTTGAAGGGCTCTGCTTTTCTTGAGGGGATGGATTGAATTATCCTAAAAAGGGATTCTGTATTGGCGGAGTCCGTCTCATATAATTTGCCGTCTGCAGAAGTTAATTTCAGTTGTACACAAAATGTGGACAACTCAATTCCATGCTCCGCTTCCCTCTTTTTGAGCATGCTCCAGTAATTTCGAGGATTAGAACTATCCGTAAGGGCTTGAACTATATCAATCACAGAGAAAAACCACTGGTTTTGATGCCAGATTCGCCTAATCTTCCGATCCTGAAAAACAACTAGTGCTTTGTTCTCATCCATGGTTACTCCTTATCTCAGCCCCGAACCGAATTAGGGGGGATTATTGTTTGGTTTCAAAAGACCAATATTCAATGAGCATCCTCTACGGGTTTTAAATCTTCCATATCCTTAAAGTAGAAGACAGTGAGGAATGAAATCAGCAAAACCATTATTTTTTCTATTTCGAAGCTCAATATCTCCGACGAGTACACTTTATCATTAATTAGGTTGATGAAGTTATAACCTGATATCTTATATTTCTCGTGAGCAACAGCATTTCTTAGGTCCAAATCAATGTAATTTTTTAATTTTTCAGAAAAAACAACTGTGCTTGATTCCATGTGCGTATCTAAAATATTAAACAAGCGCAAGGCATCACCCAAAGAAAATCTCCCATTCCTAAACTTATTTTTTAAGATTTTATGCTCCTTCGAATTGGAAATATTAGGTATCGAAGCTATTAATTGGATTAAAATGTCCACTTCAAGAAATCTAATCAAATTTTCAGCACAACTTCTGTAAACATTAGCATACAAAAAAGTTAAAAAATCAGGATCCAATGAAATCTCTTTTTTCATTATTTTTAGGAGCAAGGTGAAGTTCAAATAAAGCCTTCCGCCTAAGCTGTTAAGGGATTCATTTAACCCTTTAATTTTTTGGGGTGATATATCGCCTGAAAAGAATATACTCTTGTAGAACCCCCTCTGCTCAAGGTTGGTTCTGTATTCACCCAAGCAGGGTTTTAACGAGGAATAGTACTCATCTTTAATTCTTTTCAACCCATCGACAAAATTTCTTTCAAAAGTCTCTGCCGATAAATTCTTGGATAGTTCAATAATGCCTTGGTCAATATTAACAAAATTACCTCTGACCTTTTCGATTTCTGGATGGTTGGGGTCAAACATCATAATAAATGGCCCCCATTTCGATTTAAACTCCCCTCAATAATCTTCTTTTCTTCTTCAGTTATCCCATATAGATTATAGACTTCTTCGTCTATTTCAGCATCTAATTTTTGGATTTCTTTTTCTAATTGGGCTTTTTGGTCGGTTTGTTTGTCTTTGATTCTACTTAACTTGTCATACAAATCTTCAATCTCTTCTACCAAAACGATTATCTTAGTTTTATAGGATTCATTGAATCTTATAGGTATCTGCTTGACGTAAGGTGTAAAAAAACGTAGATACCCGCCACTAATATGGACCATTGAATATAATTTATGATAATAATAATTGATTACTGATGAATTTAAGATTCCTAATAGATACTTCAGTGATACCTCTTTCTTTTTCGGATAAATAATATAAAGGATA
>JACPII010000040.1 GCA_016188175.1 Candidatus Woesearchaeota archaeon | reverse complement strand
TTGCAGAGACAATTTTTGGCTCGTCAATTGAAGGAATGCCGTCTTTTGGAGGCCCTCCGGATTCAAGCTTTGAGGGATGAATAACATATCTGGTCCCGTCAGGCAGGATTCTGACTTCTCTGCTGCTCCCTCCTGTTTTTACCCCATTTTGTTGCGCGAGCAGCTTCCCTGCTTTTTCGCTGAATTCTTCCGGCGTCAATGGGCCAAATTTTTTGTCAATGATTTTTCCGTCTTTATCAATAAAATAAGTTACCGGCTGTGTAAGGACATTGTAGAGCGCTTTTACTTCAGCTTCCGGATCAAGGAGGATGGGAAAAGTTATCCCAAGTTTTTTGACAAAGGGTTCTATGTTTTTATTGCTCTCCTGAAGGTTTACTCCAAGGATTGCAATCTTGCCGGTGTTTTCCCTGTATATTCTTTCAAATAATGGCATTTCCTCCCTGCATGGAGGGCACCAGGAAGCCCAAAAGTTAAGGATAACCGGCTTTCCCCTGAAGTTTGAAAGTTTTAAAGCGCTCCCATCCAGCGCCTCAAGCTCGAATTCAGGGGCATATTTCCCGATTTGTGTCCCAGTTTGTTTTTTGTCCGTTTCTTGGCTGGCTGGCAATGTAGCACAGCTCCCAACGAGGAAAACCAACAGGATGGCCCCAAAGAGCAGGACAGCAGATGGGATGGGATTTTTATTATTTTTTTCTGCCAATTTCCTGCCTCCCAACCATCTTAATCATGACTCATCGATACCAATGCCCCCCGTTAAGGCTTCCAGACGGGAACGCCCATCTTTTTTATCCTGTCTTCGTTAAAGAGCTGTATGGGGATGGATTCAAGCTCCTTGCCTTTTAAGGGGCCTTCCACCGCAATCCCTGGGCCCTGCGCCCAAATCGTATTCGTTTCTTTATCTTTAAAATGGAGGTTTTCGATATCTGTCCCGGGAATCACTCTTGCTCCCGCAACCTCAAAGGTCAATGTTTTTCCTCCGCTATTTCTTTTGTATGCAGTCAATGTCCCGCACAAAGGGCACCATGAAACAATGACTGGCGTTGTCCCGATGATATCATTGGCCAGCGACGGCGGATCAGTGTTCAAGTCATTGATTTTGTAGGCTTTGGCCTTCTCGCCAACTTTTACCAGCCCATAGAGGCTGTTGACATTTACCTGCTCAAGCTGGCTCTTCAATTCTGCTATCTGGTTTTTTAACGCATCTGCTGCAACCACATTCCCTGTCATCTCCCCGGCGCCTGAGCCTGACCTTCCTGCAAAAAACCCAATTGCCAGCGCAGCAATAATTCCAATGGCCAGCACTGCTGCGATTGATTTACTTTCCATCTTTTTCACCCTGCAATTTGCGCCCCATCAATTTATTATCCATCGCATTCACCCCTCCTTTTTTCTATTTTGATATCATTCTTTGATTATCTTCTCTTTTTGTGCCATACTCCTGCCCGTTATCTTATCAGTAATTTTATATCGGGCATTTAACGTATTGGACATTTACCTTATCAGGCATTTACCTTATTGAACATCTATCTCACTAAAATTGTATCTTACCGGGTATTTATTTTTCCCACGCTTTTTGCCGAATCTCATAATCACATACCTGCATGGTTGTTGTAATTCTTTGGCGGAATGATAACTTTATCGTTGTATGCTCAAGGAAAATGTTTGAGAATAAAAGAAAACATTATAAACCGGCATTTCATCTCATTGCTTTATGGGGCACATTGTCATTGCGCCTGTCGGCGATAATCCGCAGGCATTGTTTGTAGGGATAAAAGAATTCCCGACGGAAAAGGTTATTCTGGTAACCCCAAGAGAAAATCTCCGTGAAGCAGAAAAGCTTAAAAAAAAGCTGGAGGAATTTACCATAGGGGGAGAGATTGCCGAGCTTTCTGAAAATCTGATGGAAAGCATGTTTCGGGAGTTTGGGAGGATTGTATCTGCATATCCCCCCGATAATCTGATTGTCAACGTTGCTACTGGCGACAGGATGAGTACCTGTGCTGCATTAAGCGCAGCATTTGCCAATGGATTGAAGGCATTTGGGGTAAGCGATGGGAGGGCGATGCTCATGCCTATCATGAGGCTTTCCTACTATCACGAGCTCAGCGAGAAGAAGCTGAAGATAATGCAGGCTCTGCGGGGGCAGGATTTCATCTCTCCAATCGATCTGGCAAAAAAGCTGAAGATGTCAATTTCGCTTGTGTCTTACCACATCAACGGAAATTTTCATTCAAAAGGCCTGAAAGGGTATCATCTCGTTGAAGTCCAGGAGAAAGGCAAAAATGTTTTCATAAGGCTTTCCCAGATTGGAAATATGCTGCTCAGGGGGTATATCAAATAGGAAATCCATCGATGAAAAATTAGCCCATTGTGAACATACACCAATTAAAGCAACGAGAAGACAAGTGATGGGGTGAGAAATGATATGGTCGCTCAATCAAAGGAAACAAAGAATCTGTTCAAATGTGATGAATGCGGCTTCTTTTACAGAGACTTTTCCGTCGCAAAACGATGCGAGGACTGGTGCAAAAAATATAAGTCGTGCAACATAGAGATCACGAAGTTTGCGGTCAAGGGCTGAAGCCATTTTTTTAGCGATGATAACTTTATCCCTGGCAGATTTTGAAGAGCAAGGCGGGAAGTTATATGCCTTCTTTGCATTTCAGGAAAAACCCCTTATCCTTCCTGTGTGTCAGCAGCTTCGCAACTTCATCCTTGTCAACCCATCGTGCTTCAGGATTTTGCTTATCCTGCGGCTTCAGCTCGCTCTCGCCGGTAGTAAACAGAAACATGCTGATTTCCTTCTGCTCTGACACGTCATCTGCCTCATTGAGGCCAATCCTATACCGCTTATATCTTCCCAGCTCTTTCTTGAAAACGAGATTTTTTATTCCGCTTTCCTCGAAGATTTCCCTTGTTGCCGCTTCAAGGGCAGTTTCTCCCCTTTCGATATGTCCTTTGGGCAATGACCATGAGTTTCCATTTTGGTTGACTACAAGGACTTGGCCTTTTTTGTTGAGGACGATGCCGCCTGCGCTGTACGTGACTTTCATAAGGTCTGATAGAAAAGCCCGCTTTAAAAGATTATCTCACCGATACGTCTTTATCCCTTGTTCCCAACGCGCTTGTTAAAGTATATCCTTTTATATATCCGGTGCTGTTTTTCTTTTCTTATGCATTGGCGCCTTATCCCCCTAAAATCTTATGATGCATCTTTGAACATGGCTATAGACCATGCCCTCTTTGAATCGGTTGCCAAGGGAATTTCTCCCCCGACAATCAGGTTCTACTGGTGGAAGGGCGGCGGAGTGTCTATCGGCAAGGGCCAAAATGCAGAGATAATAAATCTTAAAAACTGCCTGGCGGATGGGGTTGGATTGGTAAGGAGGCCGACAGGGGGGAATGCTTTATTTCATAACCAGGAGGATTTTACCTATTCCGTCTGCGCCCCGAATTACATTTTCTCCCGGTCGGAGCAAAAAGGAAGGGTTAATCTTTCTGCCTATAAGGAAATCTGCCGGTGGATTATCCGGGCTCTTGGAAATGTTGGAATAAAGGGAATCCTACACGGCTCCAATAATGTCATGGTTGATGGAAAAAAGATTTCTGGAAATGCACAGCTCAACATCGGGAAAGCATTTCTCCAGCATGGCTCTCTGTTTTTCTCAGCCAAAACTGAACTTTGGGGAAAGTATCTTCATGTGCCCGGAGAAAAATTAGAATGTATCACGGGAGTCCAGAAATTTGAACGTATTAGCCCCTCGTTTTTTTATAAGGCGCTTCTGGAGTCATTTTCCTCAAACAGGATTGTCAGGGAAGCAAAACCGGGAACGCTTTCTCCCCAAGAAGCTGAATCGGCGAAAATGCTCGCTTCAACAGTTTATAGCCGGGATAATTTTTTCGGGACAACAAGTAAACGGAAAGGCGATATTTGCGCGATTGACACTTTCAATACATAATCAGTCTTTTATAACCTGTATTTGGATTATTTCCCAACACTTCTTTTCTTAAGGAGGGCAAACCACTTGCAATTGTATGCGGGATTCATCTCATTGCGGTTTACGATGGCACTTTGAAGGTAATTATCCTTTAACACCCATTGGAGAACTACTTGGTCATGAAGCGCATATCTGTCAACAAAACCAACCCAAACATCTGCGGAGAAACCCAACTCACGTGCCCGCCTTGCGATCGTGTCGCAATAGGTCAAATCGTCCCCTAATTTCCGGTCAAAGATAAATGCCCTGCCGCCTGGGTCAAGCAAGCGGTCGTATTGGGAAAGGAGCGCATCGAGCTTTTTTCCGACCAACAATGGATTATGCCAATGCCAGGTATAATGGTCAATAATTGCTGTGAAGGCTCCGCCAGCCAATACCTTCGGGTTATTGACATATCCCTCCTCAAAATAATAGCGGCATAGTCCTGCCCCCTTGGCCCTTAAGGAGTCTAACAGATTTTTTACGGCCACCCAATCCTTGCAGCAGCCCCTCACATTTCCGGGAGGCAGGTCTAGGACGGTCAGGGTTCCGGAACCTCTTTGAAGATGATTTGCAAGAAACATCAAAGCGGTGTCCATGGGAAAGGCTATTTTTCTTCTGTCACTAACCCTTCTCCAAACTCCAGGACCGACGAGGAGAACCCGGTCATCTATAGAAATCGCAGCCTTGCCCTTTTCATCCTCCCAAAGCTGGGAAAGAAGCATGCCTTTTGCATCGATATATCTGGTACTTTTTGCCATACAAAAGAAGAATGAAAGTCCTTTTAAGAAAGTTTGTATGGAAAAAAATAGCTGAAAGCCATACTTTCTTTTTCACACTAAAACGGGCTGATGATGCCTGCCTCTTCGTGAATCTCTCCTTTCAGAACGTCGATGTCCTCGAGGTAGCCCTTTAAGTCATTCATAAACCTTGCAGCCTCGGCACCGTCAATGACCCGATGGTCAAAAGTTATGGACAAGGGAACAACTTTCCGGATCTCAACCTGGCCGTTTCGGGCAACCGGCTTGTCATAGGCTCTACCGGTAGCAAGGATGGCCACCTCCGGGTAATTGAGGATAGGTGTAACAAACAGGCCTCCGATCGCGCCAACATTCGTTAGGGTAAACGTGCCGCCGCGAAGCTCGGCAAGATCAAGCTTTCTTTCCTTGGCTTTGTCTGCTAAATCGACAATCTCATCAGCGATCTGCTGGAGGTTCTTTTTTTCCGCCATCTTCAGGACAGGAACAATCAGGCCCTGAGGGGTGTCGACGGCAATGCCCAGGTTATAATATTTTTTTATGACTAATTCCTGTTTTTCGTCGTCAAAATTGGCATTGAAAGAAGGATGTTTCTTAAGAGAAGCGATGATAGCGATGATAACATACGGCAAAATAGTCCGTTTTTTACCCTTCTTCGCCAATATCTTGTTCTCCTTTTCCCTTAGGGCAAAGAGGTCCGTGATGTCTGCCTCGTCCATGTGGGTTGCCTGGGGAGCGGTCTGGGTGGACTGGAGCATCTTTTTTGCAATAACTTTTCGTATGCCTGCAAGGGGGACCCTTTCAATATACCCATAAAGGTCGTATTCCCTTTTGGTAACTTTTATCCCTGCGGTGTTCCCTTCCCTTGTTTCGGGCGTTTGTAGCTCAGATGAGGATTTTTTCTCTTCCATCATATTCCCTCCATCACTTTTTCAATCGCTGCGATAATGCGCTCTTCACTGGGGATATATTTCAATTCATTTTTGTAATAGGGCACAATGGTGTCAAAACCGGCCACTCGTTCCACGGGTGCGTGGAGGTCGTATAAAGCCTTTTCGTTTATTTGGCTGACAATCTCGGCCCCCACCCCAAAAGAACGCGGCGCTTCATGGACGATGACACATCGCCCTGTCTTTTTAACCGATGCGATGATGGTTTCAACATCAAGGGGCTTGATGGTCTGAAGGTCGATAAGCTCAACTCCATATTTGTAGCCTATTTGGGCGATCGCTTTTTGGGTGACCCACAGCATTGCTCCATAGGAGATGACTGTGACATCTTTGCCTGATTGGACAATCTTGGCTTTGCCAAGCGGTATTGCAAAATCCTCGTCGGGGACATCTTCCTTTATCGCACGATAGAGCCTCAGAGGCTCAAGGAATATCACGGGATCGGGATCCCTCATAGAGCTGGTGAGGAGGCCTTTCGCCTGGGATGGCGAGCTTGGAATAACAACTTTTAAACCCGGAATGTGGGCAAACAAAGCTTCCATGCTTTCGGAATGATGCTCTAATGCGCGTATGCCTCCCCCATAGGGCGACCTTACTACTATAGGGCAGGAAAGGGAGCCCCGAGTCCTGTTTCTCAGCCGGGCAACATGGCTGATGAGCTGGTTAAAGCCGGGATAGATAAATCCCGAAAACTGGATCTCAACAACTGGCCTGAACCCGTACATCCCCAGGCCTAACGAAGCTCCGATAAGGACAGACTCTGCAAGGGGAGTATCGATCACTCTCTGGTCGCCAAATTCCTGAAGGAGCCCGTCGGTAACCCTGAAAACACCGCCATCTACGCCAACATCCTCCCCAAGAAGGATTATATTGTCGTTTCTTTTCATTTCCAGCCTGAGGGCCTGGTTGATTGCCTGGACCATGTTGAGCTTTGCCATGTTAGTTTCCTACGAACATCCGTTGTTTGCAATTAACCTTTGCCATGTTAGTTTCCTACGAACATCCTGCGATTGCGCTTAACTGTTACCATGTCGGTTACCTTGAATATCCTGTGGTTGCGGTTAGGTTTTCCCGTGTTATTTTCCCTCGAATTTTTTTGAATAATGGAACTGTTCATTGAGCTGCTGGTCCATCTCTTGGTACATATACCCGAACATGTGGTCGAGCGGGGGAATTCCCAGGTCTTCAGCCTCTTTTATTGCAGATTCAATCTTTATAGAACATTCTTCGAGCAATTTTGCCTCCTGGGCTTCTGTCCATATCTTTTTTGATTCAAGGAATTTTCTCAATCTCGCAATAGGGTTTTTGACCTCCCATTGGGCGATCTCTTCCTGGGAACGGTATTTTTTTGAGTCATCCGAGGTTGTGTGGTCACAGAGCCGATAGGTAAACGCTTCGATGAGGGAAGGCCCATTACCCTCCCGGGCTCTCGAGACGGCTTCCTGAGCGGCAGCGTACACTGCAAAGATATCATTCCCATCGACCTTAATGGACGGAATCCCATAAGCGATCCCTTTCTGAGCAATAGTCTGGGATGAGGTCTGTTTGGAGATCGGCGTTGAAATCGCGTATTGGTTATTCTGGCAGACAAAGATACAGGGCACTTTGAAAACTCCTGCAAAATTCAACGCTTCATGGAAGTCGCCTTCTGAGGTTGCCCCATCCCCCATAAATACGAGGGCTACATTTTTTTCTTTTTTGAGCTTCATCCCCAGGGCAATTCCCACCGCGTGGGGGAGCTGGGATCCAATAGGGATGCAATAAGGAAGGCAGCGGTAGGTTTCCGGGTGGGAATTCCCGCGCTCATCTCCTGAAAAAACAAGGATAAACCTGGAGAGGGGAACGCCGCGGTATAAGAGGCCGGCATACTCCCGATAGCTTGGAACAAGCCAGTCATCTTTTTTGAGGCAGGCAATCGCACCCAAGTTTGCAGCTTCCTGGCCCTTTGCCTGAGGGAACGTCCCGATCCTTCCCTGGCGCTGGAGAGAGAACAGTTTTTCATCGAAAACCCTTCCGAGCACCATATAACGGTAAAATTCTGTTATCTGGGCATCGGAAATGTTGGGCATGAGGCTTTGGTCAACTACCCCACCCTCGTCCATCACCTGGAGATAGTCAATGGAAAATTCCGCGATTTTTTTTCTAGGCATTTTTCCTCAGGAAATGTTTGATAAAAAGCTCTCCGGCACGGTAGGAGCTCCTGACCAATGGGCCGGCTGCAACAAACTTAAAGCCCAGCTCCTCTCCAATAAATTTAAGTTCCCTGAACACGCCCGGTGGGACATATTCTTTTACGGGGAGGTATCTATTGCTTGGCCGCAGGTATTGGCCTAACGTCAGTATTTCGACTCCGATTGCGAGGAGGTCTTTCATGGATTGGATGACTTCTTCTTTTGTTTCTCCCAATCCAAGCATGAGGGAGGATTTCGTGATGATTTCTGGATTTGACCGTTTTACATGAGCGAGAACGCTTAGAGATTGGGCGTAATTTGCCCTCCTGTCCCTGACGGATCCCTGGAGGCGTTCAACCGTCTCAAGGTTGTGGGCAATGACATCCGGCTTTGCGTGCATGATATTGCCGATGAGTTCCTTTTCACCCTGGAAATCCGGGATAAGGACCTCAACGAGCATTTCCGGGCTGCTGGCCTTGATCGATCGGATGCATTTTGCAAAATGGCTGCTGCCCTGGTCGGGAAGGTCGTCCCTATCGACGGAAGTCAAAACGACGTAATCAAAAATACCCATCTGGTTGAGGGCCTGGACAATGTTCTCCGGCTCCTGGGGGTCAACAGGAGAACCCCTGACTGAGGTTTTAACGTTGCAGAATCGGCATCCTCTCGTGCACTTGTCCCCTAAAATCATAAATGTAGCGGTGCCGGTGCTCCAGCATTCAGCCATATTCGGGCAGTGGGCTTCCTCGCAGACGGTGTGCAGGCGGTGTTTCTTTATGATATCTTTCACTACACTAAACTGCCCCGTGGGCGGCCTAATCGCCAGCCAAGATGGCTTGGGCGCCGTTCCAATATCCTCGGTGAGAATCATCTGTTCCATGCATGTTCACCCAACAACAACGATAGGCATCTGTTCGGCAGGTTGGTATTTGTTTAGCATCTTCGAAACTCCCGACGTACTATTGGCAGGTCCTGCGTCCCCGGACGGGTAAGCGTAGTGTTCCTGTCCATTCGGGAAGGAGGGCGGCCACCCGCGACGGTCTCAAGGTGGGCTCAAAGGAGTTTCGACCTGAGGATGCTAAACAAATACGCAGGTTGAACCTAATTTCCAACCGCCCACGCCTTTAGGCCTTCGAACGATGCCCTTCCGCAAATGGACTTTCCCGTTTTTTTGTTGTAAAAGAATGGAATGCCCTCGCATTTTCCGACCGCGAGCTTGCGGAACTCATCCTGGTTTGCCATGTTATGCCACACTTCCTTCCGATCGAATGAGATTTTTAGGTCGTTCTCAACCTGGGTAATCACCGGCTCCATCGACTTGCAATGGCTGCACTCAGTGCCCGTAAAATAGATAAGGTCATGATCAATGGGGGGGGATGTGTCAGCCCGGGAATCTGCCATGAAAATCCGGAACGTGAGGGTCTTTTTAAGGTTTTCTCTAAAGGGGAGAAATTAAATTCTGACGATTCCCCTGCTCAAAACCAAAACTAATATAAACCCCAACGTTACCTCTGCCCCTATGGCAAGGATTGTCCGGCATGATGCAAAGGCTCCCGTAGAGGTAAAGTTAGGCGACAAGAGCGCTTATATCTGCATGTGCGGGTTAAGCAAGAAAAAGCCGTATTGCGATGGAAGCCACCGCATCACTGCAGCGGAAGAGGAAGGGAAGCTTTTTGTGTATGGATCGGATGGAAACAAAATAGAGATTGTTAAGCAGGACTAAATCTGCCTTCTTTGTATTTGTTTAGCATCCTAAGGTCGAAACGCCTTTCGGTTTTTTATGCAAACAATATCAAAATGAACGGGGGTAATGAATATATTCCCCATTTTTCTTTGGCAAAACTATATTAAATAAAGCCCCGGGGTACTCTGGGTCTGCATTCTTCGCCACAGCAGTTATTGTTCCTTTATGGCTTTCAATAATTTGTTTTGCAAAAAATAATCCTAACCCCTGCCCCCCAGAATAACTAACGCCGAGCTCAAATATTTGGCCCCCATCAGGCAATCCGTTTCCGTTATCTGCAACTTGAATCTGAACCTTATCTTCTGTTTGGGAAGCTGATATTCTCAACCGGGTCGCTTTGCCCCTTTTTACGGCGTTGTTAGCAAGGTTATAAAAACATCGATAGACATTAGGCATATCCCCTTGAAAAATAACTGAATCACCCTCAAAATCAATAGTTAATTTGTCGGACTCGCCTATGTTAAACAAATTGGCTAATCTTTCTGCCACATCATAACTGAGTAGGATATCAGATGTAGTCCCAAAAACGAGCATGTTGGCTCCACCAAGGCCAACTAGTGCAATATGCGTTCCCTGAACAGCTCTCGTTCCTATTAATGCATCATCATAGTCCTTGGGAACATCCAAACCAACAGGAGAAGCCATATAAGCAATATCATGGTTTCCCTCAGAAAAAATCAGATGAACACGGGCTATTCTAGCCAAGTCATATCTATTTATCCCGGCCTCCCCCAATATGTTTAACACACCATTAACTTGAGACATTTTGTTCATTGCTTTCCACTTACGACCCCCAACACTTTCAACACAAGTCCCAACACTTTCAACACAAGTCCCAACACTTCTCAAATCATTTTCCAGTGTATCCAAAGACATTCGCTGCATGGAACTGCCTAGGTTATTAAGCTCATAAAAATAGGAGGTCACCAAGCTTTCATAGTCACCAGCCAGTTTTCTTAACAGATTTGGAATGGCTTCCAACTCTTTTACCCAACTTTCTCTCACTTCAGGCCGGCCAATTGGCCAGATAAAATCTCGTGAGGCTATAATGAGATCATCAACTAATCTTTCTAATACCGTGTGGGCCATACAAGGGGAGAACTATAGCGGATTTATAAATAAAGTGGATGAGAGCCCCGGAAAATACCCGATAATAGGGGTTGAGTTCTTTTTCTGGTTTTTTTGCCGGGAATCACAAACCAATCACACATCCAGATTCAGGACTTCTCCTGCATGGTCCTCGATGAACTTTCTTCGGGGTTCAACCTCTTCTCCCATGAGGATGGAGAATATCTCGTCTGCGCGTATCGCATCTTCAACGGTGACTTTGAGCAATGTTCTTTTTTCAGGGTCCATTGTCGTGTCCCATAACTGGGATGGGTTCATCTCTCCCAAACCTTTGTAGCGCTGGATGGAGAGGTGTTCGTTTCCCATCTCTTCCTGCTTTTTTTTCAGCTCCTCATCGCCATACAGGTATATCTCCTGTTTGCCTTTTTTCAGCAGGTACAACGGCGGCTGGGCAATGTACACATAACCGGCGGCAATGAGCTGCTGCATGTATCGATAGAAGAAGGTCAGCAGCAATGTCCTGATATGGGCGCCGTCGACATCCGCATCGGTCATGATGATGATCTTGTGGTATCTCGCCCTTTTGATGTCAAATTCATCGCCGATTCCTGTGCCTATCGCCGTTATCATCATCGCAATCTCGTTGTTGTGGAATATCTTGTCAAGCCTGGCTTTCTCAACGTTCAATATCTTTCCACGCAGCGGGAGGATGGCCTGGAACTCGCGGTTTCTGCCCATCTTAGCGCTGTTATGGACAAATATCCCGGAGGCCAATGCAAAGTTGTGGGTTTCTGGAACTTCTATATCATAGACGTCTATCCTCTCCTGAACGGGGAATACTGCTTTGATCTTGTGGTTAAAGTTCTTCACGGCCTCGGCTAGACCTCCCTGATTGTTTCCAAAAAACCTTTTCAGGAAAGTGGGGTAAGATAAGATGCTTTTATCCCTCTTTTGGAGCCTCAGTTTGTTGAACTCTAGGGGGTCAATAACCTTATTTTTGTCATAGACCTCCCTTAAAACTTTAATTGTCTTTTGAAAATAAGTATTGTTATAAGCTATCTTTCGTTTAATCCGAAATTCCGCCGTCCACTGTTCACCCGTTTTTTTGCTTCTCCATTCTTTCAGTGCTTTGGATTCCCATTGCCTTCCCGCCCTGACGGAAAGCGCTTCTTTCATGTTCGGGTTTTTTGCAAAAAACTCCCTGACCTTCCTTGACTGTTTATCCCGGTTTTCAGGGTTAGCCCAGTATGCTTTCGCCGCTTGGCTGAGGTTTTTGAGGGATTCCTCCCTGTATTCGGGGTGGGATTCATAGAATTCAAGAAACTTTTTAGCCATGTAACGCTTATATTCCTTATTCTCCCATTGAATTTTGGCTCTCCTGCTCAATTCGCCGCGCATAGCCAGCATCTTTCGGCGGATGTTATCCCTAAATTCCGGAGATCTACGAATTGCCCTGAGTTTTTCAAGGACATCGCCTCTCTTCAGGTTTTTATCAGCAAGCATCGCATGCAATGCAAGGTGCTCTTCTTTGGAAAGCCTAACTATGTTTGTTGGATTGTTGTTCTGCTTATTAAAATCTTTATGGTGCCGGTGGGAACCGTCGGAAAGGGTGTAAACACCATTCCTCATGTTATATTCATCCGCAAGGAGGTGGGTAAAAATCCATCGGTTCTCCCATGGGCTAAAAACCATCTCATATCCATCGATGGTTATTCTTTTCCCTATTTTGGATATCTGTTTCCTCAATGGCATAAGAGAGTCCTCAGGGTTAAGCTCAGCGGCTTTTTTGAATGTTCCATCCCTAAGCATGAAAAGGTGGTCTTTTGTGCATTTAATCTCTTCACCGTTATCCAAGATTATTGAAATGATTTCTGCGTTTTCCTTAGTCTTTCTTGGGTGAGCAACCTTTTGAATCACCATCCTTCCATCATTGAGGAGGGAATAACAATAGTGCTCCTTTCCTTGTTTCTGCTCTTCCATCATCTCAAGAAACGACAGGCTTCTTCCGTCGGCCAGAGCAATCTTTGTGTCTCCGGAAAAACAGCCCCCGGCAGAATCCCCTTCGACGAGGTATATCTCACATTTTGCAGGATCGCGGTTGCTGCAGTCAGCAAGTTTTCCGGGGAGTGAGCCATGATGCAATGCCCCCTTCCTTCTGGTCAGCTCCCGGGCTTTCCTTGCCGCTTCCCTTGCCTCGGCAGCGTTCACGCACTTTTCGGTGATAGATTTTCCAATAGCGGGATGCTCATCGAGATAATGGGTCATAAAAGTGTACACAATCCCGTCAACAAGCCCCTTAACTTCAGAATTCCCCAGCTTCCCCTTGGTCTGGCCCTCGAATTGGGGTTCGGGAATCTTCACGGAAATGACTGCAGTCAAGCCCTCATGGACATCCTCGCTGGAAAGTTTGATGTCGGTAATCTTGTAGCGTTCGAGGTAACTGTTGACTGCCCGGGTGATTGCAGTCTTGAAACCGGATAGATGGGTGCCCCCTTCATGGGTGTTGATGTTGTTGGCGAACGAAAAGACGTGCTCCTGGTAGCTGTCATTGAACTGAAAGGCCACTTCCACTTCAATCGCATCTTTCACCTTCTGGAAATAGACCACTTCATGGATAGCCTTCTTGCTCGCATTCAGGTGCTCCACAAAGCTCTTGATCCCGCCTTCGTAGCAGAATATGTCGTTTTTTCCTGTCCGCTCATCCTGGATGGTGATGGATAGCCCTTTGTTCAGGAACGCAAGCTCGCGGAGCCTGTTTGCGAGGATGTCATAATGGAAAACCGTCTCCTGGATTATCTCCGGGTCAGGGCAGAACGTAACCTTTGTTCCGGTGCCGTCTGCATCCCCCGCCATCTTAACTTCTGCGGCGGGAATGCCGTGCTCATAGGTCTGGGTATACCTCTTTCCGTCCCGTTTGACTTCGACCGTCAGGGATTTAGAAAGCGCATTGGTGACGGAGACTCCAACGCCGTGCAGGCCGCCGCTCACCCGGTAGGCCTTTTTCTCAAATTTACCGCCTGCGTGGAGGATCGTCATGACCACTTCAAGGGCGGACTTGTTGAGCTTGGGATGGATATCAACTGGAATCCCGCGGCCATCGTCTTCGATGGAAATCGTGTTATCCGGGTGGATGATGACTGAGATGTGCTTGCAGAACCCCGCCAATGCTTCGTCAACAGAGTTGTCAACGACTTCATAGACAAGATGATGCAATCCGTATAAGCCTGTATCCCCGATGTACATAGCAGGCCGTTTCCTGACTGCGCTCAGGCCCTCCATTATCTGGATGTCTTTGGCAGTGTATTGGCCTTGAGGGGTATTGGGTTCGGGGCTGCTTTCAGGAGCAGCCGCAGCGCCCTTTTCGGGCTCTTTTCCGCTGTTTAGGACTTCCTCTTCCATGGTAGTTTTTCCGACGGTAAATTGGCTCTAGAACAGCAAAAAATAGTGGTTGTTTCTTTATAAATCTTTCGCCGGAATTTTGGGGTTTTGGGGGCTATAAAGACAGATTTTTATTTATTGTAGGGAAGAAATTCTCCGACAGAACCGAAATGCTTTTATACTTAATGTATATCCCGTATATAGTGAGCTATGCATGATAGAATCAACAACTATATTGCTCAAGAAAGAGATTGTTGAGGAAATTAAAAATGCAAAAGAATATCCTAGGCAGACCTATAATGAGCTGCTTGATAAGATGGTAAAATCCTTTCTCCAGAAAAAAAAATCAAACCAATATGACGAATTCCTCCATAAAATACAGCAGGAGAAGATGAAAGAGCTTTGGGACAATAAAGAAGATGAGGCATGGGAGCATGCATAAACTAGGGGAAGTAGTTCTTGCCACTATCCAGTTTACAGATACTTTTGAAGTGAAGACAAGGCCTGCTGTTGCCCTTTTTGAAGAGTTTGGAAATATTGTCGTTGCGGGCATCACAAGCAACCTGCAGATGGAAGGCATACCTCTTTCCAGAAAGGAAGGGGCAATGAAGGATAGTATTATCAAACTCAATTATCTCTTCACCGTTTCTGAAAAGATGGTTAAAAAAACATTATTTTCCCTCAGCGCAGAGAAAAAGAAGATAATAGTTGAGGAGATCGTGAAAAAGCTGAAGGCCTAAACTTAAACTATACATCTTTCACACTAATTTTGGGGTTTTGGCATGTCTTAAGCCCCTTTTTTTACTACCAGTCGGCGCAGGGGAGATGCCCTCATGCCCCAGAATAATCAATGACCTTACGGATCCTTACGGGTATCTTAAAGTCCCTGAAAAGCTTCATAAACGGGTTGGAATGCTCAACAGGTACAGCGATCGTCCCTTTGCTTAGTTTTGTTCCCTGGAATTGCTCCAATAATCCCTCATACCTCCTTCCTGAGTGCGAGTACCCAAATATCTTCTTATTGAGCATCACCCGCCTGGTGTTAGGGCTGATATTTTCAAAAGAGAAGAGAACTAAAAATGCCCCCTTTTCTGGCAAGGATTTATATTTGCCGTATAATATAATTCCATTTGAGATGATGCTGTTTTTAAGCTCCCATTGGCCTAATCTTCCGGCCATCACCTTAAACTTATTCGTAACATTAAGCAGTTTCCAATATTTAGTAAACTTTATCGAATCGTAAAAATCATCGGTAATATCGGCTGATTCCTTTTGGACCTCATCCGGGTCACCAGAAACATCAACGAAGATGTCAACATCGCTTTTTTTATCCGACTCAAATCTTGCTACTGACCCGAAGAGTATGACACTCTTGATAGACGCTGCGTGCTTTGTTTTCTGGAGGAAAAAAGATCCAAAATCCATGCTGTAAGCCAAAAGGTCGTACTTCATTTTACCAGCTCATCGTATATTTCCTTTAGTTTTTGATAGTTCAGGAGAACGTCCCGGATAACTTCATCCTTTTGCTGCTTTCCATAACATAGCATATTTCTTTTCCCCTCTATCTTCTTTATAATTCCTATGATCTCATCTTTCCGGTCAAAGTCGAATGGAAACTTTTCTTTTATCTTCCTATCCGAGTTGAACCATTCGTGCTTAACCAAAAAGCCCGGGTCAATCAGGCGTTTCTTATGCAACAGTATCTCTATCATGTCCGCAGCAGCAGCGGACGTGTTAAATCCAATAGTTCTCTGCCTTTTGGCGATTCCTTTTTCTATGCACTCCCTGATAACCTCATCACTCTCTTCCAGATTCAGGATGTGCCTTTCAATCAGCATAGTTCACCTGTAACCATAATCTAGTTCAGATGTAGCTAGAAAAGAAGACCTTCTATTTAAACCTTTCGTTTCAGATGTAACTACTATCTAGCTTCAAGTGAAACTAATTATTGGCGTGCCCGTGGGTCCCTACCCAAAGTTTAAGCCGGGTGATGTTGTGGTTGTTGTTAACACGGGAGAAGGGCTTTACGAACGGCCAAAATGACCATTTGCAAAATGTGACGGTGATCTTCCTCGAGCCTCGGGCTTTTTGCTCTCGACATGCCCACAACAGGGCATATAATCATCTCTTGTCATCACCTTATTATCAACCAAGTCCACCAAAAGTATTGATTATCGATTGTTTGAATCCCCTAATCTCATCAGTCGATGCAAATGGCCAAAAAGACAGCCTCAGGCCACCCACCTCTTGCTTGAGTGAGAACGCATAAGGGATGGAGGTGGCTCCTTCCAGCTTACCTTTGACCATTTGTTGGTCGTAAATCTTGAGCCTGAATACTACCATCCCCGGGGCAGGGGGGTTTCCATTAATAATTTCAATGCCGGGAACCCCAGTTAATTCCGTTCGAGCAAAATCCCCCAGATAGGCAATCCTGCTAAAGATGAGCGGCCATCCTAACTTTTGGTACTCCTCAAGGCAGTATCCCAGATGGGATAATGCATCCCAACCGGTAACCCTTGGAAAAGTTTCAAAATCATTTTCAAACCCGGATCTCTGCGTTCGGGGTTTGGAAGCGGAGTGATAATCTAAAAAACCCAGTCTCGGAAAACCAGCACTGGTGATGAGGAATCCGGAGGTTAGCTTGCCCCCAAGCCATTTGTGTCCGCATCCTACCAGCGCATCTGCGCCGATTTCTGAAAAATCAACAGGTATTTGGCCAACTGCCTGGGCTGCATCAACTACATACAAAAAGCCCTTTTTCTTGGCAGCCTCGGAATATTTCTTAACGGGAAGAACGCGGCAGGTTGCATGGGTGACTAAACTAGTGAATAAAACCTTGTTCATGCACCCCGATGTTCGGTCGATTGCTTCTTCTAGGGATTCTGGCGGACGGGCAACTATATTAACCCCATTCTTACCAATTTCATCCAAAGCCCTTTGCATGGACCCATATTCTTCCGTTGTTGTAAAGACAAAATCTCCAGGTCGCAGGCTTAAGGCAAGAAGCGAATCCCTTAAAGCAGAAGTTGTATTCACGGTAAAATAAACCTGATTTGGCGGGGAATTAATCAATTTTGAAAGGCCAAGTCTTGCTTCTTCACCTTCATTCTCCAATAGTCTCAAACTATCTTGTTGGTTAACGTTCATTAAATCTTGCGAGTCAGGATGATGCCCCCCTAAGGGTGTTGAGATCATTGCCTGGTTAAAATTGGCAAATCTAAGTCGGGGAAAATATTTGGTTCTAAGTCCTTTCCAGTAGGTTTCATCCTTTACCAAACGGCTTGATTCTTGGCGGATATTCGGTGCATCCATCTCCTAGAGAACTCACGGTGCCGTTAAAAACCTTATGGGGCATTGGATATGCTGAATCGGAATCACCTTTCGGCTCAACATTATTCTTTATCATCATCCAAAAGATTTAAAAAGTGCACGTACCTACACGTATTTTATGGCCACAAAGACCTTAACCATAACTGAAGAAGCCTATGAGCGCCTTGCTATGATGAAGGGTGGGCAGGAAAGCTTTAGCCAGGTAATAGTCAGAAGGTTTCCCAAGCCTTCGTTGCTTGCTATTGCGGGAGTTCTCTCAAAAGAGGAAGGCGATGAACTGGAAAGGCATATCCAAGCCAGGCGGAGCGCTTCACGAAAGAGATTAGATGCCGTCGGAGAGATGCTCCGTTGATTCTCGAAACAACATTCCTTATCGACCTTTTGCGCGGCAGGCAAGAGGCAGTCTCCAAAATGAAGGAGCTGGAAGGCTCTCACCTCCCTTTATTCATCGCCACGCCATCAATCGTTGAATTATGGAGCGGCATCGTCAGGTTTAACAGGCCGCAGAGCGAAAAAATTAAGATACTTCAGACCATTTCAGAACAGCTTATCCTCGACCTCACTAAGGAAGCTGCGGTCGAGGCTGGGAAGATTGATGGAACTCTGGTCAAAACCGGAAAGGAAATTGAGCCAGAAGACAGTATGATTGCCGGCATTGCAATAACCAACCATGAGGCCGTGCTTACACGAAATACTGAACATTTTAGAAGAGTGATGGGCTTAACAACAGAAAGATATTAATCATCACAAAACCACTAAATTTTCCTTCTTCACCGCTACTTTCCCTTTCTGCCCTTTCAGTTTCTCAAGGTCTTCCGAAGAATAGTCCACAATCCCCTTTGCAATATCATCTATCTCGACGACATCGTTTTTTTCAAATTTCCCCTCAATCCTGTCGATGCCCACGGCAAGCAGGCTCGATTTCCCCTGCTTGAGCACGTCCTCTGCGCATCGATTGATGGCTATCCTGCCTTTTGGGGCGGCAAACCTAATCCAGCGATCTTTGTTGGAAATCTTCTTCTCCGGGCTAAAGGATGTACCCTCCTGCCCCGAAAGGACATTCCTAATGATCTCCTTTTTCATGCCGTTTGCTATCACCATGAGTATTCCGGCTTCCATCACAATTTTTGCAGCCTGGACTTTCGCGCTCATGCCGCCGATGGCAAGCTCGCTTCCTGATTTTCCGGCAGCGCGCTCAATGTCCTTCGATATTACGGAGACATTCCTGATAAGCGTTGCGTCCTTATGGGTTTTTGGATTATTATCATATAATCCATCGATGTCGGTCAAAATAACCAGGATGTCAGCATCAATCTTGCATGCAACCAACGCGGAAAGCCGGTCATTGTCGCCGAAAGATGAGCCGATCTCCTTAGTGCTGACAGGGTCGTTTTCGTTGATGATAGGTATTACGCCCCAATCAAGCAGCTTGAGGAGGCAATTCCGAAGGTTCAGGTATCTTACCCTGTCAGAAAAATCTTCGTAGGTGATCAATAACTGGGCAACGTGGATGTTATGCCTTGAAAAAGCATCATGGTAAGCGCCCATGACAGATCCCTGGCCAACTGCCGCGAGAGCCTGCCTTACCTCAACTTCCCTGTTTTTCTTGATGCCCAGCTCCAGGCTCCCGGCGCCGATAGCACCCGACGTGACGATAATAACCTCATGGCCCCCCTTCCTGAGTTCAGCGACCTCCGAAGCAATCTTCTGGATAAATTCACCCTTTAAGCCGATAAGGTTATTGGTGAGGAGATTTGTCCCTATCTTGATGACGATTCGCTGTGGCTTTTTTTTGTTCTGCTCCATGCCCCTATCCGATAACAGGTACTGCTAGTTTGACTGAATAATTGATAATGCCCTATATAAAACTATATGGATTTTGACTTTATACATAGTGGATAAAATGTCGGAAATTTTCCACCAACGGAAACTATAGTTTCCTAGTTGCGCTCGCTTCGCTCGGCAACAGTCTGTGACTGGTGGCTGAAAGCCCTTCGTGTCATCGCAGGTGAAAAATTTCTGAGCACTAAGAACCACCCGTCAATGGGGGTTATCGTTGAGCGCAATGAATCCCACCCGTCTATGACGGGTGGTTCTTTAGGAAAAAATAAAGAAACCTTCAAGAAACAGCACCCAATATCTTGTCCACTTCGTGCACATAGGGATGGACCCAGTTCGAGCTGCAATAAGGGCAGGCGATGTCATAGGTTGGTTTTCGGTGGACTCTGAAACGGTACTTGCATTTTTGGCAGACCATCACCACTTTCGGGGCTTCCTTGGGCTTGATTGCCGGCTGTGGAGGCTGGGCATTTATTGTCTTTTTCCCAAAGATGAACTCATAGCAGTCAATGCAAACAACTGTCCTGCCATCTTTCGCAATTCTACCTTCTCCTTTAGGAACCTTCATGCCGCAATTCCCGCACCGTTGGAACAATTTCCCTAGTCCAAACATATTCTCACCTTTTCATCTACGCTTGTTACCGAAGTAAAAATATTTTTCAATGCTTACATTTCCTGGGGTAAGCTGTTGGTTCGGGTCCTGGCCTGCGGCCTTTATCTGGGCAGCAGTTTCCGGAGTCAAGGAAAGTTTGCTTTGAGCTGCCTTTGCTTCCCCGACCGGCTGGCTTGATTGTGCTCCTTGCTCAGCCCTTGGCCTCTCCTGGAGCTTTAGCTTTATCAGCTCGATTTCAGTCCCCAGCTGGATAATAGCTTCCGTAAGGCCCTTGATCTCAGAAAGGACTTTCTTGTTGCCAATATCCAACAGAACTTCCACCTGCCTAAACAGCAGCGGGTCAGGCGCTGAAGTCGATTGAATTACTCTAGAGAGCGATTCCATGTTCGTTTCCTCAACATCAACGGAAAAAGCTTAGGCAAAGTTCTCTTTGATGAAGCTTATCATCATCTCATTTCCTGATGCAGTGTAAGCTTCAAGAGCAGTGGCAACATTTCCATCCCGCAGGGTGGTGTCTCCAACTTTGTCCATGCCTTCTTTGGAACCAGCAGCCTGGAATGACTTTAGCGCTAATGCAAACTGCTTGTCGTCGAGTGTCTTATGGCCGAGGTCAATCAGCTTTGCTGTCTCCTGGATCGCGGTGAATACTTCGAATGCGTATTCCCACCTGGCTTTTTTCAGGCAGTCTTCACCGACGGAAAGGAGGCCCTCCCTGAAATCGATTGACTTGTACGCCATGATCGCCTCAACAAGGTGGCCGTCTTCGAGGGAGCGGTTTCCCAGCTCAAGGAGCTTCTCCCTGTTGTTGGCAAGGCGGAAGGTATTTATTGCCTCCCTGCGGTTGCCGACTTTTTCATATTCCAACGCGATTTCGGTCAACCGTTCCCTGTCTCCCGTCAGGATGAAGCATTTTATCGCTTCTGAGAAATTCCCTTTCCTGCAGTATTCGTCCCCCATGGTCGCTATTATCTTCGACCTGAGGGAGTCGTCAAACATCGTCAGGTTAAGGTTGTCGATCCCTTTCTTGAGCAGCACAGGAAGGATGGTCTTGAATCCTTCTATCTTTTCCTTCGATACGGAGATGAACCTCTTATTGTCCTCAACAATATCGCTGACCATCCGCTGTATCACATACTCTTTTGTGTCGTCCATGGTTTCACCTTAGTTGACATACTCGATGCCAATGTCGTTAAACTGCTTTTTTGCCTCTTTTTGGAATGACATCTTCTGGCCGACGATCCATGGGGAAGTCACTCCCGTGATGATGGTTATGATAACGATCTTACCGGCCATCGCGTTGCTGACTCGTGCTCCCCAGATGACATTTGCATCCTCATCCAAGGACTGGGTTACCCGTTCACCGATCTCATTGACTTCATCAAGGGTCATATCTGGGCCACCTTCAATATGGATCAAGGCGCCTGTTGCTCCCTTGTAATCGATGTCGAGCAGCGGGTTGGATAATGCTCCCGTTACCGCCTCCATAACCCTGTTTTTGGTATCCGAGCTTCCGATGCCGATCGCTGCAACCCCTCCGCCTTTCATGATCGCCTTCACATCGGCAAAATCAAGGTTGACGAGGGATGGGATAGCGATCGTTTCAACAATCCCTTTTATCATCGTTGAGATAAGCTCGTTTGCGACGGCAAATGCCTCCGTGATAGGGAGGTTTCCCGCTATCTTGACAAGCCGGTTATTGTCAATGACAATCACGGTGTCTGCATTCTGCCTGAGGAGCTCAAGGCCATACTCGGCCTTATCGATCCTTGCACGCTCGATGTTGAAGGGCATCGTTACGGTGCCGATGACAATCGCGCCATTCTCTTTTGAGGTCTTTGCAACAACGGGAGCAGAGCCCGTCCCTGTGCCTCCGCCCATTCCCGCGCAGACAAAAACCATGTCAGAGCCCTGGAGCATCGCTTTTATCTCGTTAAGGGACTCATTTGCGGAATCCGCGCCTTTTTGAGGGTAACCTCCGCATCCCAGCCCCCGTGTGATATTCTTCCCTAATAGGATCTTCCTGTCAGCCTCAACCATCTCAAGGTGCTGCTTGTCGGTGTTGCATGCAATAATCTCAGCGCCCTTAATGCCCTTTTTGTAGAGCCAATTGACCATGTTTGAGCCGCCGCCACCGCAGCCAATAACCTTGATGTTTGCCGTGCCGACCTGGAGGTCGTCAACATTCATTGCCGCTGCCCTTTGCTGTGCAGCACTTACCACGAAATCCATTACACCCATTGTCTCACCTGCTTTTTCCCTTTGCGGTCTGTTTGTTATCGTTGCGATGAGCTGCTTCCAGTTCCCCAGAAGATAACCCATAAAACGCAAGGTCCTTTTTATATACTATTAAGTATATAAATGTTACGTTTTTGTATACTAGTTTAGAAATTAACGAAAAATGGGTATTAGGGGTATGTCCTCAAATCTTGGGGAGATGGGGCTTAATGGCCAAAAATTCAGGATTATAACAGCATAAAAAAATTCAGGTTACCTTACACCCCTTCCGGACTTAAACTCGAAGGGGCCCCCGTTTTTCAACGCATAGCATCCTCCGGGGGCGAAGGGGCCGGAATAGAGGAAATGCAGCTTTTTATTTTTTGGCTGCCAATGCGCCGGCCGGAAAGAGTCGTGCGCATGCCCCAAGAGAACTTCACCTTTGGGCTCCCCTATCGCATCAAGGAAACCATCAACGCTTTCGTCGGTAAAAAATGGCGATCCCCTGCCAAGATAATCGTAATTACCTGCAGTAATCTGCCTCGTTGGAGTATTCCGCTCGTCGAGAACATTAAACCGGCTGATGTTCTCAAGAGTCTCTTTGGCATTGGTTCCTCTTACCTCTTTAAGCCCATCTCCTGTGGGCGGGCCTGCGTGCATCGCCGCAAAGCCGTTCCCAACTGCCATCAGCGCGCTCCTTCCGGTGTAAAGCTGTTCGTATTCGTCAGCATATTTACTGCCGTACCTTGCAACCAATTCAAGGTAATGCCTCCATTTAAGGACGCTGATAGGGACACCTTCTCCAGAAGGGTGATATTTTATTTGTGGATCTGTTTTCCAAAGGTAGTCATGGTTTCCTATAAGAGAATAAAATGACGGGGGAAACAGCAGCTTGAGATCTATCAATGCCTGGTTGAGGGAAATCGTTGTATCCATCTCTAGGTTACGCTGGTTGTGGGAAGTGTCTCCCAGCGTTACAACTGCCAGTTCGCCAAGACCCATTCTTTCGACAGCCCTGCTGCCTGATAGAATACTGATAAGATTACTCAACGAAGCGTGCAAATCTCCAATGAACATCACTTCTTCCTGCTTTGAAATGCTTCGCAGGTCGATAACTGCACCCGTTTGATATCCTCTTTTGAAGAGGGGAGGAGATGCTGCCGTTTCAGAATCTGGTAAATCCCTGGGCCGGCTTGATTGGTTCTCTGCCCCTTGTTTAAGCACATCCTCCAAATCTTTAAGCTGCTGATACGCTTCCCGTCTTGATAAGGGAAATGTTTTCCAACGGTTAAAAAGCTCCTCGCGCCGGGGGATGGGGCGGGTTGCCATATTGGCCCTTGAGTCATACCCATATGTTAAGATAACTGAGAAACTTGTTTACATTTGTGAACATTCTACCAAAATTTAGGAATTTCTGTTCACTATATCCTAAAAAAAGACCAATTAAATAAACATTTATTCCGTAAAAATTACGACGCCTTTTTGGCTTTTGGGGTTTGGCGGAAAAAATAACTGCCAATAGGATCTAAACAATCAAATTCTGGTACACCCTGGAACAGCGGATTGTGCCGTTCTCAAAAACCACCGAATGGATGGTGGAATACTGAGCGTCAAGAACCACTTGCGTGCGAGTGTTGATGCCTTAACATGCCGCCGCCTGTGGCCTGCGGCTCTCTACAAATTTTAAGCCTGATTTTTTTGTTCTATCACTGATTGAGCTTTCTTTCAAGATCATCCCTGACCTTGAGAATTCTTTCTAAGGATACCTTAGTTTCTTCTAATGCAAATTTATCCTTTGCATCTTTATTGAGGAGTTCAACTTCTTTCGGGTCACCCCTGCCCAATGCGGACCTCAAATCGAGGTGGGGGGCTTCAAGGCTAAAAAGCCCATCATAATCGTGGTCAACCAATGCCTGCATGATAGCTGGCAATTGATAGCTCACCGGGTCAAAGTTAGGGTGGCGAGGATCTGGCGACGGGTCATATTCCAATGCTGCCCTGTTTTCAGGAGTCAGCCAAGGAGCCCACCTGCTCGCATGAATATGTCCGGTGTGCTTTCTTCCATTGGGGCTCGGCTTCAATCCGACTTTAATATTTTCTGGAATGTTCTGGCCATAAAGCGCAAAAGAGTGGCATGTATCATCCTGAAACTTTATGAAATGATGATCAACCTCATCTAAAAATTCTAACCATCTATTATTTCCCGTCTCTTCGGGACGAAGGTCCTCAATGCACATCACCACTCCCTAGTTTTCCGCTTCATCCCCCACAGCCTTTAACCTTACAACCGCATCACCACCTCTAAAATCATTTCTCCGTTGATGCTCGTAAGCCCATGGGCCAATAACCTTTGTTGCCCCAATATGTTTTGCTATTCTCGCAGCAGACATTGCAAACTTCATCCCCGTTGTACCCTTATGCCAGTCATACGACGGAAGGTGAATGTTTGACCCCAGAGGATTAAAAAGCAGAACAACCGGCTCGATGCCAAATTTTTCAAAAACTTCAGCATACCCATCAAACGCTTTGAGATAACCGTGTCCCTCATCGCCCAAGTTAACACCATGTCCGGGGTCGTGAACAACCTAAACCTCAAATCCGGGCTTTCGATGAACTCCATCCGGCGCTATGCCCCATTCCTTGAATCGGCCGAGATATTTTTCGGCACTTTTTGGATCCCCCGGATTGAAATCCAGCCCAATATTTATTCCTGCAATCCCAATACCAAATGGAACGTATTTCCTTTGCTGTGTTTCTTGTGCCATGAGAATCCCTCCAAACTCCTTAGAAATTGTTTATCCATCACCCACTATTTAATCCTTCCGATAATTTTTCGTCGTCACATGGGGACAAATTCCGAGAGAAAGATTAAAATAGCAGCTGGTAATCCTTTATCTTGTAATAATTGTGATTTCCTATTGCGATTTATTTAAATCTCAGGTAAGCAAAAAATGGATGCCCGCACCTTTATTGATGTTCTCGACCCAGTGCATTTCCATGGGGCGCTCCCATTCTTGGAAGGCCCCCAAGCATTGCAACAGGCGACTGGCATTCCCGAAATTCACCCTACTGTAAGGGTTTTTTACCGTCAAGGAAATAACCTCGAGGCATTCAAAGGGATGTTAACAAGGAACCAATTCCAGAATAAGGGGTGGGACTTTGAGTACAATAAACTTCCCGACTCAGGTTTCGGAGAGGACCTTTATGGGGACGTTCTTGTTGTTGCATGCCCGAATGTCGATAAGCTGGACGGAATTCGGGCAGGTTTCGAAAGAGGATATAGGCTGATTTTGGCAGACAAGCCATGGATTAAGGAACCCTCAAGATTAACCGAACTTTCTGATATCCTTTGTAGGTCTGAAGGCAAAACCGACCTTGTCGACCTCATGACCGAAAGGCATGAGTTAGGAACAATTTTCCAATTCCTTCTTGTGGGAAACGAAGGCCTTTTTGGGGAGCTTTTAAAAGAAGATAATGAAACAGGAATCCAAAAAAGCAGTGTTCACATTCTGGATAAGTCCCACATGGGAGTTGTGAGGCCGCCTCAATACTTTGATATCGGATGGCAGGGCCACGGAATTACGGATGTATCAACCCACCTTGTGGATATGGCAAATATGCTTGCCACAGGTCGACAAGAAAGTCCTTCTCTTTCCAGCCTAACCTTGAAAGGCTCCAGGGTATGGCCAACTTTTATTCCAATGGACGATTATAACAAGATGACGGGCTCAAGGGGGCATCATGTGCGAATGTCACCCGATTATACAATGCGGGGCCCTCTCCCTTACTTTTGCAACGGAGAATTTGGATATAGTATAAACGGAATCAGGGTCCATATTAAAGTAAGCTGGAATCTTAATGGGGGGGATGATACTCATGAATCAGTTATCCGAGGGACCAAGGCCATCATTCGAGTTATTAAAGGTGAAAATGACAAGCATCAAAGAATTTTTTTCCTGCCCCGAGGAAGCTACGAGCATAATGGAACTTCCCTTAAGTCTTATCTCAAATCAATGGAACCAAGGTTTGGGCCTCTTGATGTAAAAGACTCGGAGTATGGCTTTGAAATTGTTCCTCAACCCGGAGCCTATTCATCCCATTTTCAGCATTTTGGAGAGATTGCAAAAGAATCCCTCCGAAGGCTTGCCAAAGGGGACCTTTCTCATCAACCTTTGGAAAATCAAAGGGTTTTAGCAAAATATACTATCATTATGAAAGCCCTAGAAAACGCGATGAATCAAACAACAAGTAATGAAAGAGTAAGATCGGATTAATTTCTTCTCTTTTGCCCCTAAACCAACTTCCTATGCACAAACTTCTTCTTTCCTTCCACATACTCTTTGACGGTATGCCCCTTCCCTTCAAGAATATATTTATGGATTACCAGCCCCTCAAGCCCGACAGGGCCGCGGGCGTGGATCTTGTTTGTGGAAATGCCAACCTCAGCGCCAAGGCCGTAACGGTAGCCGTCAGCAAACCGTGTCGACGCATTGACCATCACGGATGAGGAATCGACCAGCGTCGCAAACTTCCCGGCATGCTCCTTGTTTTCGGTAACGATCGCATCGGTATGGCCGGAGCCGTGCTTATTGATAAAATCAATCGCTTCGTCAACATCATGAACAATCTTAACGGAAATGATCAGATCATTGTATTCCATGCCCCAATCTTTTTCCGAGGCCTTTTTTATTTTTTCTTTCTTTATCTTTCCCGATGCGATAAAATCCTGGATGGCCTTGTCTTTCCTGATGATATCAATAACGGCCTCATCTCCCCGCACCTCAACATTGTTCCTCAAGAACTCCCTTGCGATCAGGGGGACAAACCGGCCAGCGACGTGTTCGTGGATAAGGAGGTTTTCCATCGCGTTGCAGACGGCAGGGTACTGGCATTTTGCGTCGAAAGTAACACGAAGTGCTTTCCCCAGGTCGGCTTCCCTGTCGATATACACTGCACATACTCCTTCAGCATGGCCAAGAACCGGAATCTTTGTGTTTGACTGGATGAATTTTACGAGCGCAGAAGAGCCCCGGGGAACAATGAGGTCGATAAACTCCCCCATCTTAAGGATTTCCTTCACTGCCTCGCGGGTTTCCACGAGCTGGACAGCATCTTCAGGCATCCCTTTATTGTCCTTAATAGAATTCCGGATTATCTCAACGAGAATCCTATTTGTCCTTTCTGCTTCTTTCCCACCCTTAAGCAAAACAGCATTTCCCGATTTGATGGCAAGGGCGCTGATCTGGACAATGGCATCCGGCCTCGACTCAAAAATGCAGCAGAGAACCCCGATGGGGACTGAGATTTTCCTAAGGATAAGGCTATCATCCATCTCCGTTTCAGAGAGAATTTTCCCCACTGGGTCTTCGAGCTTTGCAACGCTCCTCACCATATCTGCCATCTCCAGAACCTTTTTTTGATCAACCTGGAGCCGTTGGAGAAGTGATTCGCTGATCTTTCCCTGAGCAAGTCTCATGTCTTTCCGGTTTGCATCAACGATCTTTTTTTCGTTTGCAAGCAGATCTTCAGCAAGCTCAAAGAGGACAAAATTCTTTGCTTCCGTGCCCAGAGCCCCCATGGCAAGAGAGGCAGCCCGGGCATCCTCGCACTGCTCCAAAACCTTGTACTTGAGTTTCATACACCTGATTGACGAAAGACATTATTTAAAGGTTTGCTCATCGTGGTCGCATTGAAAAGTCCTCGCTAACGCTCGGGTTGCCATCAAGCTCAGCTTGGCTGTGTTGGCCAAATGCTGACATCCCCGATGGGGTCATCCCCCTGTCAGCCGGAGGAATGGTCAAATGAGCTTCGCAAAAGGATGGCAACCTTCAACTTTTCAATGCGACCCTCATAGTTGGGAAATTGTCTTGGATTACAACCACCTATCCGCGATAATGTGCTAGTAATGGATACCCCCTGACCCATGGGGCAATAGGTCGGGCCCAATCGGTCATTGCTCCACTGAGTAAAAGGTTCAGAATCCATTGGCCTTTGCCTAAATGGGTAACATAATTAGGTCTCATAGACAAGGACATTATTGTCCTGCCCCCCTCTTGCGAGATAGGCAAGCTTTCCCCCAATATTCTTAGGCGGGGAAACATAGTCATAGGTTTTTCCCTCAAATCCACCATAGACCATTGCCATGCCTTTGTCTTTGAAAAGGACGTAGGCAATCTTCCCATTGATTGAAGTCGGCCAGCCAACTTTGTTTACGGCTTCCGCCTGAGTGGGGATTTCCTTTCCATCAACTACCAGGATTATTGAGTTGCCCTGTTGCGCAACAAACCCAAGCTTTCCTTCTGCATCGAATGGGCCATAGGCATCCTGATACTCTTCTCCAAAATCCTCTGATCCCCAAACCACAACCCGCGAATAGCCGTTCCCGGATGCCTTTTTCTTTGAGGCGGTGAATGCAAGCTTTCCACCGATATCAAGGTAATCCTCATAGGGGCTTTCATAGGGCATCGCCTGAGCAACACCATCGACAACGAAAAATCTGCTCATTTGTCCAGATTTCTTTGCAAGGAAAACAAGGCTGTTTCCTACGGCTATCGGCTTAATGGCATATTCATAGTCAGCCCCGTATTCCACTCCGCCATAAACAACAATTTGCTTCTGCCCGATTCCCGCCCCGTAAGCAAGCTTTCCATTCACCTCAAGGAGATTGCCATAGATAAATGAATACTGCTTTCCGGGAACATCCCCATGCACAACCCGGTATCCCGGACCGCTCAGTGATCCGACAAATGCTGGCTTTCCGCCAACTGCCGCAAGCCGGTCAATGCTTGGGAACCGCGGCCCTTCCTTCCCTTGGAAAAGGACAAAAAAACTTATACCCTTTCCCGGCTGATTTTCCTGGATGAGAATCGCAAGCTCATTTCCAACCCCTATAAGGCTTGTTGCGGAAGTTGAAATGACTGGCATGTTGCGGATTTCCCTATAAACTTCTTTGTCGCCAATGGAAACAACGTTGCTGTCCCCCTTGCGGATGATAAAAGCAACTTCTGAGCCGACGGAAACTGGGAGGCTTCTCTGGGGGAAATATTTTCCATCAAAAAAGGCGAAGGGGCTGACGGTGCTGCCCTGCCGATCATACCCTGCGAAGGCAAGTTTACCCTGAACATCGGAAAATCCAAAAATGAACGTATGCGCCTTTTCGATCAATACGGGCTTTGGCTGCTCGTTGCCGATTCCCGTTCCCTCATTTATTCCAGTCCGGGAAATAAGAGAGAACACTTCCTTTGCAATTGTATAACCCCTCATCCAATCGCCCGCCTTTTCCATAACCTCCGGTGTTGAAAAGGCGAATGCAGGAACAAGGAGGAAGGCAGAAATAAATAGGATTTTAAAAAAGATATTCCTTGTTTGCAGGTGAGTCATCTTAATCTTATCACTTTTGATAATTGAGTATTTATTCTTTGCGTTTTTTGGCTCGATGGCAAGTTTCCGATTTATCGACTAAGAGCCATCCCCCGATAAGCGTTTCTGGCTCACGAGGCCAGGACAGAACACTAGCAGGCTCATTTGCCAACGGCGATATGCTCTAATCCCACTGCAGATTCCCCGCGGTCTGGTACTCCGTCACTCTTGTCTCGAAGAAATTCTTCTCCTTGCTCAGGTCTGTAGAGACGGACATCCAGGGAAAGGGGTTTTCTTTGTTGAACAGCTTCGGCAAGCCGATCCTCTCAAGCCTCCGGTCCGCGATATGCTCGACATAATCGCAGAACTGCCATGCGTTTATCCCCAGCAGCCCCTGGGGGCATGCGTCGAAGGAATACTCTTTTTCGAGCTCCACTGATTTCCTGATAAGGCCGACGATATCCTCCTGGAATGCAGCGTCCCAAACCTCAGGATTCTCATTTTTTATGGTGTTGATGAGGTCGCAGCCGAACGCAAGGTGCAAACTTTCGTCACGCATGATATACTCAAACTGCTCCCCGATGCCGACCATCTTGTTCTGCCTCTTCAGGGCAAGCATCATCGCAAATCCCGCGTAGAAGAAAATGCCTTCCATGATGACATAATAACCGATGAGGTCGTGGATAAACTTCCGGATATTTTCCGTCCCTTCCGTCGTAAAGGTAGGGTCAAAGATCGATTTGGTGAGCTCAACGACATAATCATCCTTTTTCTTGATGCTCGGTATCGTCTTGTACATGTTATAGATCTCTTCCGGATCAAGGCCAAGGGTGTCGCAGCAATAGATGAACGTGTCGGTATGGACTGCCTCCTCATAGGCCTGCCTCAGGAGGTACTGCCTGCATTCCGGATTGGTGACATTCCGGTAGACCGCAAGAACGATGTTGTTGGCGGTCAGTGATTCGGCGGTCGAAAAAAAACCTAAATTCCAAAGGATCAGCCTCCTCTCATGAGGGCTGATATGCGAGCTTGACTTCCATTGCTCGACATCTTTCTGCATCGAAATCTCTTCAGGAGTCCAGTTATTGGCGACCCCGTCCTTGTAGTGCTTCCTTGCCCACAAATATTTCATGGGGAGGATCTTGTTCGGGTCGGTCGCGGGATTGTTGATGATTGCCATGGTATGTCTTTTGCCACCTGTTTTTTGGGGCATACTAAAGCGAAACCGACCCCATTAGGAATTACTGGCAGGCCTCACAGTCGGGATCATTGAGCTTGCAGATTTCCGTCTTCCCGTTTGGGTGGACGGTAGGGATGGTTCCGTGGGATGCGCCGTTCATCGGCACAATTTCC
>JACPII010000041.1 GCA_016188175.1 Candidatus Woesearchaeota archaeon | reverse complement strand
TTTGTCCCTGGCTCTTACCTCAATAAATTTAAACCCGTCCCCCCCATCAAGGTTTATCTGGGTTGAGTATGAGTTACCGGCGCATGAAAATGGGTTATCTGCCAACTGGCCAGCCTGAAACACAGTGAGTTGGACCTGATCTGATGGGGAAAGGTTATCGCCGCAAGAACCTTTGATGATTATCGCTTCAACGGTCGTTTTATCAGGCATATCGGCTGTCACCATGGGGGGGGTGGCATCTACCACAAAAGAAAAGGTAAAGTTACCCTCTCCGCCGGCACCGTTAAGGGATGATGCAACAATGAAGATGTTGTAATTGCCATCTTCGAGGTTTGAGGCAGAATACCTAAACTGCCGGGCATTGGATGGCGCAATAGGGGTTGCGGCTATCCCCCCCAACCTTACAATTTTCACCTCATCGGTGAAGTTGAATTCCAGGACAGGATTTCTGATATTGATCGTTTTACCGTCGAGGTTAAATGCTGCCGGGTCAGGGACTGATGTATCAAGGATAAAAGGATGGATAACTGCTGCCTTATTGCCATAGATGTCCTCTGCATCGACGGTAAGGATAAAGCTGCCATTATTGCTGATCGTCAAAGCCTCAAGGATTGTAGTTTCTTCCCTCCCCAGCTGGGAAGCACCGATGGGGATTATCGATGGAGGGGTGGTATTGATGGTGAGTGTTGCTTTGGTGACATTCGAAATATCCTTTGCCTGGACCCTTACCTCAAAAGCGTTCGTGTTTGCGAAGTTTCCGGGCTTTGTGACTGACAACTCCGGCCCAAGATTGTCAAACATGACCCTTAGCTGGGTGGACTTTTCGCTTAAGGGATTATCTGACCTGTCCATTGCTCGAGCAAAGAGGAGGTTTTCTCCTGAAACAAGAGCGATATTGATAGTGAAATCTCCGTTCACATCTGCTGCACCTTCGCCGATGGGAATGAGGCTCTGTGGCTGGGCAGCTGCCGGTGTTCCCTGGGTCCCGGCCTGGGCGCCTGCTGCACTGGGTTCCCGGAATATGAAAACTTTTGCATCAGGCTCTGATGTCCCCCTTACCAGGAAACGCTCAATGGGAGTGGTAAGCTGTGGCTGAATAAGAGCTGGCGGGTTACTGATAGTATCTTTCCAGATGTTGGTTCTTGAGCGCCCGCTCCTGAATTCCTTTCCATCCGGAAACTCTGCCTCTGCTTCCAGAACATGAGCCCCTTCGGCAAGAAGTGTGGCGTTTATCGTTGATTCAAAATTGCCATTAAGCACCGCTTGGGATTTTACGAACGAACCGTCAATAAAGAGGTTAATGAGGGCAACACCATCCTGGGCTGTTCCCGCAACCGTCAGCCCATTCTTGAACATCTCATTTTCCGATGGCTGCGCAATAAGCGGCTTCTCGGGCGGAGTCGTATTGATAAAAAATTCGATGAGAGGGTAGATATAATTGTCTTCGAGGTCATTGCATGCGACAGCAAATGAATGGAATCCGTCGCGCTGAAGGGCCGTGATGTTAAATGCATTGACGGTAAGCTCTCTCCCTGATTCAAGGCTTTTATGGATGAGGGTTGCTGCAGAGCCATTAAACCTGCATGAGCCCTGCTTGTTGAGCTTAACTGCCAAATCGGGAGTCCGGTCTGCAATCCTTCCGGAGGGGGCTGTTCCAAAGGACTGCAGCGGCTCATTGACGTTGACGGTAAAGGTAAATGATGAGGGGTTTGCCGCCAAGTTTCCTGCCTTGTCCATGCAATCAAAACGGATGCTGTGGATGCCGTTAAAGAAGTCTCTGGTTAACGTGCGGGCAATGCTAAATTCCTCGACAAAGCTTTCCGGAAGCTGAGCAAAGGTGCCAAAACTGCCGGCACCGAGATTGTTAACGTTATCGCCAAACCGGCATTTCGCAGGCTTATTGGTCTTTACCGTAATGGTATTTTGGAAGTCATCGATGAAAAATGGAGGCTTGGCTGCCGAAATTTCTGTTATCACCAATGGAGTCGTATCGATGGTTATAGGGATTGGAGTTACTGGGGACTTCAACCCAAAGGAGTTATTACACTGGACGTAAAAAGCAAATGTTTTCGGGTTATCCTTATCGAAATTGGCGTCTTTGTCCTTAAGGTCGATCGGCTGGATATGGAGCTTCATGTCAGAAGAAGGTATCTTCGTGATGAAAGGCTGGAGGAAGTCTGAGCGAGAGGAGATAAAGCACGCTGCTGTGTCATCTGTCTGCAGCTTAAGTGTGTTGATGCGCTTGTTGGTAAATCCCGTTACGGGCTCAATAACGGTTATCTGAGGGGCGCTCCGGTCAATCTTGACGAACACACTTGCCTCACCAAGGTTGCCTGCATTATCCTGTGTTGCGCAGGACACTTCAAGGAACTTGTCTCCGGAACCTGCTCCGGCAGTAAATGCTGTTCCAGAAACGACAGCAGCTGTCTGGCTGCCTTTTTCCTTCACGCCCCGGATTGTCTTTTGATCGTCGCAGCCTGCCAAGGGGTCGGCGCATGCGCAGCTGATGATGATAGTATTGTCGCCGGTAACAAGCTCAACGCCCTCCTGCACCAACGCGTTTCCCAGGCTGTCGGTAAGGGAAAGCGAGGATGATGGAGCTTCCTGGTCAAGGATAATAGTTATTTCCTTCGTCTGGATGTTGCCAACAAAATCCTCTGCCGCTGCCTGTATTGTTTTCGTCCCATTTTCCCCGGAGAGATTGACCTTGATGAGCCGCTGGCTGCCCTCAATAAAAAGAGGCACGACCGCTTGAGGTGCCTGGCTGGCCCGCTTAAAATCACCGCCCAAGCGAATTTCTTTCAAGTTTTCGTCTACTGCCGCAAGGGTGATGGCAACCTCACGGGACTGAGTTATTGCAGGACCAGAAAGGGCCACTGCGGGGGCGGTGCTATCGATAACGACCTTCAAGGTAAACGTCGCTTCATTTGCCGTTGTTTGAGCATTTTGAAAAGACTGCTTTGCGGCGCGAACGGAGATGATATGAGTTCCTGAACCGATGGCGGGGAGCTCAATCCTTATCCTGTTGGGATTTCCAGAATCCTTAAAAAAGCCTGTTCCGCTCTGCAAAACGATCCCATCAGCCCTGATTTCAATCAGAGAGATAGAACTTTCAAAAAATTCGGCATAGATAGTTGCGCCATCTGACTTTTTGAACCATTGGGTGTTTTCTTTTTTGATCCCATCAACAACGGTGAACTGGGGATCGGAAGGAAGCTTTGTGTCTATTGTAAATTCCCATCCCGATGAATCCGGGAGAATATTCCCGGCAGCGTCTTTTGCGCCAATGGCTACCGAATAGGTGCCGTCTGGGTATTCTCCGTCGTTGCACAATTTGGCAGCATCATTCTGGTAGGATAGGATTCCTGTAATATTGTCAAACGTTAAACTTCCTTTTTCAACGGGCGCCCGAAGCCCTGAAGCGCTGCAGGGGCCCCTGATGGCCATCCCGATGCTGCTTTCATCGATAGAAGAGCCCGTCCCATCGAGTTTTACTTTTATTATGGTCTTATTGTTCCCCATGGTCCCCGAGGTTAATGGAGCAGCCCTAGGAACTATCTGGTCGAGGATGATGGTGAATGGAACATCGTTCGCTGACGGGTTTTCAAAAGAGTCGACGGCACGAACATTAAATTCGTTAGCCTGGCTTTCCACCGGGATGGAAAGGCTGAAGCGGCCTTCGGGGATGGATGTGTTGAAAACCTTAATCAAGGTTGTATCTTTAATCACATCTTCGGGGAGCCCCTCGACAAGTGTTACCTTTGTCGCCTTAAGGCCAAAGGTAGAGGTTGCAGCCACTTCACCAATCTTTATCCTGTCGAGGCTGTCCTCTATTTGGATAAATCTTCCCTGAGTGAACAACTGGTCGAGAAGGCCTTCAAAGCGGAGGACTTTTGAGCCACGGACGCTGTCTTTGGCGGGAGTCGTGACGATAAACAATTTCTCCTTCGGGGTTGAAAATGTTATATCTTTAACCTCGATGGAGTCCTTATCCAAAAGCATAACCCGGGCATCTGCTTCTGTCTTTCCTGAAACAACAGCGATAGATTCTTTTGTCGGAGATGGAATCCTGTCAAGGACGATATCTCCCGGCCCTGTGGTGTCTAAGGTAACGGCAACGGGGCTTCCGCTTGCAACATTGCCTGCAGCGTCCGTCGCTTTTGACTCAATGGAGAAAGTGTTTCCCTGTTCGGGGAGGATAAAACCAGCGGTAAATATACCCTGGCCGGCTATTGTTGAAATTTCGCCGACTATTGAGCCAGCAGCATCCTTAACGAGCACGCTAACATTTGCGCCTTGTTCTGCGGTTCCCTGAACGGTTATTGCACGGTTGTTGGTGGCACTTCCCAGCACTTCCCTGCCAAGGGCATCCTGTATCGAAAATATAACCGGGGCGATGGTTTGGGAGTCAACAGTAAAGGAAATAGTTTCTGAGACCTTTTCTGAGTATCTGTCATTAAGTGAACACTCCACCTCAACCGAATGAGGCCCATCTTCAAACTGCCCCATGCTTAACGTGTATTCCTGCCTTACAACCTGCTCAAAGCTGTCTGAATCGCCAACTTTCCTGCACAATGCAGGCCTTGTGAGATTGATAAACAGGGATGGGCTTTTCGATGAGATAACACCCGATGGAGCAATATCAGTAATGCGCAAGTTCAGGTTGACGGTAAAATTGGTGTTATTGACCAAGGTAAGGATTTCCGACCCAAGTTCCCTGCATCGAACATAAAAAGTGTATTGGGCATCAATTATCCCTCCGCCGATAATCCTTCCCGTAAGGTCGATATCGTGGAGCTTCCCTGATTTTCCGAATGATGCCATCCCTGATTGGGGATCTTCAGGCTCGCCATCTGGGGGTTCCAATGGGAATCTACCGCCTTTGAAGAAACATGATGCATCAGAGTTTGTTTCTGCGTGCAGGCTCGTTATCTTCCCTTTCAGGAATGCATTGATACGGTCGCCTCTGCTTGAACGAAGGTCCATTATCCTCGGGGCCCTTGCGATGAACGTTATCGGAACACTGGCCGTGTTTTCGTTCCCGCTGTCGTCTTTGCAGGTGACCGAGAATGAGCTGATAACATTGTCGATAATGCCGCCTGCAGGAGTGTCGATAAAAACGCCGGTAAATTCTGCAACTGTTGAGCGGGTTGAGGTTCCGATTTCTTCTGTGGAGCCTTCCCTCTGCAAAATGCAGGCTGACGGCTCGGTCAAATCAAAAACAAGCTGTTCGGTGTCCTGGACGGTTTTTCCGCCTGGAGGGAATCTCAGGGAAATTCCGGGGCCTGTCCTATCGACGACGGAAAAGTTAAAGGTTGCCTCTGATGCAGTTCCCAACGTATCTGAAAGCTGGATGATGCCGGTGTAGTAGCCCAAAGGCTTGCTCAACGAGAATGAGACGGAGCCATCTGCCCCTATAGCTGCAGCCTGAGGCTGGCCATTGAGGTAGAACGCAACCTGTTTAACGGTAGTTTCAGGGACGAAGTCCGTTAAGCCGCCATCTTTGTCTGATGCCTTCACTTTAATCTGGATGGGAGTATTTTCACCAAACGAAACGTTCTGTTTATTGTCGCTGGTAACAAGGGTGACTCCTTCAAATGCCTCGAAGGTGTCAAGGCTTGGCGGTGAAACATCAATGATAAATGTCTCCTCGTGGGGGGGGACAGCACCATCAACATTGTATATGCTTGCAGCAAAAATTTTGTATTTCCCGGTTGGGAGGCTATCAGGAAAATCATATTTGATTACCGCAACCCGATTTGTGCTTTCGGGGAGGCTGCTAAATATAAAATTCCCACCGGGGACAACGGCCAACCCGGTCGAGAGATCAACAACCCTTGTCCTTTCCTGGCTCGGCTGGGTGTCTGCCGGCTCAAATGTGACGATAAAAAACGGGCTTGGGTTATTGGTTGTCGCAAGTATCCCTTCTGAGGGATTTTTAATGGTGCAAAATGTTTTGCACTCCGGCTCTGGAACTGCAAGAGCCCAACCAGAGAAAATGATGGAGATCACTAAGAGAATGCTGAGTATCCTAAAAGGAATACTGAAGGGCGCCGATGGCAGAGTTGAGGCGTTACCCTTGCTACCTTGCGACAGCGATTTACTGAATGCCAATAGATATACCTCCTCCCGCGTCCTTAACGCAAACATTATTGGAAAAGCTTGGAAGACCCGTACAGGTGCCGCAGCTGGCAAGGCAGCTGTTAGCATTCTCTGCTGCCCCAAAGGGGCAGAACTTGCAGCCCTTGCTCGTGCAATCACCCTGGAGAGTGATTTTACTGCAATCAATCTGGGGGGGAGCTTCAGCGCAAGGCTCTGGAACGGCATCTCCGCATCCCGATGACTGGGTGCAGATGTTCTGGCCATACACCCTGCCATTTTGGACTACCCTCGTTGCTGCCTTAAAGCAGACCTCTTTCTCGACCGGCGGCATGGCGCTTCCTTTTGAGCTGCATTTGATCTTGTAATGGTGGAATTGCGAAGGAGACTGCTGAGTTCCACCGACAAGGCAGTAGTCCCCGCCATTTTGATTGCACGATGCGCTGCTGATAACCCATTTGTGGCTGCTTGAGCTGGCATCCTCGGGAATGGCTGGCTTGTCGAAGAATTGTTTTGCGACAATGTCGCTCTGCTCGTGGCTGACGGTGCAGGCAGCTGCAAATGCTGTCCCTCCTTTCATGGTCTTGATGCCCATGACAATCTTGTTTCCATCAGTGATAAAGTCGTTGATATTAACATCCTGGTCGTCCGGCTTTGCGAGCGCAATCGTAAAAGGCTCAGGGTCATAAGCAACCTGCCTAAGGACGGATTCTCCACGCTTGCCGTCTTTTTTTGCAAACACTTCAATGAGGTTGAAGCCTGGCGTCAACGTGACAGTAACATTAAAGAATCCCGGCGGAAGGGAATTGGTGAATGTGTTAGCCTTATCGGTCGTCAATAAATTATCCTTCAAGCCGGGAGTAAACTCAACCCTCGTGGTCCCTGCAATAGGCACCGCATTCTGGACACGGTATCGGGGAATCCTGCGTATGCTCCTTTGGTTGCTGACATCAGCCTGCTCGAAATCCAAAAAGACATTTCCCTGCTGGAGGACGGGAGTGAGGAAGGGCATGAGATTACCTGCAAAAAGGATAAATGGATCATTCTTGGATGGCAAGGAAATACCATCCGGCTTAACCTCAATGAGTTTCCCTTCCAAGCCCTGAGGGGGAAGGTTTGGCGCTGATGAAACCGTTTCTGTCTTGGCCGGGGCTCCCTGGCAGCTCACGATGCTTTCTGTAGAACAAGGATATACATTGACTATCGCAAAGGAGTCGGGCTCCGTAAAGCCGGTAAGCGTAAGAGCATCGAAAAAGACAGTGCCTCCGATAGGGGGATCAATTGATTTAATTTCAGGGCCCAATGTATCGAGGATGATATTGGCAAACACCTGGCTGTTGGCCAAGCTGTTGATGTCTTTTCCAGACAAGGAGATGGACAATGTCCGCTTGATGTTCTGGTTATTAGGATTGTCACCAATATTGAATGTTCCCGTCCACTGAAGGCCATCCTGGCTCCCCATTAAGACGGGGACCGTTATTGGCGAGTTTACTTTATCCTGATAAGCGATGCTTCCGGAAAGTTCTGATAATTTCTCTGTCGCAGCCGCTTTCAAGGTAAACACGCCAAAGGCGATGGTTGTTTTTTGCTGCCCGTTTTCCAGAACTTCGATAGAGAACGCTGGCTTGACGGTATCCTTGATAGAGAAAGAGGCCGTTTTCCTGTTCGGGTTGTCAAATTGGTCGACCGCAATAAACTCTGAAAGATAATCCCCGACGGGCAATAGCCCAGTAACCTCGCGAGTGTATACCCCCTGGGAAAGGGCAAGGTCGAATGTTTGCTGGGCGCCCTGGCAGGAAGGTGAAGCTTCGTCGCATGCAAGGTTGACAGAGACTTTTTTGATTTCGGAATTGTCGTTGGCTGCAGCCCGGAAAGTGATCTTTTTCCCGTACTCTGCGTTTTTCTTCTCTCCTGCAAGGCCAACCTGCTCCCGGTCAACCTTGACATCGTTATGGTCGAGAACATCTGCCTGGATGGATGGGCCGACAACATCCCTTAAAACCTGTGTGGAGAATTCTTCCCGGTTTCCTGCGTTGTCCTCGGCAACGATGATGAGGGTGTTTAAGCCTTCGAACAGATCAACCTCACGGGAGAACTGGCCATCGAGGGCGATGGTAACTTCAGGATATGCTACGGATCCGGGTTCTTCAACGGAAGAAACCCTGACCTTAACGCTTTTTATTCCGCTTTGGGAATCTTCGGCTTTTCCCCCGATAGTTATTTTTTCCTGGGAAGTCATTGGAGGGACGGCGGTGAGGCCAATGAGTTTCGGCTTCACGTTGTCTATCTTCACCAGGGCGGTTTGCCTGGCTTCTTCGTTGCCGCCTTTGTCGGCGGAAAAGTAAGTAATGCTCTTTGAAACGTCCCCGACAATTTCAACATCCCCTGCGGCATTGGTTGTTGGGATACAGCTCCCGGCGGAGATACAATATTTTGGGCTTTGTGAAGAGCAGCCAAATTCTCCGGGGCTTTCGCCCAATTCGGGATCTTCGCATGACAAGGTGAGGCGCAAAGGGGTCCGATGGAATGCATTTTGGTCAAAGGGGGCACCGCTCTTATCAACCGATGTGGCCGGCGCCTGATTATCGACGGTGAATGTGATGAAAACGCTGTCCGGGTCCTTGGTTCCGATGACGGGGGTACAGCTAACCTCAAAGTGGTAGGTTCCGGCAGAAAACGATTCGGTCCTGGAATGCTTAAACAATGTATCGGTAACTTTTGTTTCGGCCAATACGATGTCGCCCAAGCCCCCCTTAAGGCTTTTTGCCACGCAGCGTGAGCTGTCTATCGTCTCGACGGAGAGAGGAACGGCTGAAGCTTTGATTATCTCAAAATTGGGTAAAGGATTCCTGATTTCCTGGACTGCATCAACGACTACCTGGGTAGTTTTTGCGTTTTCGTTGCCCACATCATCTTTGCAGGTTGTTGTGATGGTGTAGACTCCATCGGACAGCCCGTTCGCTTCAAAGACAAACTGATTTTTTATGTTGGTGGACAAAAAGTCATTTCTCGAAATTGAGGAAGCTGGAATGGCTGGCGCAGCGCTCAGGGTGCAGGCAACAAATTCATCGGTATCCACAATAAAGGAAAGGCCGGAGAGAGGAACACCTTCGGCAACCCTCGCGTCTGCATATTGATTCGGGGCCTTCCGGTCAACGTAAATCTCCACACTTTTTACCTGTTCAACGTTCTTATGGATGTCGACGCTGTAATACCTGATAAAGAATACCTTGCCTTCTCCAAGAGGGATATCTCCTTTTGGGTTGAGGGTAACCTTCTTTGGGGGACCACTAAAAGGAAGGCCGCCTGCCGGATTTGAAGGGCAGCAGGTGTTTGTTTCATCGACGCAGTAGAAGAGCCGATCCGCATCCTCATCGGATGTGAATGTTATTTCCATCCCATCAACATCGCCATGAGGTATTGAGGGCTGGACTTTGGTAGAGGGGGGTATGCTATCAAGCTTACAGGCTAACCCGGCAAGGTCTCCCTGAGCTGCAAAAACACCGGCGCAATCGTCTATATTGTCTTCATCTGCATCTTTGATGCACCGCTGGTCTTGTTCTCTCCACCGGCAGAACCCGAGATTGCAGGCATCGTTGCTTTTTTTCTGGGACACGGGAGCTTTGCAAGTTCCAGTACCAATGGAATAGCTTTGGGGCTCGCCTCTTGCGCCAATGCATGCATCTTTATTGTTGAAGTCGTTGCAGCTCGTTTGGGGATTGCAGGCTGAGCATGATCCAGAGGCAACAATCGTTCCTGCATTTCCAGCTGTTCCCGCTGATCCGGAAGTTCCTGCAGCCTGAACTGCTCCGGAAGTTCCCGCGATAGAGAAACAATTGCCCAACGCCGAGCAAACCTGCTGGTTGCAGCCCGTGTTAAAGAAGACCGAGCCGTTGACAAAGCATCTCTCACACTGCCGGCCCTTAAAATCAAGATCATAGCAGATTCCCTTTCCTGCTTCCTCCCAGGTGTAGATCCACCTGCAGCCAGAATTTCCTTTTTTTTGGTCGAAGAATTTAATGCTGCCGCCACAATTATCTTCCAGACAGGCAGCCTCGCTCTGATAGCTGAAACAATCTTTCCTGAGGCACTCGTTGCATCTATCTATTGAAGTCAGCGAGTAATCGTAGGCGCACCAATTAGAGCCATCGTGCCCGACGCAGGTCTGGTTCCCGTAGTAGAGCCCAAATGGCTTAAAGCCTTGGACCTGGAGGCAGTTGATCTTTTCTTTACAGCTTACTTTCCCATCTGCATCAGGGCCGACACACACTGCATCTTTTGTCTTTCCGTCGGTGCAGTCGAGGGGCAATGGCACGATATTGTTTTGGCTCCCGCAGGAATATCCAAGTGTATTGACGTCGCCAATGTTTAAGGTTCCATCAAGACAAAATTCCTCGTTCCCGAAACGGCCTTCACAGAGGCCGCTCCCCATGGTGATGGACGCTGTTGCAGGAACGCTCAATACGTTAGAGGCATAGTGGGCCTTGACGGTGTAGGTAAATGAATCCTTCCATGCCACATCGTTATCTTCAAAAAACAATGAGCTGGTGACGATGTCTCCCGATGGGTGGGATGGGGACCTGCTGATGATGAATGCGTTGATTTTTCCAGGGCATGGATTCCCCCAGGTGAGGTTCGCTATCTTTATTCCCTTGACGTGCTTGACTGTTACTTCAATTGGAGATGGCGGGTTTTGGGAATCACAACTTCCGATAGCAATGGAGCTCAGACGGACATCAACATCCTGCAGCTGCTGGCCTTGCCTGCTGACGACCTTCGTAACAGAAGCGCCAACGAACCCGTCTTTGGAGACAACAATAGTGTAGGAGCCCGGCTCAAGGCCGGTAAACGAGAATGCTCCGTCAGGCGTATTGAGCTGGCTGATCTGTGATCCTCCCAACATGAGGTTAAGAAGAGTTCCTGGAAGCTTCTCCCCGGTCTTTAGGTTGAAGATTGTTCCTGAGATGCTTCCCTTCTGGATATCGCCACAACCGCCGGCTGATGCCGGGCGGTACGAATTATCGCAGCAAAATCCGTTATCAATATTAGTATTGAAGGAAGCTTCTCCGCAGAAACATTCCGGAAACCTTGCATTTTTGTTAGGGGGGCTGTTGATGCGCAGCCCATTGGCGCATGGATTCCTGATACAGCTGCCGTCGCAGGGCTTTAATGAAGGGTCTGCAGCTGGATCACAACTGGAATATGAGAATGTGTATTGTTTCCCCTCACAGACTTCTCCCCGAGCGCAACATCTATTAATTGCAGGAGCCGGAACACCACAGCACTTTGGCTTTTCTGATGGGCAGCCGTTTGCCTGGCCAAAATCAAATGCCGGGTTTTCCTGCGAGTAGCATCCTTCTGAACACACGAGGCCATTTTTGGCACAATAGTTCTGAGGGCAGCTCTCTTGAGTCTCACTATAGGAGCCGTCTTTGCAGCAATAGCCCGAATTCTTTTCTCCATCACAGATACATTCTGAGGTTATAGGGGCATCCCTTGCGCATGGCTTGATGTCGGGGAAGCACTGCTCCGCGCAGTCTATCTTAAAATCGTAGAGCTTTTCATTTTTGGAGCAGAAATACTTATTGGCTGATGCAATCTGCTTTTGATCTTTATCGAGACAATTGGAAGGGTTAAACTCGCAATCCGGCTGGCAGGGAGGTGTGGCTGAGCTGCACAATCCAGCAGTACATCTGCCTGTGCTCTTGAGGGTGAACGGCAAACCCCTGCCGGTGCAGAATGCCCTGTTGGTGCTGCCGATGAATGTTGAACCCTGGCAGCAGCATCCTCCATCACAATCCGGGATTCCTGCGCAGGACGGATCTGCAACGTATTTATTCTCGGCAATGATAGTGCATGCATTAAAGGAATCCAATGGAGATGTCCCCGGCCTGAACGGAGTTTCGCATTTGCTTTGGGATTTGATAAAACAACAGCCGTCTGCCCTAACGGAGGGGATTACCTCGATTATAAGAATCGAAAAAATCCCGATAAAGAGCAGCACCCCGATAAGTTTAGTTTTTCTCATCTTCCATCCTCCTCTTGATCAAGAATTCGATTCCGTGCGACCTGTTTGCAAAAACTTTCTCATCTATTCTGAGATCTAACCAATTGAGCAGGTCTTTGTCAACGGTAATGGTAATGCGCTCTTTCACCGAAAACCCTCGAACGACAGCACTTAGGTAGTATGTGCATAACACATTCAAAATTCCCGACGGGTTCTAGGAAGGAGCTGCGTACTGAGAAAATTCTCTTGAATTTTCTGGTACCTCGCTCGCTACCGCTTTGGAGGTTCTGAGAAATCCGGGGGATTTCTGGACCATCCTTGCTACGGCTTCGGAGGTTCCCGTAAGGGTGAGCGTATGTTCCGGTTCGTTCCGAACGGAGGGCGGCCCCCCGCAACGCTCGTCGATAATTATTTTTGAATTGAATTTTGACCTTAGGGTGCTATGCACATACTTAGGGGCAGATTTACTGCATATGATTACATATCTCAGATTATCTTCTTTCCTTGCGTGATGACTATTTAAACTTTGTTGTTTTGTTTATATAAGTGCGTACTTTGTATTATTTTATAATTGTTTATGTTAAATAATAAGATAACTACTTATTAAGTATGTATTCATTGATTGGATTTATCGGAGAATTCAAAAGAAATCCGACCTCACCCGGTCCAAGACTGGGGGATTGCTCGCTCGGGTCGGATTTCTGAGAATGCAGCTATTCTAGATGTGGGAACCACCCAAACCACCAGCCAAAGGCTGGATGGAATAGCTGCATTAAACCTAGCGGAAGAAAAATGGGCAGTTTAAGGCTCAACTGCAAGGGTAAAATGTTCTTCGTCAAACAGCCCTTCGTCATCTTTGGCACTGATAGTGAACTCGTAGCTTCCCGGGCCCAAGCCGTTGTTATCGGTAGAAAAAACCCCATATCCATTTGTGTTGATAGAAAGAGAGAACTCATCTTTAGAAGGGCCCGTCATTTCATAGGTCAGGGGGTCTTCATCGGGGTCTTTTCCCTGCGCAATAATCGTGATTTTTTCTCCTGGTTTTCTCTTTACCTTACCATCGTTGGTTTCGGAAATTTTCCCGAGGGCGGGAGCCCTGTTCTCAACGGCAAAAAAGAAAGAAAAGGGTTTTCCATCAATTATTATGCGGCTATCGGTTATCTTGACAACATCTGAATATTGGAAGTGAAGCGGGATGCCATCACAAAGGGGATTGCCAAGGCATACGTTCTTCTCTTTCGCAAGGCTCATCCCGGGGTAAACACATCGCTGGCCGGGGATGTCGTTGTCACTGAGGCAATCGTTGATGTTGCTTGAGGCTGTGTCGGTGATGTCGAAAAAAATGTTGTCTGCATCTGTCTTTGGCGGGTCATCGGGAAGCCTTGAGCCTCTGGAGCCGATAAGGTGGGCTGCAAGCTCGTGGACTTTTTTTACCCGGTAGGCTGGCTTGAAGGAGAAATCCAAAGACCGGATTACTTTAGGCACGTTTTTCATAGAAAGCTCCAAGGGATACCTAAAAATTGAGGTGATATCATTGTTGCCAAAAATAACTTCCGCCTCAACATTCCCTTCTTTGATGGTAAACTGGCTATTCCCGGAAAGATGGACCAAATTGATACAATTCCTTGTCCTGTTGAGGATAAACACCTTGAGGTACTCCTGCATCGATATGTTGGTGGCTGTGTAGGTCTCACAGGAAAACGAGGCGTTTGCAATAGAATAATGGTTTGGCCCATAATAGTTGCAGAGGGAGGCAAGGGAAACTGGGTTTAAGATATCATCTTCAGGCCTGGCAAACAAGGAGGCATATTCCGGCCCAATATCGGCTGCCGGGCTTTCTTTAAGACCATAACCATCCGGGTAGGTTGAAGGAAATGAGGCTGGATTTTCTGGAGGAATGCCTCTGGAACGGATCCCATAGCTCACATTGACGAGCATTCCAGCCGTTACCAATGGGACAACCTCTTCAGGGGATGGGAGGGGAAAGCCCCCTGATACCTGGGTATCGTAGATTTTGCCGCCCTGGAGGCCAGCCAATACGAGAGCATCTTTTGTTGCGCGCTCAAGGCAGGCTTGGACGACAGATTCCAATGAGGAGGAGCGTAAAAAGTCAGTAAAGATGGTCTCGACCTTTTTTTCAAGGACGAGGCCTGAGCTTTCTTTCTTCGCAAAAAAGAGAAATGCAAAGATTACAGCAACCACTAAGCCGAGGACTATGAAGAGGGTGATCTGGGATTTTTTTTTGCTCATCATACGTTCACCCATTCAGGGTACATCAATGACCTCAATGCTTCTTCTCTTCTTTGAGGCATTATAATACGTTCGCCTATTCAGCGCATATCCAACAGCCATTTCCACAAAGGGAAATACTTAATTTTTTCTCCCTTCCATCGCTCTTCCCCTTCGGCGTCAAGCGTAATAATTGCCAGGTTCCTGCACCTCAGCTCCCCGCCCGCCCTAATCAATGAATTGACCTCGCGCTCTTTAGCCCCATAAGATCCAATATCCCAGCACACCTGAATTAGCTGATCCACTTTACGGCCTTTTTTAACGACAAAATCAACTTCCCGATGCTGAGAATCGTGCCAGTAATACACTTCCGTTGAAGGCTCTTCGAGAGTTCTCATTTTTAGGCTAATGGCCACGACATTTTCAATAGCTTTCCCCCTGTTTGCGCTATGGTGAAACCCCGCAGCATAAGCAGCCCCCGTATCAACGGAATACACTTTTCTTGGCGCTTTTTCCTGATCCTTCACCTTAAAGGAAAACCTTTTCACAAAGAACAGCAAATGGGCATCCTCAAAATAGGATGAGAACTTTTCAATAGTATCGGTGCTTAGCCCCACATGCCCCTGAAGGGAGTTGAAGGTAATCAGGCTGCTGATATTGCTCAGGTACATTTTGGCAAGCGATTTGAGCTTCTCGGATTCTCTCACCCCATGCCTCCTCTCGATGTCCCTAACGAGGATGTCATCGACATAGGCAAGCAGCAGCGGCAGCTTCTCCTGATGCAAAACCACTTCCGGAAATCCGCCAAACTCAAGATATTCGCCCAAAAGCCTTTTGATTTCTGTTTTTTTCGATATCTTATCCAGCGAATCTTTTAAGGCGACGCCCTTGAACTGAAGAAACTCCGCGAAAGAAAGGGGGTATAGGACTATATCAAGATGCCTTCCCGTCAGCAGTGTGGCAAGCTCTCCCGACAAGAGCTCTGCAGATGAGCCTGAAACTGCAACCTTTGCTTTTTTGAGCTCATGGATTGCCCTAACCCAGCGCTCCCAATGGGGCACCCTGTGGACTTCATCGAGGAAAATAAAAGGGATTCCTTGCGGCTGCACCAATTCCCGATAAGCTTCAAAAATCCGGCTTAAGAGTTCCGGAGAGAGCGATGAGAACCGCGGATCCTCAAAATTGACAATGAGAGTATCTCTTGGATCTTTTTTTCCTACCTGCCGGGCAATCTGCCTCATCAGGAATGATTTCCCGGAGCGCCTGGGCCCGGTGATGGCGAGCACCACATTCGGCTTAAGGAAACGCATCGCCCTGCCCAAGTACCGCTGCCTCGGCATGCCTGCCTCCAAGCTGTTCTTCCAGAAATTCCAGTCGTTCAGTATCTCAAGGAGTTGGTTTTTGTCGAGCATATTCGATAAAAATACTGTTTTTTATCGATTATACTATGTAAACTATTTAAAGGTTTTGTTTGCCGGCATGCATTAAGCCCCTATCGGAGCGGCTCTGCAATGCTTATAGATAATTCTGTTAATTAGAGCATATTTTTGTGAAAGCTATCCGACGATAAATCCTTAAAGTTATGTATTCCAATCAGGGGAATTATCTATAATAATGCTCGCGCATTATTGGCACCCAAGAAACTTTGTTTCTTGGGGTTGTCAAAACTCCCGACGGGTTGAACAATCGCCCTGCGTCCCGGTAAGGGGAAGGCGAAATGTTCCGGTCATTCGGCACGGAGAGAATCCAGCGTTCCGGTTGCTTCGCAACGGAGGGCGGCCCCTGCGGCGGGTTGGTTGTTTTTTTCGAATGGAGTTTTGACCTGTGGAGGCTAAACAGATACATTTCTATTACTAAAGTGATCGGTTATATCTTAACCGGTGCAATCCATTTTCACCCTACAGGCGGCATTATCGCTACCAGGATAATCATTATTACTTGTGTCACCGCTAAAGCTTGACCATCCACCGTTGACATTGACGCATCGTTCGGCCCCCTCCTGGTAACCCCCATCATAATTACACTGGATGCAAATCTTACACCCCCCCAATCCTTTAACATTTTTCAAGCTATTTCCATTAAGGTCCAATTCTCCCTTAACCGAAACCGGCCCCCCTATCACTGTCCCACCGGTGTACTCGCTGTTATAATTGACATAAAGCTTGTCACTGCCGCTGCCAATAGAGCCCATCAATGCAAGATTCCGGGCATTGCCTGAACCTGTGCCACCTGTGCCGCCCTGAATCCAGACATCATAATTACTGGACCAGTAGTTGGCAATAGGGCCGCGAACGTCAAGAAGA
>JACPII010000043.1 GCA_016188175.1 Candidatus Woesearchaeota archaeon | reverse complement strand
CCGTTTCCCGGAATTTTATTTGAAATCCTACTTCTGTTAACTCTTCATCTGAAAGAAATGATTTGGTTGCAGTTGCAATGACAGCGTACCCTCCCGGCGTGGTTAGCCTGCTGAGCTGTTCTGACATTTGCTCATGCGTATAACCTTCTTTTGGCGGCACGAAATCTCCCCTTTGAGTGTGATACATCCCTCTTGGCTCAAATACCTTTACGGCAAAGACAAGGCTGTACGTGCGATGTTCAGGAAGCCACATAAAATCCCCGCCGTCCACCTTGGATTGGGGGTCATCGGGCCGGACATCTACCCATGGCTCAAAGGTTATGCAATGATACCTGTTTCCTTGGTTAACTGCCCATATGCCCATATTTTGCTCCTTTGTTCCTCCAATCTCCAAAATGTTCTCTCCAGCAACCCTGTCGAGGCCGTCAAAATAGGCAAGGAGAATTGAGGGGTAAAATTGTTCCCTTGAGGGCAAGCCCCCTGTATCGAAGAAGTATGCCTGCCTCGTTACTCTATCTTTCCATGAGCGTATGGGGGTGATGGCAGGAATCATTCGTGATGGGGGTTTCAAAGCGCTTAAAAATCTACCTGGGGATTGAAAATAGACATAGCATGCTTCGTAAATGATTTGATGTGTTTTTCCGTCCGGGAGATCAATCCAGAAGAAAATGACTTTGGCATGTTTCGTGCCCTTCCCGGCCCTGCCCCATCACTCTCCAGATTTGAGGATTTGTGTTTCTTTTTTCACTATTTCTCCACCTCTATCGAAATCGGTCACTTTCACTTCATTTTTTTTCAACACAAAATGGACCACGGTCCCCTGTCCGGTGTAAAAATTTGATTCGCCTTTTGGAACTATATTTACCTCTGCCACGGGTCCCTGCTGCCCCTCTGAAGAATCTGGGGGGACTTGAACATCCCAGCCCTGAGGAATAGGGATTTTGTGGATCCTAAGAAGATCTTCGGCCAAGGGCTGTAATTCTCTTTGTATCCTTCTTTTCTTAAAATCATTTCCCATTTCTACAAGCCAATCCAATCCGTCAACGGCGTAGGCTGGTTTTAGCCAGGCAGGAATGTCACCGGAAAGCTTAAGCTCCAAGGGTTTATACTCATTCCACCTTTGGGCTATATATCCAATATGATCTTGGACGGGAACGGGGTATGGCGCAGGTGCCGCTTCCTCTCGGGGTTCCGGCCTTTTGAACATCGCATAAGCAATAATGGCGAGGAGGGTTGCCGATAAAACAGCCCCCCTAAAGGCATTCCTTGACCTATTATACAATTTCATACGCAGGGTTTTCTCAATGGATTTAAAAATGTGTGCAGAATAACTTCCTAAGAGTAGAACGATTCTTCTTTGGATAAGGTTCAGCCCAAGGGATAAATCAAAACCTTAATAAAATACACCCTATCTCCAAGGTCATCAATCCATGGGGGTGGATCATTATGGACTTTAAAAATTCGAAATTCGTCTTTTTTTGGTTGGCAGCAATGCTGATGATAACTTCTGTTTTTTCCATTTCCTCGGCTGCAAAAGGGCCGGGATTCAACGAATGCCCAAAAGTTGTTGTCTGCGGGGCTGATGGGAAAACGTATGAATCTCCCTGTGAAGCCCGCAATGCTGGAGTAACAAGCTACAAGGCAGGAACGCCGTGCAATGAACGGAAAGCAGCCATGCTCAAGGATGAAGAAAAGTCATCTTCATCTCCCCCTAAAAAGAAAGAGAGCGTGAGGGAAGATGTTCGGTGCTCATTCATCAATCCACCGCTTAAAGATTCAGCAGGATCCCTGATAACAAACAAATGCTCGGCTACTATCGATAACCGGCGCTTCAGCTGCCAGCTTAATGCAAGCGTTTCTCAGAAAAATAAAGACCTTTTCTGCGATATCAGGGGCGTCAGGGGATTTGCCCAGGATGTGATATGGGAATCTTCCTATTGCGGAACCGCGAAGCACACGCTTGATGGAAAGCCGAAAAAGGAATCAGATAAAATTGTGTTTACCTGCCTGCCAACCGCAACTCCTTCAATCCCTGCACCTGTCCTCAGGAAGTTTTCCAGGGTATCGTGGGAATGCCAGGATGGGTTTTTTGTTAAAGCGATAAGCCCAACGCCTCTCGCCGAAGGTGCGTGGAGGAACGATGACGGGAGCGGGATTGCGGATAATCTCTGCAAGGGACGCTGCAATCCTGAGGCCAAGAAGTGCGGGATCAACACCTTTAAGCTTGAGGTCTAATACTAGAGTATAGGGCTGCTTGACCCTCTTGGTGTTCGGATCAACACCTTTAAGCTTGAGCCTAATAGGAAATCTAGCCAGTTATCGGGATATTGGGTGATTTTTTAGGCTCGGGATAGGAAAGAACCCTTAGCGGACTTCAGTCTGCAGTAGTTTAGTGGCTCAACGTGTCATCAATTAAAGAAACTGGATCATCAACACCAGGTAACTTTTTTTCATTAAACTTTATCCAAATTCCCAAGGCCTCCCTGCCAGCCAATTGCAGTGCCCCCTTCCTAAAGCCGAACTTTTTCATCGCTTGTTCCCTAAATTTATCTTCAAATTCCTTCTCAAACTCCATTTTTAGTACCATGAGTATATAAGTACATAAGGACCTATTTAAATGTTTCTTGTCTGGTATCGAAAAGTATTTAAACAAGTCCCAATTACTATTCAATCACTATGGTAATGGAAACACTCCAGATACGGCTCACAAAGGGACTAATCGAGGAAATCCAGAAGCTTGTTGATAGGCAAATCTATAGCTCTGTTTCTGAGGCGATAAGGGATGCCGTCAGGAAGATGGTTGTTGGCAGGGATGAGTCAAAGAAAGAAACGCCGGGAGGAAAACCCATTCCTCCTGAAGTCCAGCAAATCCAGGAAGCAATCGAAAAAGAGGTCAAGGGAGAACTCCAAAGAGCCCGGGGTACAAGAGACTTTCTGCCTGAAAGCCAGATTATAAGGCAGCAGATAGCATCAACATTGAGGGAAACGTTTGAGCTGTATGGCTATTCCCCGCTAGAAACCCCTGCGATTGAAAGGTTTGATATCCTTGCATCAAAATATGCCGGTGGGGCAGAAATTCTCAAAGAGACATTCCGGTTCAGGGATCAGGGAAACAGGGATGTTGCATTACGTTATGATCTAACTGTCCCCTTAGCAAGGGTCATCGGGATGAATCCACAGCTTAAGATGCCGTTTAAGCGATACCAGATCGGAGATGTGTTCCGGGATGGGCCCGTAAATCTTGGAAGATACCGGCAGTTTGTCCAGTGTGATGTTGATGTTGTCGGAAGCAAAGACATGGCTGCGGATGCTGAAATCCTTTCCATCATGAAATCTGCCCTTTCCCGGCTCGGCTTTGAATCCGAAATCAGGGTCAACAACAGAAAAATTCTCGATAGCATCATGGTGTGGGCGGGGGTTGAAAAAGAAAAGACGGAAACGGTGATGCTTTCTCTCGATAAATTGGAGAAGTTCGGGAAAGATGCCGTTACCAGGGAATTGCTCGGGAAAGGGCTTAATGAAGATATCATTGCCAAAATCCTTAATGTGGCAGGGTTGACGGGGCGCAATGAAGAAAAAATAACCTCGCTTAAAAATATCGTCGGGGACATCGACGGCCTAAAAGAGATGGAAAGATTGCTGGAGTTGGTCGATGCGATTTCTGTTGAGGCAACATTTGAACCATCGTTAGCGAGAGGGCTTGCCTATTATACCGGGACAATCTATGAGACTTTTATCAAAGGAAGCTCGATAACGTCCTCGGTATGCTCGGGGGGGAGATGGGACAACATGATCGGGCAGTTTCTTGGCAGGGGAGAGTATCCAGCCGTCGGTACGTCGTTTGGGCTGGACAGGCTGTATGATGCAATCATCGAAAGAAACCAGGGGAAGCCGGCAATCAGGACTGTCACAAAAGTTTTTGTCATTCCCATCGGAACCCTTGACAAGAGCATAAAGATTGCACAACAGTTTCGGGAGGCGGGGATAAAAACGGAGATTGACCTCATGGGGAGGGGCGTTTCAAAGAATTTAAACTATGCAAATTCGCTTGGAATCCCTTATGCAGTATTCATCGGTGAGGACGAGTTACGGCAGAACAAGGTCAAGGTGAGGGATATGGCTTCCGGGGAAGAATCGTTGGCATCCATCAATGAGGCATTTAATATCATTAAATCCTAGTTTCCTTTTGTACCTTCTTGGCGAACGAGGATTGGCCAAAGGGCTTTGAGAAGTTCAAAATCACCCCTAATCCTTTCCAGGGTATCATTTTCTTTCTTTCTCTCTGCTTCCGTTCTTGAGGCGCTAAGAAGTCCTGCCCATTGCGATATTGCATGCCGGTCAAGATACCCATCAGGATTTTCTAAGCGAGAGAGGAAACCTAACCCTTTTTCAACTTCTAAGTACAATCGGTCTGGTGATTCGGGTGGTAAATTTTGGGGGTAGGTTACTGCCATAAAATCAATAATATATAATTTATATATAAACCTTTTTGTTTGGGCCTTAAAGGAAAAGGATTTGTTAATGGAACATCACTAACTAGTAGTAAATCACCGAAAGGTTTAAATAGAAAACCTCATTCTATACCCTTCTGAGCAGCTTTTGCTCGGCCCAGGCATGAAATCCCCCATATCTCTTTTTCTACCTGGGTGTTTTTTGTTTTTCGGATAAACGTTGCCTTTTTAAAGAAACAGCAATTCGAATGCCTATGGACTCTCATTATAAAAATGATCACATTGAAAAACGTTGGGACAACGCAACAGGGTTCATAACTGCAGGCCTAATTCATGAGGGCAAACGTTTTGATGATGGTTCACTTTCTGAAGATTCTAAAATTATTGAAAAAATGATTGAAAAATTTGGAATCAACCGCATTGGCGGAGATGGGGATACTTTAGACGTATTGCAATTCGATCCATCCATGTCTGTTTGTGTGTCATACATGCTTAGGGGCGGGGTAGTTATCATGGACCCTGAGGGCGAGTTATTTCGCAAACTTTCTTCAGCCTCCCCCGCAACTGCCAAGAAGGTCATTTTGGGTGATGCTTATTCAATAGTGGTTTTAACTTCAATTGCAAGAGAGGCGGATATTGCCCGGAAATCATATGATTGGATGGTGGACAATTTTGGTTTATTGGTTGATCCATCATACATCGATCAATCATTGGAGAAGGTTCTGGATGCATATTGGCACAACTTCACTATTCAAAAAACAGCTGTCCCGCTTAGGAAAATTAGCCCCGGAATGAATTAAGAAATTGGCTTCCTGGCGTTTTATGTTTAAGAAGCCCTGAATAACCCCGTTGGTGTGCGAATTCAAGGCGGCTCTTGTTTGGGCTTTGACTCTTCTTTTTAGAGATTCAATGTCCCCTATAGTTTTGCCTCACATATTCCAATCAAGGACTGAATAATCATTTGAATGCAACCATCCCATCCGGTCTTTGACCGTTCCAGAGCGAAGCGAGCGGAACTAGGAAAATCTATGATTTTCCGTAGGCGGTGGTCGGATTTTTTCGATTCCTCAAAATGGGTTCATACCCCGCAGCTTGCTGTGGTTGGGATTTTTTATTTACACTTGGTCAGATATCTACCTTCTTCCCATCCAGCTCAATCTCAGGAGCCTTAAAAATCTGGTCCAAATGGATCAGTGCATATATCTTCCCCCCGAACCAGTAATTTGAGCCGATGCCGATATGGGCTGTTCCCAGCGTCTTTTCATCTACGAGAGTTGAGCCGATGATCCTTGCTTTGGGGTTCATGCCAATCCCTAACTCTCCCACCCGGTAAACACTTTTCGGGTGCTTTGAGATGCCGGCAGCCATCTCAAGCGTCTTTTGGAGCTCCTTCGCTTCTTCCCCGCCCTCAATAGAAGTGATGCTTCCTTTCTCAATGGTGAGGCTGATAGGGGTCTTGATGATCGCAGTGTGCTTCCAGTTTCGCGAACTGCCGTCAAGGACAACCTTTCCCTCGACCCTATTTCCGCTGCAGGGAACATACACCTCGCCTGACGGAAAATTTCCACCGGTGCCTTTCTCGGTATAATGGCCGTCTGACACTAAATTCGTCATGCCTTCAATGTCATAAAAAAAGTCAGTCCCCGCCTTCGTCGTAACATGGATCTCTTTCCCCCTGTCCAGCTGTTCCTTTAAACGCTTCAGGGCGGATTGCATCGGCTTGTAGTCAACGTTGGCGGCATCTATGACGGCGTCTACCATACTGGTATCGAGGTCACCAAGGCTTGTGGCAGAAAGGAACCGGTGCTTTTTCTTGGCAACAAACTTTCTGAAGCTCCTCCCCAATTCACCAAGAGAGCCTAATTTGTCGGAGGAATTCACGATGATGATGTTGCCTTCCGGGAGATCGCTTAAGCTTGATATGACATCATCATCCGTTATGTCTCCTTTCGATTTGGGCGATTGGAACACAAGCTTGGTATTGAGGTTGAGGGAATTTGCAGCAACATAAAAAGCAGATGCGAGGAGGGGAGCGACTAATTTGCCCGGTGAGCCGCAATCCCCGATGATAAGTATCTTTTCATCAGTTATCCCGAGGCATGAGGGAAAAATCTTGCTTAACGTCTGGCCAATCCGTTCGGCATCAGCAAACAGCCCCTGGTCTTTGACCCACTGGAGAGAAGGAATAGTTTCCATTCGGGGGTAGGCGAGCCAAGAGGTTTTTATACTTTTCTGTGATAAAAAAAATAGGGGCGGTTTGGGTGAGGTTGGTGCGAAACTCTCACTTAGTTCGGGTTGCCATCAAGTTCAGCTTGGCTGTGATATTCACATGCTGACACGAAGAAATTCTCGAGATTTCTTGTGCCTCGCTCGCTACCGCTCGGAGGCGTCCCCCTGTCAGCTCAAAGTTATCACCATAAAGCTTCACAAAAAGGGTGGCAACAGAAAATCTTCGGATTTTCTTAGTTGCGCTCATTTCATTCGGCAACAACCTCCATTTTGCACCAACCCCGGTTTGGGCTATACCCTTATAAATCAGCACGATATTCCTTTGGGCATGATCAAAGCAATCCTTTTCGACCTGGACAATACCCTCATCGACTTCATGCGCATCAAGCGGATGGCCTGCGAATCGGCCATTGAGGCGATGATCGATGCCGGGCTGGAGATCGATAAGTCCGAAGCATTGGACAGGCTCTTTAAAATATATTACGAGGTCGGGCTCGAAGACCATGAAATATTCCAAAAATTCTTAAAAAGAGAGACCGGACAGGTTGATGTCAGGGTCCTTGCGAATGCGATTGTCGCCTATCGGAATGTCCGAAGCGGGCTTCTTGCCCCTTTTCCGCATACTGAACAGGTCCTT
>JACPII010000037.1 GCA_016188175.1 Candidatus Woesearchaeota archaeon | reverse complement strand
CCTGAGGTTTAATTCCTTCAGATTTTTTTTCGTCCTATCGCTCCTTGTAATATGGAAGGCCAAAAATCTTGCACCCTCGATGATGCCATTAAAAATACCGAAGCGCTCTATAAGGAATCCCTTTCGCTTCTGGCAGCATACGGGAAGGAGGTTGGTGATTCTATTAAACCAGGACCTTTCCCAAGGGGGATGGTAGGCAAGCACTGTGACAATATCCTCCGATACACTGCCTCCGTTAAGGGATTATACGAATCATTGCAAATTAATGGGCTTGAATTTAGTGACGATTCCCTAAGGCTTAGGATTCTGAAGGAGAATTTATCCCTCGAAAATGCCATTAACAACAATTCAAAGCCGAATAATGTATTTAATGTCGCCCAGAATAATATGGTGTATGCCCAAGGGAATAATATTTTTACTATGTATGTGCTCCTCTCGATTGCGAAGAAGAGGAACCTTAGATCAATCCTCCCTGCACATATTTCAACCGATAAACGATCCCTTATCTACCCTGCATTAATTCCAGATTTTCCTAAGGGGTTTGAAAAGAGCATGGAACAAATCGCAGCCGGGATACCTTCCTCAGCCCCTAAACCATAAAACAATCCATTTTTATACTTTAGGTTCTTTCTATCTTGCCATGAACATTCCCATCTCAAGGGTATCGGACAATCTCGCCTTGAACCTCGCAATGGATACTTTAAAGATAAATAAACAAGCGCTTGTTTTCGCGGGGACAAAGCCATCGTGTGAAAAGCTCGCCGAGGACATCGCTGGCAGGATCCCCTCAGAACTCCCGGCCCTTTCCGATATGGCAGCTTCTGCAGAACATGCGTTGAGCACTCCAACAAAACAGTGCAAAAGATTGGCTTCCTGCCTCAGGAAAGGCATTGCATTCCATCACGCAGGCCTCACTGCCAGCCAGCGTGAGCTAGTCGAGAACAATTTCCGGTCTGGCCTGATAAAAATTATCTGCTGCACGCCGACCTTATGTTTATCTAAAGATGCCATGGTTTGGCATAACATGTCTGAAACCGAAGTTTCTAAGTTGAAGAGCCCAGATCCGCTTTTTGTGCTTTCCAAAAATAAGTTAATCTCTATGAAACCACAAAAAGTCAATCGGATTATGAACTCTTCAAAACTTGTCCAAATTTCTTCTGTTTCAGGCCATTCAGTTAAGGTTACACCGAATCACCAGATGCTTATTAAGAGGAAAGATAAGCGGTTGGTTGTAAAAGCGGCAGATATTAGAAAAAGTGATAAGATAGCAACAGTGGGAAGATTAGATATAAACAATGCCTTAGCTCCCGATATTAGGGATTTTGTTGTAGACAATAGAATTGGTGTTCCGAACTATAAATTTGGCCCAAAATTATCTTGCCTTATAGGATTAATGCTTGGAGGCGGTTATTCTGGTGCAGAAACAAACGGCAATAATATTAGGTATAAAGGAAGCCCAACTATTGTCGGGATAGATAACGAGGTGTTCTTACGAATACAAGAATTCTGCAATCAACTTAAGCTGAATTGCAGAAAAACAAAAACATTTCATGGAACCCCCCAGTTAGTATTGGGAAAAAACAAATGGTTTAGGGAATTCCTCGTTAGATGTGGGATAGAAAAAAGAGATAAGAAGCATATCTCAGAAAGATTGATGGTCATGAATTTAGAAAATATCTCCGCTTTGGTAAGGGGGTTGTTTGATACAGACGGATACCTTGAAAAAAAAGCAGGCCCGGGCTTTAGCAGTGTTTCTGAAAGATTAACCCGGCAAATACAAAAACTCCTTCTTCGATTTGGGATAATTTCTGCTATCAGAAGGAGAAAATCAAGTTCTATGAGGATATATGGAAAGGAATATAAGACCTTACCTTGTTTCGAACTAAGCATTCATCAGAAAAAGAGCATAATTGACTTCTACAAGTTTATTGGATTTGGAATAAAAAGAAAACAAGAATCACTTATTGACCTCATTGCTAAGATTTTTTCGAATCTAAATTATGTTTCGTGCAATCATTGCAAATATAAGATTTACCGAGATGTATTTTCAGGAAGAACAAAGGACCAGAAAATGTGGTGGGAAACTAAATTAAAAGTTATAAAAACGCTTGGGGAAAGGGGGGAATTGGGTTCCAGGGAACTCAAAAGAATCCTTGGCGATGAACCTAAAAAGAAAGATTGCAGGCTAAACCACCATTATGAATTAATAAAAAAAAGAAGGATGGGAAGCAGAAGCAATACTGAATGGTTTTGGAGCCTTAATCCGGCAGGAAATTGGATCTTTGATAATGTTGTGAATAAGAATAAGAAAATTGAGAAATTTTTTGGACTGAAAAACTGCCCGTTATGTGAAAATGAGTTAAACTGGTTTGTTAAAAAAGGCTGGAGAGATTCTGACTTTGAAGGAGACATCTTCTGGGATAAAATCAGGGGGATAAAGGGGGTTGATTGTGAAAGGGAGGTTTATGATGTCGTGCTGCCAAACAAAAAAGATAATGAACATATGTTTGTTGCTAATGGATTCATTGTGCATAATTCCATGGGCGTAGACATCCCGGCCTTCCGCTCCATCATCAAAGACCTGAAAAGGTTCGGGGAAGACGGCATGGGCTTCATTCCCGTCCTGGAATATCTCCAGATGGCTGGCCGTGCAGGCAGGCCGAGGTTTGACAAGGAAGGCCAGGCTATCATCCTTGCGCTTACTGAAACGGAAAAAGAAAAGCTGACGGAAAAGTACATCAACGGAGCTCCGGAAGCGATCGAAAGCAAGTTAGCCGTTGAGCCGGTGCTGAGGACATTTCTGCTCAGCCTCATCGCATCTGATTTCGTCTCGACGGCCGAAGATATCCTGGGGTTTTTCGGCAGGACATTTTGGGCAGCCCAGTACGGGGACATGCGCGAATTGAGGAGAAAGATAGAAAATATGCTCGATGAGCTTGCCGAATGGGAGTTTTTGGAATCGAGCGAAGACGCCTTTGTTTCCGCATCCCAGATTGGCTCTGCCACCTATCAGGCAACTAAGGTTGGGAAAAGGGTAGCCGAGCTGTATCTCGACCCTTTTACTGCCCGTGGCCTCATCCTTGCGATGCACAAGGCAGCAAAGAGCGCCCTCCACGATGTTCCGCTCCTCCATATGCTCTCCTGCACCCTTGAGATGCGGCCTTTATTGAGGGTAAGGGCAAAAGAGATAGATGTCATCAACGAAGAGCTTGCCCAGTATGAAGGGACACTTTTTGTCCCAGAGCCAAGCATTTACGAGCCGGAATACGACGATTACCTGAATGGGTTTAAGACTGCGCTGTTTATGAAAGCATGGATCGAGGAAAAAGACGAAGAGTTCCTTCTGGAAACATTCAACATCCGTCCGGGAGAGATCCGCACAAAATTAGATATCGCAGACTGGCTCAGTTATACTGCAATAGAGCTTGCAAAGCTCCTTCAATTTCGTGAGGCAGAGAAAGCCCTTCTCAAGCTTAGGTTCAGGCTGAAAAACGGAGTTAAAGAGGAATTGCTTCCCTTGATCAGGCTCAAGAACATCGGAAGAGTAAGGGCGCGAAGGCTTTTCAGGAATGGGATTAAAGATATCGGGGATGTGAAAAAAGCTGATCTCGTGCTGCTTTCACAATTATTAGGAAAAGCTGTTGCCGTTGATGTCAAGAAACAGGTCGGCCAGGACAATTCATCGGTTGGTTCCGGCCCCCAAACTATTTCGAAGACCGCCCTAAACCATTATTCATCTGAGGGATGGTAAACGCCGTGTACCAGCTGACATCTTCCTTGTTTCCATCCATGACGACGGAGAACCCCTGCCCCGCGAGAAATTGTTCAAGATGAGGTAATCGGGTGGGGTCAAAAAAAACGCCAGCTGACCTTTGTTTTCCTTCTAAGCTATGGAACGATGCCCAAACAGCAGTTCTCAGGTGGACAGATTCTTCATAACGGAACATTTCTAAAACGGAACCTTCGGGAAATGAGACATGGTTCCGCCGTCCAAGAATCTGCTCTATTCCCCCGGTGATAGAATCCCTCCATTCTCCCATCTTTTCTAACCTTTCAGCTGAGGGAGGATCATCTGGGTTTGGATTTTCTTGAAAGAATTCTTCACCCTCCAGTTCCCCCGCTTCGAATCTTTTGAGAAAACTCGGAAAATACTCTTTCAAAAACCGCTCTCGTGGATAAATACGTTGAAAACTTTTTTTGAGCTGAGCGTGCATGGGGGGAGGTGTTTGTTTGTTCCAAAACAGTGGGAAGAGAGGCTTTAATAATCTGCTCAGCGAATTTCGTTTTTCCCCTTTATGATTTTGGGCATCAAGGCCATCTTTTGGGATAAAAATCTGTTGCACCTGCCGGTCCATAAAACGAAGGCCCTGGTTAGTATGGTAACTTTGGGAAAGGCGCTCGTAAGCAGCTACATCTGCATCAAGGCCAAGATATAAACTGGGGATTAATGAGGCTGTTTTTTTCCCCCTGACCTTTGAAAGATATGCATAATGGGGATCGCAATACCTCATATCAGGGTAAAAGATTAAGGAGGCTGAAGGAAACAGGGTTGTCAATATATCTCTCCAATAGGACTGGTTTGCGATGGGCGATACACCTGCAACATTCAGGCAGTCTAAAGTGCCTTCCCGGTCCCGTTGGTAGGATCTCCTTGCAGTCTGGACTTCCTCAGGTGAACCTTCAGGTGTTATGATGCGAATCCATCGCTGGTCGCTTTTTTTTGGGAAACTCCCCCCTGCATCAGTCGGATCAGCCATAAAAAATGAGAAAAAACGCCCATTTATAAATCTTCCTATAAGTAACCATTATACAGTAGTTAAAAAATAAGAGAATCCATGATGCACTCCCCGCAGCCATCTTAAAAACAATCTTTAAAAACCCCCAGCCAATCGTACAAGACACAGGATTGCGGAAAATAACCTGTTTATTTGTTAAGGAAGTTGGCAATTACAATAACTCAATCAACTGCAGATCAACCAAAAAGATATTTTGCAAACATCCTGAAGCCCGGGTTCAATTCCCGGCAGGGGCATACTAAATAATGGGTAAATATGGGGGCTTACCATCCCCACTGGCCTGGACCACTCCTTTCCCCCATGCGCTACCGTCCCTTTGGAAACACCGGTTTCAAAGTCTCAGAAGTCTCTCTGGGATGCTGGCAGCTTGGCGCAGACTGGGGGGATGTCTCCGGGGAGGAAGCGGATGCTATCCTCAAAACGGCTGTTGACAACGGCATCAATTTCTTTGACACTGCAGATGTCTATGGGGCGGGCAGGTCGGAGGCGATTATAGGGAAATTTCTCAAAAGCCAAAATAAGAAAATATTTGTTGCAACCAAGATCGGAAGGTTCAGCCCTCCCGGTTGGCCTGAAAACTTCACCCTCGATGCGGTGCGAACCCATGTGATGAACTGCAAAAAAAGGCTCCAGGTTGGCTGCCTTGACCTCGTCCAGCTCCACTGCATCCCGGCCGGGGAAATGAAGAAAGGGCTTGTCTTTGAACATCTTCGGGCACTCCAACAGGAACACCACATCCGTTTTTGGGGCGCAAGCGTCGAAAGCGTCGACGAAGGATTTCTCTGTCTTCAGCAGCAGGGCATCTGCTCCCTTCAGATAATCTATAACCTCTTCCGCCAAAAGCCAGAATCACTTATCAAGGAAGCGAACAGGAAGGGTGTCGCTGTCATCGTTCGGCTGCCGTTAGCTTCCGGCCTCTTGGCCGGGAAGTTCTCCCCTTCATCATCGTTCCCGTTGCATGATCATCGGAACTACAACCAAGATGGGCAGCGATTTAACGTCGGTGAGACATTTGCAGGAATCCCATTTCCTAAGGCGGTTGTGCTCGCAGAACAGATTAAGCCAATCCTTGAGGAAACAGCCGGCAGCCAGAACCCGGCTATGGCTCAGCGCTCCCTGCGGTGGATCCTGGACAACGCCGATGTAACCACGATAATTCCCGGCGCAACAAAATCCCATCAGGTTAGGGAGAATATCCTCGCCTCAAGCCTTGCCCCCCTCACGGAAGGAACTCATAGGAAATTAAACTCGTTCTACAAGGAAAAGGTCGAATGCCTCATCAGGGGGCCCTATTAATTGTTCGCCGGAATAATGCAGTCCGGCTCATTGTACTTGGTGCTGCCGACCCTTTCCGTAACAGGGTACATCTCCATCTCATTAAAGGGATATCGCTCAAGAAAGCCCATGAGCTTTTCCGGAGGCGTTTCCTTCGCAAGCCACGCATCTTCATAACTTTTCTGAAGGATCAAAGGCATTCGGGCATGGAGCCTTTGGATAAGCGAATTTGCTTCCGTGGTTATGATGGTGCAGCCGGAAATCTCTTTTCCATCCCCCCTCATCCGATGGTCCCACAAGCCGGCAAATGCAAAGGTCTTCCGTGAGCGTAAACGGATTGCAAAAGGCTGTTTTTCTTTTTTCCCGGGGTTTACACCCCACTCAAAAAAGCCATCGGCGAGAATCAGGCATCTCCGTTGCAATAAAGCCTGCCTGAAGCTTGGTTTCTCGGCAATGGTCTCAGCCCGGGCATTGATCATCCTTGCTCCAATCTTCTCATCCTTTGCCCAGGAAGGGATGAGGCCCCACCGCATGCTGGTGAGAGTATTTTCAGAATTTTCCTGCTCCCGGACAACCACTGCAACCTGCTGGGTCGGGGCGATGTTGTAGCTGGGGTTGTAGGGGTAAGAAACCTCCTTTATGGAAAACTCCCGTTTCAGCACGTCCAGATTTTGAGAAAGAAAAAACCTTCCGCACATAAACTCAAGAGAGATAGCCGGCAAGAAAAACTTTACGCTTTTTTCAGCTTCACCCTTATCTTGTGGGTGTGGTGGAATTTATTGCTGATGCACGGTATCTCTTTGTCTTCGTAATTCTCAGGATGCTTGGTATTATAAGCCTTCCAGCGCTTGTTATTGCTCATAACCATCCGGTTTTTTTCACCCCTTTAAAAACGTTTCTAAATGGCTTTTTGCAGGGGTTGTATAAACCTCCGTTCCCCTATCCTAGCTCGTTTTTCTCTCTATCTTTTGTTATTGATCGCTTCGCAAATTTGACAAGGAAATACAAAAGGGCAAGGAAAGGCAGCACAAAGACCGTCTCATCGGGCCAGAGCCAGTTGAGGGCAAACAGCTTGAACGAGAACGGAAAGAGAAGGTACTGGCCGCTGTTGAAGTGCTTGAGCGCTGCATCTGCCAGGATATGGCTCATCGCCCCCAGGGTCATCAGGCCGGCAGCCTTCGTTTGGTTGTAGTTGAACAGCCCCGCAAGGAGGACAATCATCAGGAGCGCCATCGCCGGGGTATGGAAAGAGCTGAACGAAAGCCATCCGGTAACCCCAAAATAGAACGACAGCAGGTGGAACTTCGAGAGCAAATCGGGGATCAATGAGCCTAAGGCAACAAGGCTTTTCTTTCTCACGAAAAAAATCTCAGCAAGGATCAATCCAATGAGGATGTGGCTCATCCAGTCAGGCATTTTTTAGGCCTCCCTTGAGCAGCTCTCTCGCCTCAAAACCCCGCCTGGTCAGTTTCCACTCGCAGAAGAACATCCAGGCAAAGATGCCCAGCGCAATAGCCGATACTATGTACAGAAAGAAATTGTATTTGTAGTTGTGATAGGCAAGCAGTTGAATGGTTCCGTCTTTTCTGAACTCAAGATGGGCAGTCACCTCATTGAACCAGGGCTTTTCCACCTTTCCCATAACTTTGATTACTTTGTCGCCAACAGAAAAATAAAAATGATCTTCGTAGGCTTCCGCAATCGCTCCAAAGCGCTCCCCGCGATAATCTCCGTATTTCTGGGGCTCGCTAAGGAACCGTTCCAGAGTAAACCCAAACTCTCTTTTTTCCCAGTGGTAAGCATTCTCGTAAAAGACGAGAGCCACAATAAGGAGAACGACGATAAGGTACATTGTATACCTGATGGGCCGTAAAGGAAAATTACGCATAAAAAGGGAAACACTAAACCGCTTATAAGTTTTTCTCTGATATAGTGGCAGGCATAAATAACCCATATTCAATAAATCTGGAGTCAAAAATAACCGATGGTGGCAAAAGGTTTATAACCCAAAATGAAATCTCTTCCTTCATGCAACCAATAGAATTAACAGTTACAGAAGAACAAGTAAAAGGATTTCTCCGAAATGATTTTGAAGATTTTATGGATGACTCTCAGAGTCCTGACCCCACTAATGGCGTTCTGAATTATGTGTGTTTTGCTGCAATCGCTCAAGAGAAAGCAACGTTTTGGAATCGGTTTCACCCACCTGAACCTGTTAGAAAATATTTTACTGATGTTGTTAAAGTTACTGCGGGGATTATACATTCAATACAAGATTTAGTTAGTTCGAACCCATTCATAGATAAGCGTAAAGCAATAGATACACATTACCAGTCTTTAGTTGAAATGGTTGGACTACATAACGGGGGTATTGCATTAGATTTGAAAGATGTACCTATCTCTCCAAAAGAGATAGGAACGATTAATGAATGTCTTAGAAGGCAGATTTTTGTTGCAAACATTTTATTTGACCCTCAAAAAAGGGAAGGAGAGTTTAGAAACAGAATATGGGGTAATGGGTTTGATGCTTATATCAATCCACTACTATCACCCTAAACCTTTTGCCCTTTAATTTGTATACCCCTTCGTTCTGTGACAGACGGACTCCAGATTTAAACCGGTATATCATTTATTATTTTTCTTTCTCTGCTATGCTCTTCCCTTTCTTCTGCCCCGCAAACAGCTGTTCAACCATCTCCAGTGTTGAGCATTCTTCGGGCGCCCTATCCGCTCTCAGCCGGACAAGCCTCGGAAACCGGAGCGCAAAGCCGCTCGAATAGGTTGGGCTTTTTTGGATTTCTTCATAGTGCACTTCAACGACAATTTTTGGTCTGACGGTGACCTCTTTCCCGCCCTTTCCGATAATCAGGGGTTTTAATTCGTTGGTAAGCTGCTCAAAGGTTACCCCTTCCCCTTCGGCATCGTCACCTTTTTCCGAAAGGTCCTCTTTTTCTTTTATCCCCGTCCCCATCTTCCCGATCTCCCGGAACGTTCCCTGCCCGTCAATGCACGCAAGCGTAAAGCTGCTCAGCCATTGGGCTCTTTTCCCCTCGCCCCATTCCGCCCCAACGATAACCAGATCCAAAGTTTCCATGACGGGCTTCATCTTTACCATATGGCCAACCCGGGCTCCCGGCTTGTAAGGGGCGTCCAGGGTCTTGAACATCACCCCTTCATTTCCTGCCTTGAGGCTCTCTTTGTAGAACTTTTCTGCCTCTTTTTCCTTCTCCGTCACGAGCTGCCTGACCACAACCATCTTCCGGGGGATGTTGTCCACGAGGGATGCTAACAGCCTCCTTCTTTCGGCGAACGGAGTATGCAAAAGGGTCCTTCCTTCAAAATAGAGGATATCAAAAAGATTGACTTCGACGGGGAAATCTTTTGCCGTCTGCTCAATGTCATACTTTCTCCTGATTCGCTGGCCGATGCTCTGGAAGGGCAGGTATTTTTTTGATTTTTTGTCAAACCCGGCTGCTTCAGAGTCAAGGATGAATGATTTCCCCCGGACATGGTCCCGGACATAATCGACGACATCGGGGAATTGTGCGGTAACTTCTTCAAGCCGGCGGGTAAATAGTTTTATGCCCTTTCCTTCTTTATGGATCTGGATTCTGAATCCATCAAGCTTAAACTCTACAGCACACGGCTTTCCGCACCGCTCAAATCCTTCCTCGATAGAATCCACTTTGAGGGCAAGCATGACCTTTAAGGGAGTAAAGATCCGAATCCCGAGGCTCTTGAGGGCAGCAAGGCCTCCGCTCCTTGCTTTGTTCACCACGAGGGAAAAATCGTTGGTAAGGTCATACGCCTGCTGGATCGCTCCAAGCACCTCTTGGTATTTTTCTTTATTATCCATCGCAACAGCGTGCTCTTCCCGGTCATAGGACAGGCCCAGCTCTTTTCCAAAAAACGCCCACACTAAAGCATCGCGTAAATTGCCCTCTCCGACCCCGACACGGAGTTCCTCGAGGATAGTCCTGATGACATACTTTGCCTCTTTGGGCGTTGCGGATGTAAGGAGCTCAGCAACAAGCTGGACCTTTGCAGCGACCGTCCCTTCTCCTTCAAGGGCCGCAAGCTTTTGGATATTTGAAAAAAGGCGCTTGACATCTAATTCTCTCGTTACCAGCGTGGCCTGTTTCTTTTTTTCGATGAGCTGCTCGGCAGCATCGCCCAGATCTCCTGTTTTCTTCCACATCCATTCCACGGCGCTTTTATCAGCCCCGGTAGCCGTCTGAAGCGCCTTTACCACCAGCTTTGCAGCCATCCCGATCTTTCGCTCATCCCATGAGGGGAAGACCCTGCCCTGCATGAGCAAAATGCTCTCTTCAAGAACCCCCTCAGGGGCTGTTTTAAGAAAATCACCGATGAGCTGGATTTTTTGCAGCCGTTTTGCCGTTGCCCCTAATGATTCATAGAGGTCGACGAGAACCTGGTATTTCATAGTCGTTTTATCTCCGATTTTTTCTTATTTTAATTGAATCATGGCAAGGGAAAATTTCCAGCCATGGCGGAGAGCGACCGGGGGTCGCCCTCCGTCCGAAGGACCGGAACTCTTCGCATACCCCCTCCGGGGTGGTCGTTAGGGCATTTCGCCGAAAGCGAAATGACCGCCTCCCGCCGAGGCTGGCTGGAAATTTTCTTGGTCGGATTTTTTTTGAATGCAACCATTCCATCCGGTCTTTGACCGGTGGTTGGAGCAGTAGCCCCATCCAGAATGGTTGCATGCTTAGAAATCCGACCGAGCGACCGAAGGGAGCGAGCAATCCCCCCGTCTTTGACGGGGGGTGTCGGATTTCTTTTGAAGCGGATAACGAAAGCCATTTAACCACATGGACAAAGCAGGGGGTTAATCAAAAACATTAAATACCCCCGTACTATAAAAGCTTTATGAGCGGCCACCATGAGCATGTCACGAGGCATGGAGAGCTGGCCGGCGAAGAGCCACTTTCTCATTTCATCCATCTGATCAAAAACAGGCGCTCTATCAGGAAATACAAAGGCAAGGAAATCCCCTGGGGCCTTATTTTGCAGATTCTCGAGGCAGGAAGATATGCCCCGTCGGCAGGAAATGTCCAGAATTGGAAATTTATTGTTGTTCGGAATCCCGGGGTTAGAGAAAGCATTGCAAAGTGCTGCCACAGCCAGGAATGGATGCAGGACGCTCCCGTCCATATCGTTGTGGTAGGTGAGCCGAAGGCCGCCGGAAGGTTTTACGGTGAGCGCGGAGAGACTTTGTACACTGCCCAGGGCTGTGCGGCGGCGATTGAAAACATGATGCTCGCTGCGGCTTCTCTTGGCCTGGGAACCTGCTGGGTGAGCGCGTTTGATGACTTTGAGATTTCAAAGATCCTCGACTTTCCCGAAGATGTTGTCTGCCAGGGGGTTGTCACGTTGGGCTACAGCGATGAGCATCCATTGGCGCCTGCGCGGAAAGACCTCCATACAGTCGTCTTTGTTAACTCATGGGGCGATAAGGGCTATGGCGACAAGGCGAAGGGCTACAAGAGCGCGAACATCAAGGAAGCCGTATCCCAGATCCGCGGAAGCATCGAAAATATTGCAAAGAAGATTAAGGGAAGGAATTCTTAGTGATTCCTCAAAATGGGTTCATAACCCGCAGCTTGTTGCCGAGGCGAAGCCGAGCGCGTATTTGTTTAGCACCCTAAAGTCGAAATCCATTCATCTACCGACGGCGAGCGCGTTGCGGGGGGTCGCCCCGTCCGGGGACGCAGCGCCTGCGGTGTATCGTCTAGGATTTCGAAGGTGCTAAACAAATACCCGAGCGCAACTAAGAAAATCCGCAGATTTTCTGTTGCTGCGATTCGAAACCCATTTAGAGGTTAAAAAATACCCCGTAGCTTGCTGCGGCTGGGATTTTTTATTTTGGGAAAAGGGGCAGGGGAAGTCCCATCTGTTTACCATTACAAATTGGCTAAATAGAAAGATTTATATTAAATGTAATGGTAGTCATGCCCATGCGCATCGTCACAAGGAAAATTGGCAATAAGGATTACTATTACCTCCAGCATTCCTTCAGAAAAAATGGCAAGGTGGTCACCCGGGAAATTTACCTTGGCCCGTCTCTTCCTGAAGATATCGAGGATAGAAAAAGGGCGTTTTTTAGGGCATTACAGGGCGATTTGTTCAGAAAATTTGAGCAGATTAAAATGCACTTCCAGAAGGAATGGAAAAGAGTTCCCGAAAGCCTCAAGGTACGGGAATTAGGGGAAATTTCCATTGCCTTCACTTTTAATACCAATGCGATAGAAGGATCAACTATTACTCTTCCGGAAACAAGGGGTATTATCCGTGACCATGTTGCCCCCCAAAAACCCTTGCGGGACATCCGGGAGACTGAGGCCCACCATAGGGTATTTCTGGGGATGTTAAAAAACAAAGAAAGGATTGGAATTGAGTTGCTGCACACTTGGCACAAGAATCTTTTTACCGACACAAAGCCTGAAATCGCTGGCCGCTATCGGGATTTTCTTGTAAGGGTTGGAAGCTATATTGCGCCCGACTGGCAGGATGTTGGAAATCTTATGCAGGAGTTTTTTGCTTTTATCAGGAAATCGAAGCTCCACCCCGTTGAACTTGCTGCACGGGCACATTATCGGTTTGAAGGTATCCATCCTTATGGAGATGGCAATGGCCGCATCGGAAGGCTCCTGATGAATCATATTTTATGGCACGCCGGATATCCTATCCTTATCATTGAGCACAAAGCCAGAGGATCATACTACCATGCCTTGCAGAAAGGAGAGGATCGCTTTGTGTCCTATTTTTTCAGGAGGTATATCAAAGTAAACTGGAAAAGAGCCGTATAATTATCAGGGCAGGATGAATAATAAGAACATGAGCGGATCAGCTCCACGGGCAATGTGCTAATGGGTATTTGTTTAGCACCCTCAAGTCGAAATCCCTTTATCTATCGACGGCGAGCGCGTTGCGGGGGGTCGCCCTCCTTCCCGAAGGGACAGGAACACTACGCTCACCCGTCCGGGGACGCAGCGCCTGCGGTGTATCGTCTAGGATTTCGAAGATGCTAAACAAATATGCTAATGGCAGAAACCTATTTATAGTCCCCTTGGCAGCATCCAGGGATAATGCTCAAAAAGATAACTTCATTTGATGATACGGGTATCGTGTATCACATCCATAAAGCATCGCCTCAATACATCTTCTTCATCCACGGCATCGGAAAAAGCTCATCCTATTGGGACCGCGAGGCGGAAATCTTTCAAAACCTTGGTTTTTCGACCGTTATTCCTGACCTCAGAGGGCATGGCCACTCTGATAAGCCCGAGAACAGGGATGCCTACCATCTGGAAAGCTTCGCGAAGGATATCCAATCTATCATGGACGTTGAAAAGATACCTTATGCCCACTTTATCGGCCACAGCTTCGGCGGCATCCTGTCGATTGCTTTCTACAAGATGTACAAAGAGAAGGTCAAATCGCTTATTGTTGTCAATATTGACTATAAAGTTCCCCGAAGCATGGATTTCCTGCTCAGGATCAAGCCCCTGCTCAGGTTTTTTTCAATATTCTCAACCCGCTACCGGGACGGTGCCGAATTTCTGACATCCATCCAGGCAAGGCACTGCATTTCCTGCCTCCATGAGACCGTTGAAAAAGACATGCAGCAGAAAGAAAGGATGCTCCAGAACATCAAGGTTCCCATCCTCTACCTCAAAAGCAAAAGAGACAGGGTGATACCTCAAAAAGAATTAGAGACAGCCTACCTCCTCATCCAAAGCGCAGAATTGGTTGAATTTGAGCGTGCTCACCATGACCTTATCCCCGAGCATTCTGACGAAGCAGGGAGGTATATCCTATCCTTTCTGACGAAAAACCACCTCGTGACGATGCCGCACAGCCATGCTGTGGCGATTGCGTTGATTGCGGCCGTTGTCGGTTTTCTGTCTGCCCCAAACCTCCTGCTTCCCCTCTTCCAGGGAGGTATAACCGGTGCTGCAGTGGTAAACCCATCGTTGCCTCCTCCCCTTGCATTCGGAAAATTCCTGTTCAACGGGCTGCTCACGTTTGTGCTGCTGGGGATGTTTTGGAGGGCGTTTCACATAAGTGGGGAGAAAAAAGAACAGTAAAAACCATTTATTGGAAACTATCTTTTTATTTGCGGAAGTATCTAATCAAAGGGAGTTATCTTTAAATACAACCTTATTTAAGAAAGAGATATGCTCCCCTATCTTGCAAAATTTCTTCCGGTTCGGGTCCATGAGCACATGGAGTCTTTTATCTTAAAAAATTATGGCCGGACACATTGGGCTACGACAAAGCTCCCTTCAGAATTCTTTGAGGTTA
>JACPII010000026.1 GCA_016188175.1 Candidatus Woesearchaeota archaeon | reverse complement strand
ATCCTAAGGTCAAAACTCAATCCAAAAATACGGCAAGACCGTCGCGGGGGGACGTCCCTTACGGGGACGCAGGGCCATCTTACCCCGCATCGGGAGTTTTGAAGATTGCAGAGCCGCTCCGACAGGAGCTTAATACATACGTTTTTTCGTATGTATTAGGCTCCCGAGTGGCATTGCCGTCCTAAAGTCGAAACACCCCCATAAAACCTGTCATGTCCGTCGTCGGGGGTCGCCCCATCCCGGGAGACAGGACTATCAATTATTACGTCAAGTGTTTCGAAGATGACAATGCCACACCAGAGGTGAGCCTAACACATACTTTTTTCCGCCGGGGAATAAACATGGCAAAAATCGACTTCCAGGCTCTCTTCCAATGAACGAAAGTGAGTTGATATCTGGAAAGTAAGAACTAAAGGGTTGAGCATTTTTCATGTCTCGCACACCACCATTCTGTGAATGGTGGAGCAAGGTGATGTGTGAGGCGGAAAAAAGTGAGCCGACCCGAGCGACCGAAGGGAGCGAGCATGCCGCCCGTCTATGACGGGTGGTGGTCGGCGAACTTTTGACGCTGAAAATCAGCGGAGAAGTTTCCCCTAGGGGGTAAAATCAAACTATTTATAAATTTCATCCAAACCGCTTAAGGATATGGGCCTATCGCTTGCTACAACCAAAGAAAGAATGGGAAAAGGAATTGGAGAAGATATAGCCAGTGCTTTAACGAAGTATGCAGTTACGAATCGGACGATTCCAGGAAATTGTTTAGCTCTGGATAAAAACTTCAGGATGGTAGAACGGGCAGGAACACCACACGAATTAGATATAAAATTAAGGCGTTCCGGGAAAGGTAGTTTAGATAATTATTATCTGGCAGACCCCCGGGATTTTGAACAACGGGGCTGTTGTTATACCAACATGGAGTAAACAATGCCTGTGGGCGCGGGATACCTCAAAATTAGCCGAACGGATTCATTCCCGGCAGCGAAGATATTCCGCCAATTCCGCCCTTTGCCATCGAAGAAACGGCATCAAAGGATCCCATCCCTCCAACAAACCTTTTAAGCATGAATATATAAGCTGCAATAACAATCGCCGTATAGACAATTATCATAGCGATTATTACAGTAAAAAGGTCGGACTGGAACAGTTCAACAGCCGTCCTTAAGGTTACGGCATAGGACATGATAAACGATACTATCAAGATGACCGTAGTAACGATGGTGGTTGGCAGCGCCCCAACATAAGGTTTAAGATACGAAATAAATGTTGTAACTAGAAAACTGGCCGCTAGGATAAAAAAGCCGTAAGCACTCGTCGTTAACCCTTCATAAAAACCGCCTCGCTGGGTAAGGACATACATGACCAACTGCAGCAAAGCCGCTAAAATGATGTGAACAATAAACAACCCGGCTCCAAGCCCGATGGCAAATTTCCAGGGGGAGAGCAAAAACATGCTTTTGGAAACCATAGGTATAAGCCCGGAAAACACCGATGCAGTGAATAAAACCAGAAAAGTCTTCCCATATGACCTAACTCTTTTTGCCTTGGAAATCGCCTTGAGCGGGGAATATATGATGTCAAACATAGTATCACCTCTTTCTTGTTTTTCCATTCTCTCTTTTATATAGTTTTCGCTGGGGATGTGGCTACGGCATTAAATTGTAAGAAAGTCGTTCTCCGCCCTATCTAAAGGGCGCAACAATTCCCAGCCATAGGCCATCTCCTCCGTTATGTTTAAAAATAAGAGGATACTTCTTGGGAAATGAACAACCAGGTTGGATTGGAAAATGAGATGTACATTCCTGGGCAGCCTTTCTTGGATGCCTACGCGCCCCCGAATAGGGGTGTGTTTCCCCAACCTGGGTTTTGGGATGCAATGGTTAATTTTTTTGGTTCTTTCGGTGATGCATTAACGTTAAACCTATTTTCCACATTTGATGAGGATGAATTTGACGGCTTGGAGGAACCTCGTTCAATTGATGACTTTTCAGAAACAGATGGACATCCTCCAAAAGTTTTTGTTGCAAATACTTTGGATGGGTACTTCAGGCTTTTAGCGAAAACCTATTCCGAAAGCGGGACGAAACGGGTTTCTTTAGGAACTCGCGCTGGTTTTGAGGGAACTGTTGCAATGATGATCTCCAGAAGAATTCCGCAACTTTCTCCTACAAATGGCCTCCCCGAACTCTGTGAAGATTTATTTGACCAGGTCCAAGAACATCCAATCATTACCGCTATGTATGAACTAAGGGTTGAAGAGGAAAAGATTTTTCTATTTCCAAGGTCGGGAGTTGTAACCCAGGCCCAACAGCCATAAGAAACCATTTTAAATGACGCCAATATTTCTTTCCCTATGGCAAAATCCCTTTTTATCGTCTTCGAAGGGCTGGACGGCAGCGGCAAAGGTGAGATGATAAAGCGGTTGTGTGGCTATCTGTCAGCAATATCAGCCAATCTAAATATCAGGGTAACTGCCGAACCATCTTCTGGAGTCTATGGGAAAAAAATCAGGGAAATCCTGCAAAAAGACCGCAACCCAAAAAGCAGGGGGGCAGAGCTATTGGATCTCTATGTCAAAGACCGGAAAGAGCATGTGGAAAAAGAGATTACCCCGTTCCTTAAGGCAGAGAGTGGAAATAAAGCCACCGTCATTATCTGTGACCGGTATTATTATTCAACGATCGCCTACCAGGGCCTTCAGGGGATCCCCATAAAAGAACTTTTAGAGAAAAACAACGATTTCCCGAAGCCGGACATTGCATTCATCCTTGACGTCCCCGCCGAGGTTGCCCTCCAGAGGATTTCCCGGGCAAGGCCAAAGACCGAGAAGTTCGAAGAGATAAAATTCCTTGCCGGCCTCCGGAACGCTTTTCTGTCTCTGCAGGGAAAAGTCCAGGATAACCTCAAGATAATTGATGCAGACCGGGAGCCGGAAAAGGTTTTTGAGGATATAAAGAAAGAAGTTGATGCACTGTTAAAGTGAGTAATCAGTCTTTCTTGCAGGAGATAAATAATCCACGCTCCTTAATGCGATGTAGCCTTAGCCTTTTTTCCAGCTTTCGGGGCAGGTTTCGATTTGACAGCTTCAACCTCAAGTTGTTCGTTCCCGTTCTCTTCCGATGAATAGCTTTCAGAGATAGACTCATAATACGGGACGATTTTTTGCTCTTCGCCCTCAAAATGCTCTTCTGATTGATGGGCCTCATGGCCGGAATCCTTGCGGTGCACTTCGCTGTTCGCATCGTCGTCATGGCTATCAGGATTTTGATGGCTTCCAAAACTGTTCCCGGCTGTTTTTCTCCTTAAAAAAGAGGGAAATTCCCTATTCCGGAATATGAATGCAGCTCCCACCAGCCCCAGGGCAACAATGACTGAAGGGAGGATAAAGCTTTGCCGCTCAATGATTTCCGTTTCCTTGATGAGGGGGTAAGGATGGCAGGAAAAGTCAGACCCGCAATAGGAGTTTTTCTCGCAATTCTTGTTGCTGTAGCACTCCCTGCTGCTGACTTTGATGATCAATCCTGAAGCGATGATTACCAGAAGGATGATGATGACAACAACAGCCCCAATATCCGCAACCCCGCGTTTACCCATAAAAAAAGGAATTTTCCGGGATATATAAAGATTATTGGCTTCCAGAAGTAGGGTAATTATTATGCTCCCCCCCCTTTGTCAGGGGAAAGGAAGATATTTCCCCAACCAATTTACCATTCATCCTTTCCAAATCATGCTATAACCCAAACAGCCCAGCCTAGGTTCCCATTCCAACCTATCACCAATAAACCATCAAGAAGAACTTTCCTTTATTTTTTGTTCCTGCTCTTTCGCCAATGCCTCCTTAAAAAATCCATCTAGCTGGCTGTTCTGCCGAATCGTCTTATAGCTTATTTTAGGTTTTTCGTATGTCATTTAGTGCCGGCCGGTGCTCCCAAAGCCGCCTTCGCCTCTTTTTGTTGGGTCTAATTGATCTGTTTCAGCAACTTCAACAGATACGATGGGCTGAATCAACAGTTGCGCGATCCTCATCCCTTCCTGGATTTGCATCGTTTCCTTTCCGAGATTGATAAGGACAACCTTTATTTCACCGCGATAGCCTGAATCAACAACTCCTGCAAGGGTGTGGAGGCCATGCATCGCTGCAAAGCCGCTCCGATCCCAGATAAGCCCGACGTGGCCTTCAGGTATCTGGATCGAGATTCCCGTCGGGATGAGTTTTTTCTCCCCGGGGGGGAGAGCAGCGTTTTCAACAGAGCAAAGGTCAAGCCCGGCATCGCCTTCGTGCGCATAGCGGGGAAGGATTGCCCGGTCATGGATTTTTTTTATCTTTAACAATGCCATTTTACGTCGGTAAAATTTTTTAATTTTCAGTTGTTTTTTTGGTGAAGGTAGTATTTAAAGAATGTTACACTGGAACATGTATGATAGAGGATATAAATGAGAAATGGGTTGAGATGATTATACCACGGATGGAAAATAGATTGAATGCAACCATCCCATTCGGTCTTTGACTGGTGGTTGGGGTCAGTAACTCCATCCGGAATGGTTGCATGCACGAAAAAATTCCATTGGAATTTTTGGTGCCCCAGAAATCCTTCGGGATTTCTCAGGGCTTAGAAACCCGACCCGAGCGACCGAAGGGTGCGAGCAATCCCCTAGTCTTGGACTGGGGGTGGTCGGATTTCT
>JACPII010000034.1:15669-29737 GCA_016188175.1 Candidatus Woesearchaeota archaeon | reverse complement strand
AAGGTCAAGCCCGGCATCGCCTTCGTGCGCATAGCGGGGAAGGATTGCCCGGTCATGGATTTTTTTTATCTTTAACAATGCCATTTTACGTCGGTAAAAATTTTTTAGTTTTCAGTTGTTTTTTTGGTGAAGGTAGTATTTAAAGAATGTTACACTGGAACATATATGATAGAGGATATAAATGAGAAATGGGTTGAGATGCTTATACCGCGGATGGAAAATAGATTGAATGCAACCATCCCATTCGGTCTTTGACTGGTGGTTGGGGTCAGTAACTCCATCCGGAATGGGTGCATGCACGAAAAAATTCTATTGGAATTTTTGGTGCCCCAGAAATCCTTTGAGATTTCTCGGGGCTTAAAAATCCGACCCGAGCGGCCGACGGGATAAGCCAGCGTTCCGGTTCGTTCCGAACGGAGAGAATCCAGCGTTCCGGTTGCTTCGCAACGGAGGGCGAGCAATCCCCCAAGTCTTGGACTGGGGGTGGTCGGATTTCTGTTGAAGATAAACACACAAGAAAAACGGTAAAAACAAATTCCCACTAATGTTTTTCAGAAAGAAAGAGGTGACGGTTTGAACTTGAGGTTAAGGTTGGCTGCCAATCTTACTCAGTTCATGTGCATCATAGATTTTGATTCTGTCTTGGCCTTTTAATTTTTTGTCACTGCTCCAAATGGCACAGTTAAGCCTCAATGCAAGTGCGAAGTATGCCATATCATCGGGGTCGGGAGTTATCTTTTTGGCTTCCTCAACGTAAGGGACCATCTCTTCAAGGGGAATGATGCTGATCCTTCTTTTTAATGATTCAACAAGCCTGAAGAATTCTTCTGTTGTCCGTTCGGTCTTCCCAAGAATCTCATCTTTATGTTTCTCAAGCTCTGTGAAAACATATTCTGGTGTATACAACTGGAACTTTCCACTAAAGAAGAGATTATAACTAAAACTGTCCTTGATCAAAGCTGAAAAGAGGGCGTTGGCGTCAACGACGAGATGCATTCTACCTCGCCATCTTCAGCAGCTTGCTGCTAACTTCCTTGCTCACTTCTTTGCCGAGCCGTAACGCGTCTGTTTCAGAAAGCTTGCTTCGTTCCTTGAATTTCCTCAGGAACTCCATATCTTCTATCTTTTGCATGAAAGCCTGCCTTGCTATCTCAGACCAGTTCATCTCTGGAAAAGTGTCCATCTTTTTTTTCATCTCTTCCGGAACCGCTAATGTTAATGTAGTCATGGTGCCCCCATTGTGTTATGGGTAAAACCTTGCAATATGTGCAACTATATAAATGTTTGCGTCGGTCGGCTCCGAAACGGGCAAATTTGGCAATCTTTAAGCCAACTTACTCCAAGATCGCAGGTTTAAAGCCGTAGAGTGGTACGAAAAAACATTTGGCGTTTTATGTTGAAATTGGTCGGATTTCTTTTGAATGTTAATCCTAACAGGGCGCATCTTAACTGCCATCAAACTATTCTGGGTTTTGCCCCTCGTTCCCTTCCCGCCCAATAAGATTCGAGCAATGGTTCCTGACGATCTCCCCTGTTGCTGCGTCTATCTTCATGTTTAACGTATCTAATGATGGAGAGATGTAGGTTACATTGTATATCTGCCCAAATTCCTCAGTGTTTTGGAGGATGGTGATAATTTTTATCGGAATAAACCCTTCATGCCCCGTAGTTTGGAATTTTTCTGCCTTTGCAAGCGCTTCCGCCATGCTCAGTTTGATTCCATGCTCCTCCAGTTTCAGGATTTTTGCCCCCGGCGCCTTGAATATCCCGTCAGAATAAGCTTTCTTAATCCCTTCGGGGGCGATAAGGAACGTCGTTATCGTGTCATCCTCGTTGTAGTAGCCCACCTGAAAATCGTCCTGGTTGAGGTCATCAATCATCTTAAAGATGTGGGCGAGGAACGAACGCTCATGGGTTGTTTTCCATTTCTTATAAGCTTCGTCCTGATGAAGCTGTTCGAGAAGGTCCAGTATGTCCATAAAGATGGATTATGGTGATGTTTTATAAAAGTTTCCAAAAACAGTTATGTTAGTTTAGAAGGGTCAACTTTCAAATATTTCCCAGATGGGTCCCTCATCAGTATCCAATCGTTCCCATTGGTACCAGCCGGTTCCAAAAGTGCAGCTTTGACAGCAGATAAATCTTCATAATCTTTCCCATGAACTGTATTTCCACGAACAGAACACACAATATAAGGTGCAGAATCTTTGTGAGCTTTTTTCCTTTCTTTGTTGACCAGACCAATCTGACCTCCAACAGCATTTCGAAGAGCTTCTAACTCTGCCTGAGTATATTGTGAGTGGGCTTTTATAGAACGAGTTCCGGATCTGGGTCTTTGGTATGTTCCAGAAGGCGATGTTTTTTTTCCTGAGGAATGGTCGCCGTTTTGCCCATTCGTTTCCTCTTCGGTTTTTTTCTCAAGGTCTGATAGGGGGGGCTTGGCATTTCCCGAACCATTTTCATGAGAAGCCGACGCAGCCTCGTATACTCTCTTTTGGGATTGGTACGCGCTATAAGCCGATTGCAATGCCCCATAATTATCCTGGTCGCCACCCTTAAAGAGACCAAACCATACTTTTCGAGGGGTTAATGCTTCCAATTCATCAACGACCGCCGTTTCAAGGCCTTTTGCGACACCAATAGAAACCTTCTCATCTTCGGGTGTTTTTTGTTTTGAACCAAACCTTGTCATTGCAGCAGTCGCCTGGTTCAATTGAAACATTAAGGCTTCATACCTTTGCCCTCTTTTTCCACTTAGAATTTTCACAACTTGGACTGAAACAATTCCAGAACCCGGGTGACTTTCCATTGAAGCAGAGTATACGGGTTTCTTTAAAAATATTTTCCATTTTTAAGGAGAAAACAGCCCCTAAATGAGGATATACTTCCCGGAAGGCCCTGGGTTGAAAAGCTTTGTTTTTCCCAGAAAATCCTCTTTTCCTGCATTTTCGTGCAGATGGCCGGATATTGCGGCATCTGGCTTTACCTTTTTGATGAACTCAGTATAAGACTTGCAGCCGGCATGGCTCCCGCCGAGGTCATCCAGTTTTGTCCCGAAAGGTGGCCCGTGAGTCAGGAGAACAACTTTGATTCCGGGGAGCTGTTTCCTGAGGTTTTCTATCGTTCCAAAAGATTTTTTCCAAAAATGCTCAAAATCAGGATCATTCACCGCAAAACCGCCTTCCCCGAACCCCACGAAGAGATAGGGTAGAACCAACTTTATTTTTCCATGGATTGAGGTAAGGTGCTTTGTCCCTTTGCAGGCATGCTCAAGGTCTTTTGCAGATTCGTGGTTTCCCGGAATAACCAGCATCTCTTTTCCGAGGGAGTCAAGCTTCGCTATCATCTTTTTGTAGCCATGCTCAAAGATAGAGAAATCCCCTGCGCAAACGATAAGGTCGGCATTTGCTGCTTTTTCCCGGAGCTTCAGGAAGTTCTTCTCGCTTTCATGCAGGTCGGTAAACGCCAGGAGTTTCATGGGAAGAAAGCCGGGAAGTGGACTATTAAAATGTTTGGATACCCTGCTAAGTTTGGATTTTGGCGGCGACAAAATTAAGGCTTAGGGTTAAGTCATTCCGTTGTGCTAGCCAATAACAATGACAAAGGTCGGGGCCGCCCTCCGTTGCGAAGCAACCGGAACGCTGGATTCTCTCCGTCCGAAGGACCGGAACACTACGCTCACCCTCCCGGGGTGACCTAGCAGGGCAAAACCGAACATCGTGAGGTTTTGACCGTCGAGCCCGTTGTCGTTGCCAACCAAATTGGATCTTACCGGCACATTAAAGTTGGCCTTGCCGGATTTAGGCAAATTTATAAATAAATCATTACTCCCTTCCCTTATGCCAGAAAGAAATCCAACCCCTTTTCTTAAGCTTACACCTGATTTAGTCCAAAAGATTGGGGAAGCGATTCAGGAATTAACCTCCGCCGCTGCTGGTTTAAAATATCAGGGTTTTGAAATGGAAAAGCAGATGGGTGCGCAAGGGGTAAATTCTGCGGTTTCCCATTATTCCGGGGTTTGCCGGGAAGAATACAAAAAGGTAAAAGATGCTTTAAGGATTCTTCAGAAAGTTTTTGGGGATTATCATCCCGAAAACCCGATTCCAGAACCTCAACCACTGGAAGGGGATAAACCAGAGCCGGAACCCGTTCAGGACTATTACCAACTTTAATTTCTCGGAGGTTATTCTCGAACAATGTCCTCAAAAATTTTTACCGTATCGAATAATAATCCTCCAACACAATTACATCAAGCCTGTCAGTTTCTTTGATGACCGAAAGCCTCCCGTTTCCTATCTGCACGATTTTTTCGGCAAGCTTCTTCCCCTCTTCGTTCAGCCCAAGCCCGATGAGCGAAATAGTAATCCCGTTGCTGGATGCGGCGCTGGCAGCCTGCATTGTCTCTTTTACAGGGTCTTTTCCGGCAGTCGGAAGCGCATCGGTAAGGATTATAAGGTGTTTTGTCCCATTCCCATGGGGGAACAGGTCAATGGCTGCTTTAAGCGTTTTCCCGATATCTGTCTGGCGTTTTGCCCTGCACCGGGTGATTGCCATCGCAAGGTGCTTAAAATCATCAGTTGGGGGAATCGCCTCTGAAATCTCATCGCCGAACACCAGCAGCCCAACTTTGTCTTTTTCCTGGATTGCCCTGTAGGCAAGCGCGATTCCAGCCCTTTTGCATTGCTCTATCTTTTTCCCTTTCATCGAAGCAGAGGCATCAATTGCATATATGACCGTAATGCGCCCTTTGCTTTTTCTCACAAAAGTTTTGAGGTCCCCCGGAGCAAGGGAGTGATGCCCGCGCTGCAAGGCAAGGTGGATTGATTTTCTGATCGCGATATCCCGGTAACGGTCATACTTCCCATGATTTTTTGTGTCTTCCTTTTCTCCCGATGGAGATTCCTTCTGATGGACCTTCTCGCCAAAAAAGCCTTTGGGGATGAGCGAATCAAGCTCCTCGTGGTAGAGGGTAAGCGATGCAAACTCAACCCCCTTTTCAGAAATATTTCCTTCTTCATCAAGGAAGCCTGCTTCTTTAAGCTGCTCGATATGGTCTGATATCTTCTTCCTAAGCTCAACCTGGAATTCAGGTATCTTTGCGTTCCTTTGGATGTATGCAGCATCATACCCCGTTACCAGGCGGAGCAATGAAGGGCCGTAGATCTGGACGGCAGTCGAATAGCTCTTGACAAGCTGCTCAAAAAGAGTATCGGGAGAAAAAGCGCCGATGCCCTGGCTTATCGCCTCGTTGAGAAGCTTCCCTTCCTGGATGGTTTCCTTCTTTCCATCCAAAATTGCGTTCTGAAGGGCTAATTCGCCTTTTTCAGAATCCCCTTTTGATTCAAGCTGTTCTTCTGGCTGAGAGGTCTGTGCGACGGTTTTTTCCCCGTCGGGGCTACCGTGAATCACCGTGCTGGAGCTTGTCTTCTATCTGCTCAATAAACCTCTGGAATTGTTCTTTGATATACACTTTGGGGGATTGCAGGTATTTGACCGACGGCTTAAGCCGTATCCTATGGCTCAGGACGGAAACAACAGCATCGCTTAGGTCGTCAAGCGAAACCTCGCTGCCTTTCCGAAGCAGTGCATCCGTCTGGGCGCGTTCATAGAGCCCAAGGGAAGCCCGTACAGACGGTTTTTTTTCAAGCTGGTCGCTTTCCCTCAACAGCCTGACAAATTCTGCCATAGCGTCAACCAAAGGCTCCGGAAAGCTGACGGGGAACTTTTTTCCCTTAATCTTGACGATTTCAATCTCCCGGCCTTTTGTATCGGGATATGGCATAAAAATCAGGTCAAAACGGTCAAGAAGGACATCAGACATCGGCTCTGTCGAGATGTCTTCGGGGTTCATCGTTCCGATAAAAAGGAAATCTGCCGGGATGTCAATATCATACGCCCCCAGCGTGGCTTTACCCTCCTCAAGTACCTGGAGAAGGGCATTTTGAAGCTTCTCAGGGCATCGGTTAAGTTCGTCAAAAAACAAGATTCCGTTGTTTGCCTTGAAGATTTTACCCGGAGTAAACGCTTCCAGGCTCGCCGGACCGAACTGCAATGCTTTTATCGGGTCAATGTCCCCTAAAAGGTCTTCAGCTGCCAGATCGGGGCTTCCCTGGATCCGGATGAACCTGTTTTCGCCCTTTACTTTTCCCGTCTTTTTATTCTTTCCATCCCTGCATTGAGGGCAGATCGGATTTTTTGGCGTGCAATGGTAGGGGCATCCCTGGATAGCCTCAAGCTCAGGAAGGAGTTTTGCAACATTTTTTGCCAAGGTAGTCTTTCCTATGCCAGGAGGCCCGACAATGATGACATGCCGGTCTGCCAAAAGCGCCGATTTCAGCTGCTTTTTTGTCTCTTCAAGGCCGAGAATATCGGGAAAAGGGTCATCTTCCCTTAACAGTGTTTCATGGAATTTTTCTGAAAACATAGCCCGGTAAAGAATAGATGGTGGTATTTAAAGGTGATTGCCTAACAAATTTATTGTGTAAAAGAGACTACCTTGCATTTCCTAATGCCCGGGTTGGAGTTAAAAGTTTATATGCCCAAGAATGCGCATCTATCAGGGTTTGGGGGGGGATAGGCACGCCTTTGCAGTTATGCTGAAGATACAGGCTTAATCTGGATTGAGCAGGCATTTTGAATGGAGTGTTTTGAAGCGGTTGAATAGCATTGGGGAAAGTTGGATGGGTTTCGCCATTAAGCTTGTAAAAAATTCCAGAAGATTCATCAAAAAGAAATATTGAACCCCCGTAATCTGTTTGTGCCCGAAGTTTTTTTACAACGTCTAAGAGGGGGGCGCTTTCCCCCGGCAAAGAAAATGTTGTCTGGATAAACTCCCGGTTAAGATTTTGTTGGGGCGTTTGCTGGTTTGCCCCCAAAACATAAGCAAAATCGTGAGCCATGTTTTCTGCCCTATTAACGTGGGGGGCAAGTAACTCTTGAATTTTTCCTGCGTTATAAGGCCTTAATATTGAATCACCATCCATCATGCCATCAAGGGTGTTGTCAGGCAATAGACGATAAGCTCCCCCAAGTTTATCCCTGATTTCTTCCCGTACAACTCTCCTGACACCAATAAAGATGTGGACAGGTTTGCCCTTAATTACTCTGCCATCAATTGGCTCCCCGTCATGGAGTATGTGGAAGCTGCCATCATAAAACATTTTCACGGGATACTCGTGCCCCATCTTTCGGTGAAGGAATGCTGCCAATGGAAGATTATTTTCGGGTTCGTGAGGGCTTAGGGGCTCAAGCATCCTAAAGAATCCGTACCTTTGAAGGGCTTTAACGGCATCTGCCTGTTGAAATTCAGCTGAATTTGTTTTCGAAATATTTGGGCCCAAAACTTCTTTAAGGAAATCTGGACTGACTGTACGCTCCCTTACATTCCTGAGAAAATCATCAACATCTTTCCCAGCTTTATGGAGTTGAGCAATGAACGCATTCAATCCATCTATCCTTCTGGTATGTGTTTCCCTTCGGTGCGGCATGGCAGTTCCTAATCGTAATTAGGGAACGAGAATCATATTTAAACCTTATGTTATTTTATAAATTTTATATAATATGTCCTATCTCGGTAGTGGAAATCTGCCTTTTGGGACTAATTCGTTAGAATCATTCCTTCCATATATAGGGATCTGTTTTCCACCAGTTAAAGTTCTGCAATGGGCATATGGTTCTTTCCCTTTTAGGTAACCAAAAGCAACGGTCTTACCTTGTCCATCAACTATCGCCAACCCTACCAAGGGAGAACGTGATTTTTCTACTTGATACACAGAAAAAAGTTCATCAATTCCCCCCATAACCGCCCTCATTTTATGTGTCGAGGGGTCAAGTGACCGAAGCTCCAGGGCCAAACCCGCATCGTTGAGGGTTTGCCCAAGACGACCACAAAAAGAAATATCTTCAGGGAGTGATCTCAACGAGAGTGGCGGAAGTTGTACCCCCCTCCTTAAAACACCGTACAAATTAACCATGTAAGCCCAGTAACTGGCAGGCTTTTGAGGTGAGCCGTTCATACTTATGGAGAACATTCACCCCTTTTTAACTCTATCTTTATTTTATATAGAACTTATAATTTATATACAACAAAACCCCTAAACCGGCTTGATAAACACCCTAAATGCCTCAATGCCTGTCAAAGATACAACAACAACTAAAACCCCCGCGATGACAACCCCGGCAATCGCTGCAATCAGGAATTTCCTGAACGGCATTCCCAATAGGTAGCCGGCAAGGGCCCCGGAATAAACCCCCGTGCCGGGCAGTGGAATCCCGATAAAAACAGCCAAAGCCCATTCCCCATACTTATCCACAAGCGGCTTGATCCTCCGTTGGGTTCGTTCGACATACTGCCGATACCACGAGTCCAAAAAACGGTTTTTTTGTGCAAACGACACAATGTTCCCGATTGCCAGATACAGCAATATCCCTAAAATGATGTTTGCGCCGGCAGCAATTATAAGGACAACGCTCCAATGGAGTTTCGTTGCGACAAGCCCGTAAGGAATAGATGCCCTCAGCTCCAAAAACGGAAGGAACGTTATCCAGGAAATATTGAGAATATCATTCAGGATATCCATCTGATGCTAATGCTCCCGGCATTTTCCCTTACCAATGGGTCGTTTTCTAAGTGTTCAAGAAATTTTTCTGGCTCCGTAAAAGCTCTCGGCTCCTTCGCAAACAGCCGTTTGTTCCGGATGAATGCAGAGGGATGCTTTTCCCTGAATTTTTGGACGTGGGTTCCCACATGAAGCGGCGGCCCTACAATCTCGAGGGTAGGTGAAAGTTTTTTGTTTTCAACGATAAGATAGATCATTCCCGGCTGCCGGAAGATAAAGCTGCCTTCAATCACCTTAAAACCATTTTTTACAAGCGAATCCCTGAAAAACTCAAACACCTTCTTCAGCTGGCACCCGACGACGTCTCTTTTTCCAGGCTTAAGGTTGACCAGGGCGACGGCAAGGTGGTTTTTGCCTGCCCTTTTTCTTAGCATCCCCTCATCAACCTCCTCGGCTTCAAAAAACTTTTTCGAGGGTTTTTTCAGGAACGCCCTGCACGAATCCACGAATTGGGAAAACTTTTCCTGGCTTACAGCAGCAGACGCATTCCGGTCTGCCTGGACAGGGTCGATGATGACGATGGGCGACGAGATCTTCGACGAGTTCAGCTCCATCAAAATATTTTTTCGTTTCCAATGGTTTCCGGGGTCGAGGACAATCTTCCCATCCCATCGGGCAGCATTTCGGGCTACTCCAAGGAACCCCTTGAAATGGATGGCAAGGATCTCGCAGGCATATCCAGAAAATCCGCGGATAAAGCTCTCTGCCCCATACACTCCAGCTGCCTTGCAGAACTGCTTCAACAGCCGGATATCATCTTTGAAGCTTTTCCCCTTTTTATTGACCCACTCCGAATGCAATGGCGACACATCGGTTATATTCATCGCTTCTTTGGCCCGTTTGATCCTGAGAATCGGTATAATCTCGATCGTAAACCCCTTTTGCTTTACTTCAAAATAATCACGCGACCCATGGACTCTTGACGCGTTCGGGAAGCATTTTTTCACAGGCTTTTCCAAAAGGTCGGAGAGCATGCTGGATTTGTCCTTGAACGGGCGGTAGTTAAAAGCGACAAAGATATCGGCGTCATAGGCATCCTTGAGCCAGGTATCCTTTACACCGCTTCCCCCAAGGATCGCTTTTGCCCCTTTGAGGTTTTTGTTGAGGGATACAAGGACATCATGGATGTTCCTCCGCACCTCTTTCTCAAATTCTTTTGACGGCTTGATGCCTGCAAGCACTTCTGAAAGGAGTTTATTGGCCATCCGCAAACCGGCATTTTCCGGCTATAAAAATGTTTGGGTTTTGGGCGGGGTCGTCAGTAAAAACAGTAAACAACGCTTGCGAATGATAATCGACGCTTTATGGTTTATATTCTTATCCGGGATAGGATTTATTGGAGGAATCACATAAATAAAGAAATATTTAAATAGTAATTGTTATATACACTTATATAAGATGGACCAATCAACAATTTTGCACAGCCCAACTCTTGAGTCAGTAATAATGGTAGAAAAGGCAATACAGAAATTCAGCCAGGAATGCGGCAAATACCAGCTTTGGAAGAAGCTCCCAAAAAAAATGATGTATCAGACTTTTCAGGTGATATTGAACTATCTGGAGGATTCCGGGAAAATCCTGATTGACAAAGACGGCTGCATCATCTGGACTTATGATCCAGACGGCATAAAGAAGATATTAGCAAAAGGGGTTAAATTACGTTGAACATTATAAAGCCAATATTTGTAACCTTTGGGGAAAAGAAAACAGAACAGGACCTTGAACTTCTTAAACAAGGTAAATTTCAGGACAGGCAGCTATACCGGTTTGTCGATAGGGCGATAGATGATATGAAAAAGAACCCCGCCTGTGGCATAAAAATTCCAAAAAGATTGTGGCCATCGGCATATATTATTGAATATGGAATCACCAATTTGTGGAAATATGATATGCCTAACGGATGGCGGCTGATTTATACCATTAAGGAAGATGAAGTGATGATTTTGAATGTGATTCTTGAATGGTTTAACCATAAAGAAAAAAGAAATCCGACACCCCCCGTCAAAGACGGGGGGATTGCTCGCTCCCTCCGGTCGCTCGGTCGGATTTCTGAGAATAAAGATATTCCCGCTGCATTTCCAGCAGGTTTACACCATCAGTTAAAAACTGATGGAATATCTTTATTGAAGTTTATTTTATCGGCCCTTAGGGGAAACTTTTTTAAAACAAATGAAATTCCATGGCGCAATGGACGAGCCCCTCTATCTCAAGGACCCTTATGCAAAAGAGTTTGATTCTGAGGTTGTTGACGTTTTCGACGGAAAGAATGTTGTCCTTCGGGAAACCGTATTTTATCCTCAGGGCGGCGGGCAGCCGGGAGATACCGGCCTTCTTGCAGCTGCCGATGGCCAGAAATTCACTGTCACCAATACCCGGAAATTTGGAGGAAATGCCCTTCACGAGCTCGAAAAGCCGGGCTTGGTCCCCGGCCAGAAAGTTCATGGCGAGATTGACTGGGTAAGGCGTTACCTTCTGATGAGAAACCATACTGCCGCACACATCCTCAGCGGGGTTATCCACAAGCTCCACGGGGCGATGATAACCGGCAACCAATTAGGCACCGATAAGACAAGGATTGATTTCTCCCTTGAGGATTTTTCCAAAGAGCAGATGGAGGGATTTATCGAGGAGGCTAATGCGGTGGTTGACGCAGGGCATGAGGTAAAGGCATATTACCTGACCAAAGAGGAAGCTGCGAATGTCGAAGAGATATCAAAGCTCGCAAAAGGGTTGCCTCCTGACATTACCAACATCCGCGTCGTTGACATCGTGGGTTTCGATAGGCAGCCTGATGGAGGCACCCACGTAAAAAACACAAAGGAAGTTGGCCATCTGGCCCTTTTGAAGTGCGAAAACAAAGGCGCCTCAAACCGAAGGGCGTATTTTACCTTACCTAAAGAAGCCCCTGACACTCAATTCAATCCTCAAAAGAAATCCGACACCCCCCGCCTGTGATGGGGATTGCCCGCCCTCCGTCCGAAGGACCGGAACGCTGGATTCTCCCTCCGTCCGAAGGACCGGAACGCTGGTTTATACCGGAGGGATATCTTTATTTAAGAATAAGTTTTGCAGCTGCGATAATTTCCTTTGTATTGGATAATAACTCATCGTAAAGGTTTTCCTCCAAAGAAAGTGTTGTTCCATATTGGAATTGCTCTCTTAATTGGGTGATTGTTTTATCTTTAGCCCCTTCTTGACGGCCAAGAAAAGAAATTTTGTCTAAAAGCCCTTTCGGAAAGCTTATTGTACCCTTCTCAATGAGATAAAACATAAGGGCGAAGGTGCATTCTTGGTTTCCCGATTCATATCCGCACCTTGAAGCGATGGCAAGGAGGCAATGATAGGCCGAATAAAAAGCCGTGCTGGCAGCTATGTCAGAAAAATTGCCTTCTTTGAGGTACATCGTTGCTTTAAGATAATGCTCTGCTTTGGCAATGTGCTCCTTCGCTTTCTCCAAATCTGGGGTTGTTGTAACAAGACCGCGGTGTTTTCCTGACTCGTTTAATTCCCTCCCGGCTTTTTTTAAGCACCATTCTACTTTGTTTCTTGCGTGGCTCATGTTTTTAGCAGTTCAATTATCAGATCTTCACCAAAAGCAACTAGCCCCTTAAGGGCATTGATTACCACTTCATCTTTTTTGTTGACATTTTTTGAGAAGTCCTCCCTGCTTTGGTAGATAGGATGAAGTTTTTTTACATTAAGGGTGTTGATTTCCTCAACCTCTTTTTTGAGCTTGGAAAACTTTGATGCACCAGTAATCAGGAGGGCATCGATATCGTTTGCATCCTTGAATTTTCTCAACGCCGATCCAAAGAGGATTGCAGCATCTGCGCTTTTGAGCTTTTTTAGTTCATCAACCCACATCCTTACGAAGGGATGGGCATGTTCTGCCTCTCTCTTCAGCAGAAACCGCAGATAGTGAGGCACAAACTCGTTATGATAATTTAGGTGGTAGTATTTTCCCCTTCCATGCTCCCGGTAGGAAAGGATATCCTCTAAGACCAGCCTTTTTGCTATCTTTAGCGAGCCCATCCTGCTGAGGCCAAGCGGCTTCGCTATGCTGCTTGCATTATAGGATTTTTCCGGGCTTTTAAATACCCTAATGACAAACTCCATCTCCTTTGCGGTGATATCCGTCATTGTAACTTCTGGTTTACATAAGTAAACCTTAAGTTTATAAATCTTCCGGAGAATATTTGTTAAAACGCCTTCAGAACACCAAACAACTATGGATGAAAACAAAGGCGCCTCAAACCGAAGGGCGTACTTCAGGGTGGAATAGCTTCATCCTGTAATAGATTACAGTATATTGGAGCCTCTGCACAGATAATCTACTTTACCAGCGAATATCGCAAATGGCCAATAGGTACCAGGATTCCCGGTTATCTCTTCTCCAAAACCATCGTCTTACCCTCAACCTGGATGAACGTGACGATGTCCCCTTCTTTCAGCTGCTCAAGGAGCACCGGCTCAATCTCGGCGTCAAGGGTTTCATAGGTCAAGGTGTCCATTATCTGGATCCCTTTCGTTCCCTTGGAGATGACCTGGGCTCCTTTCCGGACGATGTCCAGCTCCTCGAGGGAGTCGCTGTGGTTGAAGTTAAAGGATTTCTCCCCCTTGGAATTCAGAGGCTGCAAAAAAAGCTTCGTCTTCGAGTGGCAATGGGTCCCGTATGCGACAATTTCCTTCCTCAGCACCCGGAATATCCCATTCTGGTGCCTGACATAAGTCCCGATTTTGAGGTCTTTGATGGATGGCATAGGGAATGTTTCAAACTAATTCCAAATCACACTAATTTTCGTATTTTTTATTGACATGTGGTTTGCTATATTGGAAATAACTAATGCGAAAACTAAATTTATTTCCTATAGGTATATGTAATAAATAGGCATTATTAATATCTATGGGTTTCACGTACCTTTCAGCATAGTGTAAACTTTGCCGGTTAGGAGAAAAATCCAGTGATACCCAAAACAAATATCTTTATAAATAAGTCTCCAACACAAAAAGATGATTTGAGAGGATAATGATTCCATGGGAACTCCAAACATACAGAGTACTGACCAATTAATGTCCCTTCTCCATGATGCTGGAATATCCGTTGTTCCCCATTCTTGTGTTCCAAATTGGGCTCGCAAGTTTTTTAAGGGAGCCGAAACTAAGGCTTTAGAGGTCTTTAATAGAATCAAAGCTGAAGATAGGGGAGTACCTCCCCAGGATATCTATCGTTTTTTATTAGTTGATAACGGCCCCGGATATATAAACCCGGGGCAGGGGTATAAGCCCGTTTGGGGAAACAGGGATAAAGGTTATCGGTCAGTTGACGATGGAATGACCGTTTCGCCTGCTGCTATCGGAGATCTCGTTATCGCTGATGGGGATACTTACATAGGGGCAATGAAAGATTGGTTGACATTTTCAGGCCAAGTGGCTGTGGATGCACCTTCCGG
>JACPII010000034.1:0-15616 GCA_016188175.1 Candidatus Woesearchaeota archaeon | reverse complement strand
TATGGAAAAAAACGAAGAAATAAAACAAAGTGGAATGCCATTTGATGCTTTGATTTTGGGCCATATGGTTCGGGATGAAAGGGGAACACCTCGGATTGAAGCGGTTCAAGAACTTTTAACATATGCTACTTTGGTAAGTCCATCTACAAAATTGTTTGTTACGGTTCCTCCAAGAGATATATCAGGAAACCTTCCTGGGTTGGACGTATTGCTCTCTGGTAACGTCGTTGTAATGCAAAAGCCTTTTGGAAAAGATTATTTCTTGCCAACTATACGCTCTGTATTGGGCATCCTCAAGCCTTCTTGCGAAGTGTATGCTAAGTAGATATTTTTCTACCGACAATATATCTCCACCAGGCAATCTGCCCCCTTTCATCTTTTGAAAGGCTATTTTCCATTCGGTCCCAGAATTCCATCTTTCCTGCCCTCGAATCATTAGAATCTGGCCCATCAAACCGGAGCCCCCCTTTGGACATTTTTTCGATTGCCCCATAAAATCTCCTAGCGACAGGATTCTTATCAACAATATCCCTTGGCAGCGGGACAGGCAGCGCGACATTAACAGCTTCCGTTTCGACTACGTTAAAACCGCCCTTTTTCAGTATTTCACCTAAATCCCTTGCCCCCCCCTTTTCATGATAAGCCATAGGAAGGCCACTGAGGTAGACCATAGTGGGAAAATTTTTTTTAACCCATTCAAAAAAAGATTTTTCTTTACGTTGTGAGGCCATCCGAATCGGGCTTTCGTGATTTGGGACAGTTAATGCAATAAGCCCAAGAGGTTCCAGAATTCGAAATAACTCCCGTATGTAATTATCCTGGTCTTCAGGGCTAAGGTGCTCAACAACACCTGCGCCATAGACGGCTTTGAAAAAATTATTCGGGTATCCGGTGCTGTAAAAATCGCCCTGCTTCTCATGGAATCTCCCTCTGACTTCGGCACCCAAAAGGTCGGCGCAATATAATGCGTAACCGAGCCCGTTCCATGATTTATCAAAGACACTCACTTCGGCTCCATGAACAGCATTTCGCAATGACCACTGGGCACTTCCGGAACCTATCTCTGCTAAATTAAGTCCCGCAATGGATTTGATGGGGCTGCCTTTTTTTAATTCAGTTTCCAAAATCTGTTCCTCTAAAAGCCGGGAAAATGTCATATAATCATGGTTCCTTCCAAGCAGTCCCGATTGACCTAATGCGCGGGCTGCATGTTCTCCTGCCCAAAACCTGTCCATTTCCTCCCAACGTGGAGATTGGCCATACTTCGTGGAAGCAGAATTAGCCATGAGAAAAGATGGATGTATTTCTAAATATTCGGGGGCTGGACTCATATATTCCCATTGTTGATTATCCCTTTAAAAACCTTTCCACGTTTCATCATTTTAGAGTAACGATAAAAATAATAATCTTTAAATACTTTCAGAAACTCCTTTTGCAGATGGGAAACCGGCTTCTTGTTGACATCGTCCGTCATGGGAGGACTCCACTAAATGAAAGGGGCATCATCCAGGGTTCAAGCGATAGGGATGAGGATGGAAATGTCATAGGCTTGAGTGAATTCGGAAAGCTTCAAGTTGGGTGCCTCTGTGATGCCCTCAGGGCAGAAGGATATGACAGAATCCTGGCAAGCCCGTTAACGAGAGTTATACAAAGTGCAGAAGCATTGAGAGATGCGGTGAAGGGTAGTCCTAAAATTGAAATATTCCATGAATTAACGGAAAGGGATGTTGGCCGATATACTCATCACCAATATAAAAAGATTGAACTTTATGGGCATCCCTCTATTGTGACGTTTTTAACCCATCTTGAGGATCCAGAAGATACAAATCTCAATCCGAATATAACACCAAAACCGGGGGTAGGCCCTGGCCAAAGATTAAGGGCAGTAATAGAACAGACAAGGTCTTTTTACCATTCATTGCTCAGCGGGGGGGAGAACGGGAGGGTCTTAATTGTTACTTCTGATGTGAGAACACAATATCTCATTGGTGAAATCTTAGGGGTGAGGAGAAAAGCAAGAATCCCCCAGCATAACTGCGCCATCAATCGGATTTTAATTTATTGGCCGGATGTGGGAGCAAGGGCCGATCCTTTTGTGGATGTCCAAGTGCTTAATTATACAGAACATCTCAAGGACTTATTCCTCAGAACATTCGGAACAGAAGATTCAACGGGCTTTAGTATTCCAGGGCCATTCTCGTCACCACGAGATGGATGATAATCTCGAGAATCTGCTCCATATTAGTCAGGATAAAGATATCATGCTGAGAAAGTTTTTTTGAGACACTTTTTATCCTTTCCAGAACTTCCGTTCGGTTCCGGCTTATCTGTTCAACTTTCTTGTGATCATAGCTATAAAAAAGATCATGGAAGAGGTTGATAGTCTCATGGATAGAACCCATCAGTGCGATGGTTTCTTTCGATGGATGTACGCGATTGTCTACAATATACCTGCCCACATACTTTAGTGTGTCTATTATCTCATCGAGGGAACATACAGTATGGTAAAGGGAGGTCGTTTTCGTCGATTCAGAATATCCATATTTGTTCAGGAGGCGCAGATTGAATGCAACAAACTTGGTGATGGTGTCATGTTTTTCATTAATGCTCTCCAGAAGATAAACCTTTCCATCCGTTATGCCCGCCAGCAAATCGTGGGATGCATCGACAAGAAGCAGGAAAATTCTCCTCAACACCGTATCAAATTCTTTAATGGTGCCTTCGGAGATATCCTTGATGAGGCAGTAATCTTCTTTTTGCTGGATGATCTCAACGCCATTCATTCGGTTAACTTCCTGATGGATCGATGAGATGACAGTTACATCCTTGCCAATCTTATGGTGCCTCGTTAAAGCTTTTGAAAAACGGACATGGATTTCATCAAACCCCTTGATGTACAGGCATCTGATGAGGAACATGAGCGAATCCCTGTCAAGCCCTGTAATATCAACCTCAACTTTTCCAAATTCTTTTCCGTGTTCGGTGCAAATAACAATCTTATTCCCCTCTTCCTTTACCTCCACCTCATCCCCCTTCTTGACCCCATGCTCGACAGCCCACTTGCGGGGCAGCGAAACTAGCTGGGTAGAATCCGCAATCTGGATGACTTTTCTTTTCATGGTTGTACCCCCTTTAATACCCCGCCGAATGTTAATACAATCTAAGCTTAAGACGCCACAAATGCAACATTCAACTGTATAAGCATCCCGCCGAATGTTAATACAATTTATGCTTAAGCCCCCAGCAAATATAATTTGATTCCTTAGTTTAAACTTTATATGTTTCCTTCTAAAATTGCATTCTTCTATATAAATCTTTCTTTTTATATATTCATTATAAATTTTAATGACAAAATATATAAATTCGTGCTTATTACGTGCCTCTGGAGGGGATTTCGATGGACGAAGACTTTGAAGACACGGGCTTGGACGAGCTGGATGAAGACACCGACGGCCTTGACGAGATTCCTGAAGAGAGATTGGTTCAGGAAGAAGATGTGTACAGCGTCGAGAGCAGCGAAAGGCTTGTTGATGGCGATGAGCTCAGGCCGGAAGAGGCTGGCTTTATGGCCGGCTACTCGGAAGCGTAACATGGACTCTTTTGTCGACTTTGAGAAGGCGATGGAGCTTTACCGAGAGAGAATGGTAAGGAACCAAACGGGCTCTATGATAGATTTTGAGATGAAATAAGCTTTTTCTATTCCATGCAATAGCCATTCAGCCGAATACCTTATGCGCCCTTCTTGCGCCATAAATATGCCTTATTCGAGCCCGCTCCCCATGATCTTCTTTTGACAAAAGATTCTGCCGAATTCTTCTTTCTTTGGCCCCATCATTGTCCTCCCCCATATAGGGCTCAAGTTCCTTCTTCCTGAATGGGTGGGCGAGCTTATGTAACGCCGCCGAGTGTTCCTGCCGGACCCGCTCTCTTGAAATGCCTAGTCTTCTTGCCAGCGTTTCAAATGTTTGTTTATAGCGCCCGCCGATTCCGAAATGATTCCGGATAATTTCAGCTTGCCGCGGGGTTAACTTATCTATCAATGCCTCAAGCGTTTCCTCCAGGTTTTTATCGGATACCGCCTGAGATGGTTCAATTGCATCAGGGTCTTCAATAAGCTCCCCAAGTTCCCCATCCAAATAATCCCCCATGGGTGTGCTTGAAGAAATAACCCGTGTTCGGATTCCTGCGAGTTCCCTAAGGAGTTTTTCTTCTTTGCCTGTAAATCTTGCCAATTCAGCAATCGTTGGCTCTCTTTCATATTCCTCACAAAATTCTGAAAATGCACGAACGTATTTTCGGTATTCAATAAATTGGTAATCAGGAATTCTGATGAGCGGAGCCTTTTCGGCAACCGAACGGGCAATCTGCTGGCGTATCCACCAATGGGCGAAGGTGGAAAACTTGATTCCCCGCCTATAATCAAACCGGCTGACTGCTTTCATAAGCCCAATATTCCCTTCCTGGATCAAATCGAGAAATCCATACCCTCTGTTTCTGAATCTTTTTGCGATTGAGATAACCCATCTCAGGTTTCCATCACCGATTGTTCCCGTAACTGATGAATACTCGCTGCCCAATTCCCCGATAATGCGGCGCTGCCTTTTTAGGAAATCAAAATATTCGCCGTCTTGGAAATTGATGAGCGGAATAGAGTCGTATAAGAACTTATAAAAAGAGCCGTTTTTGCCTAGTTGTGGTTTTCTGTTCCTGGCAAAGTCTATAAATGATTCCCCGCTTGAGGGGGAATATCTAGCAGTATTTTCAGGTAATCCATCCAGATCAGGTTTAGCAGCGAGGGCATATTTTACCAGCTCATCCATTATCGGGAAAGAGAATCCGATAGTTGCCAGTGCCCTGGCGTACAATTCCCTCTGTTCGTCCATTGCCCTTTCCAGGGATATCTCCCCTTCGCGTGTGCCCGCGGAAAGGTACCTCAGGGATAGTGCCCTTTTTTTCCGAAGGGCTTTTTTTGCATGGAGATATACTTCGGCAGTAAATGCCTCATCTGCTCATTTGATACCCAATCAGAAGAATCTTCAGCCAAATACCTAGATTTCCGGAGAATCCGCGGGTAGTGGAGGACCTTTTTTTGGACAGCCTGGGCAAGCTGGATGCCAACATCGGCTGCGGCTTCGATTGAAAGAACCGCCATTTCTAAATCTCGCCTAAGGGCATCTTTACGCCTTGAATACAAGATTTCTTGAACAGGGGAAAGAAGCGGCCTTTTTTCGACCTCATCAAAATACGCAAGGATGGGGTCGTCAATTCTTGCTTTGATTGGATCCTCATCCGATTCCTCTAACGGGGTTTGGAGTTTTTTTCCATCCAACCCTGCTGCCTTTCCATTCCCGCCGCCATTAGCGCCCAAGGTTGAGGATGATGGCGAATACCTCGCCGGTTTTACTGCCCAATCCTCGTTTGTTTCATAAAGGAATGCCAACGCTCGATCAACGTCACCTAAAGGAATATACCATGCCCCCTTAGGGGTAAACACCCCAGTTTTAATTAACGGGCGTAATGCCAAAAGCTCTTTCTTCCAAGTAGTTACCATCTTTCCATCCCCATTATAAATAGCTGGAATAAGCTCTCTTTCAATCACTCTCCAAGGGACACATAGCTGGACGCCGGCATTATCGGGCAGCGAAATCTTTTTTATGTCCCGCCCGGAGTACCTTCCTTCCTCTGGTGCACTCCCTATGCCCGCAGTCTGCTCTCCCATAGAAATCGGGGTTCCCATTGCCCTTTTAAGAATTACGGTGTTAGGGCCTTAAATCATGAACCTTTGATAACAGCCAGTTTTTGTATTATAGAAAAATCCAACAACCAGATTATTACTGCTCTTTTATTATCCCGTATCCGATGAGCCTGAACCTGTTCCCGATCATCCGGGAAATGGTCACTCGTGAGCCTGCATCGGCGCACACGGGCAGCTTGAGCCGGCAAACAAACGCATTTTTCTTGAGCTCGATGGCTATTCCGACGGTAGCTGCAGAGTTTACATTGAGCATCAGCGCCTCTGCCCTTTTGATGTTTTCGACCTGAAGCTCTTCTTTCGACCCGACAACACGCTCAAGCAGGTGGGTCTCCAACATCAGGGTTTCCCTTATAGGGGGTAATTTCCCTGGCAGCCCGACGATAGACCCGGAAAGCTTATCTGAGTTGACAATGGAAGGGTCAAGGTTGGTAAGCAGCCCTAATGAGCCGCCGGGGACAGCTTCAGGAATAGTTTTCCCGCCTGCGCGGATGGAAACGATGGAGGTAAATATAGGCTTCCATACTTTTTTGTTTTTTTCTTCAACCTCATAGCCGGGCCTGATCTCAACTTCTGCATTTTCTTTAAGCCTCCCGTATTTAAGAGCCCCTCCCAAAACGCCACCCTGGAGCTTGTCGAGTGTTGTACCTGGTTTGTTGATGTCAAAGCTGCGGGCAACGAGAAACTGTGGATCCCGGCTGGTGTCACGCTTAGGGGTCGGAATATGCTGTTCGAGCGCCTCCATCAGGGGGCTTAACCCCGCATTATGCTGTGCAGACGTTGGGATGATGGGAGCGTCACGGAATGACGTTCCCGAGAGAAATTTCTTGATTTTTTCATAGCTTGCTACTGCCTCTTCTTCAGAGACAAGGTCTATCTTGTTTTGGACGACGATGAGGTTTTTAACGCCGATGATCTCGAGGGCCATCACATGCTCCCTTGTTTGCGGCTGGGGGCAATGCTCGTTTGCCCCGATAAGAAGCAATGCTCCATCGATGATCGTTGCCCCGGCAAGCATAGTTGCCATCAGGGATTCATGCCCCGGGGCATCGACAAAGCTTACCGTGCGCAATGATGCAGGAATCTTCCCGCAGCCCGGGCATTTATCTTTTGTAGTGAAGATTTTGCATGGCTCGCATTTTCGGACCACAACGTCAGCATATCCCAATCTGATAGTGATTCCGCGTTTTATCTCTTCAGAATGGGTGTCAGCCCATTTCCCGCTCAGCCGCTCAAGAAGGGTCGTCTTTCCGTGGTCGACATGCCCAAAAAGGCCAATGTTAATTTCTGGCTGAGAGAAAGAAGATTCCTTTGTTTGTTGTTCAGCAGTTGCCATGATAAGGTCGAAAAGGGAAACAATGATTTACGGTTATTTTTTATCCTCGATTGCCGGATCTTCTTTTTTCTCCCCTTCTTTAGGCGGGAAAATCTCTAAAAGAGGCTTTGCTCCAACTTTGAGGACCTTTAGGTTTATCTGTGAAATTTTGTCGTTGATTTTATGGCCGCAGACCGTTTTCCTTTTTCTCATCCCTTTCTTGAGATGGGGAAACCCGATCCCGCCGTAGGCAGTGATCTTTTTTCTCACCCCTAAAATGCCCCGCCTCATGGGAAAGCCGCAAAAGTCTGAGCCGCCGGAGATGGAGAATTCATAGCCTTCCATCCCGATGGGGCCTCCCTGGACCTTTTCACCTATATTCAGCCCAAGAAACCCCTGAGCTTCAGCATCCTTTACTTCCTTTTGAAATGTTTTTCCGGTGCTGGGTTCAGCGATACAAAGCTTAAAGCTTGCCATAGCCATTCCTCCATTGTTTCTGGTAATAGTAAATCGCACAGATATTAGAACATTTGGATATGCGATTTACTATACTATTAAATCTCGAAAAGTTCAATAATTTACGAGATTTGCTATACCATCAATAGCCCCTTAAAATTAAGGGAATCCAAGAAGTTCGGGGCGCTTTAAAAAGGTTTCGAGAATGGGTCCGGATTGCCGGATAATATTACCTGCCGAGGGATACCTCTTAGGTTTAGAGATTGATTGTGAAATAATTATCAAAAGGCCTTACCTTCCCTTAAGATATTCCTCAACCCTCTCCAGCCCCTCTTTGATTTTTTCGGAATCGAGGGCATAGGAAAACCTGACATGCCCAGGAGCCCCAAACCATTCTCCAGGATAAGTGATTACCTTGTGCTTCTTGAACATATCCCACACAAACTGTTCAGAATCATCTATCTTTGGCAATACATAAAAAGCGCCCTCAGGCTTCCAGACATCCAATCCCATCTTCACCATCTCGGAATAGATTAAATCTCTCCGTTCTTTCCAAATCTTGACGTGGCTCTCGATGAATGACTTCGGGGTTTTGGTCGCATGGTACGCCATTTCCTGCCCCAAAATGTTGGTGTTCATTGACGAATGGGTCTTGAGGGTTATGACCTTCTCCACAATATCTTTATCGGTGGAAAAAAGGTAACCTACCCGGAAGCCGCACATCGCAAATGTCTTTGAGAATGAGTTGACGGTAATGACTTTCCTGCCATGGAGCATGTAATTTTCCCTCTCATAGATCAGGTCTTTGTACACCTCATCCGAAATCAGCGGGATATTGAGGTCATCGGTGATTTTCTCAATCTTTTTCAGCGTGGGAATTTCCTGGACCCTCCCGGTCGGGTTTGAGGGGGAATTGATGATGACAGCCTTTACTCCATGCACTTTCATTTCGAAATCATCATAATCGATCTTCCCTTCGCCAGTCCTGACAAGGACCGGCTCCATATGATTTAGCTCAACCAATGGTTTGTAGGCATAATAGTAGGGAACGTGAAGAAGTATCTTGTCGCCGGGCTTCCCGACCGTCCTCAGGACGAGGTCGAGCGCCTCAGAAGCCCCATTGGTGATGACAAAATGGTCTTTAGTGAAGCCTTTGTATTCAAGCGCAAGCGCATTTCGCAATTTCTCAGAACCCTGCACCAGCCCATACTTAAAGTCATGATAAGTCGGCAGGCAGGAATAAACTTCGGGGGGCGGCGGAAGATCCGGCTGCCCGGACCCAAAAGAGATGATGCCATCTCCCTGGACGCCGATAAACATCGAGGAATGGAGCTTGACCATCGGTTTTGGGGGAACGGTTTTGTTATGCAGTTTTGTAAAACGTCCGTTAACAGGTGATTTGCTCGGAAGTGAAAATAATGAACCTAAGTGGTTCCCACAAAATGATTGCACCCTTAAAAGCATGCGGACTATATGGCGCTATTTCGCTTCGCTCAGTAACATCAATGAGCCAACAGGGATTCCCACATAAGGGCAGTCTGCCCTTATCAACCCTCATGCTTCCTCGCCTTGCTCGGAAGCGGAACCGATGAGCCTACAGGGATACCAAATCAATGAGCCTACAGGGATACCAAATCAATGAGCCTACAGGGATTCGAACCCTGATTCCACCGTCCGAAGCGGTGTGTCCTGGTCCATTAGACTATAGGCCCGAAATGTTGTTTAATTACGCCAAAGACACCGGGGAGAAGTCCGCTATTTAATTTTAATGGTTTCGGTATGGCCGATTAACTATGTATAAGATGGGGTGGAATTGGTGTTTCCACCAATCAGGAAAGGACAACCGCATCAGTAAGGCCGGCAAAATCCGTGTCAAATGTCAAAACTTTGCCAATCAAACGTTTGGCAGCGGCAAGAGATATAGTATCGGAAAGAGAAAACTTTTGCCTTTTTTCCCTCAGCGGCCAGTAGAGCTTCCCTGCTTCTTCCCCTATTGAAAAATCAACAGGAATCACCGTTGAATGTGCCCTGATAGCATCAGAAGCGATGGATTCAGGAACCCCTCTTTCCTGAATTTTGCGATGATTTCTGCAACACAGACACCCGTCGTAAAGAATTCATGTCCTTTTTCGAAAAGTACCCTGACTTGTGGGCCTTTTTCAGTCCCTCGCAAATATTCTATCCATGCAGAAGAGTCAACGACATATTTACCTTTCAAGGTCGAGTTTCTCCCGTTTGTCGAATGGCTTCAATGATTTTGCAGCCCCAAACCAATCTTTCTTTATTTATGGATATTGGTCTCAATAGGGTCACCCTCACGGATCTGCTCGATATCGGCAAATTCCTTGGGTATCCTTAGCATGAGGGACCCCCCGACTTTTCTAGTGTGTTGAATGAGGACGGCATATAATCCACCTTTATGAATTATTATATCTAAGGTTATATCTAAACATTCCGGTTAACCCACCTCACCGACCCATGATAGGATTTGGGAAGATGTCAAAAACACCCCGCCCTAAAGTCCCAAAGGGATACCAGAAACGCAAAAGCGTTTCTCCGTAGGCAGGGCGTGTTTTTGAGCTGCTCAGAAATTGCCATCTTACTGTGGGCTAAAGCCCAGAGATTGCGATTGGCAATTTCTGTTGTGTCAAAGACGGCAGGGGACCGCCGGTCACAGACCGGCGGCATGTTCGCTTCGCTCACCCCTGCCGTCTTTGAGCACTCAGCATTCCACCCAATTGTGGTTTGCCCATGCAAACCACCATTCATAGAATGGTGGAATGCTTCTGTTTCAAAAAAATCCAGCTATGAAAAAGCGGAAGTGAGAATCCCCCTCAGGCTTGGTCAGAAAGAGAGATAGCACCACTATAAAATAGATAATAAAGGAAGATTTTTAAATTGAATGCTGTTTATTGTTAATTCTATGGGCGAAACTACTATTGAGGATAAATTCGTTGTGAAGGGGCCGGTTGGAGCCACCATTGGTATTTTTGCAAACAGGGATGATCTGTTAGGTATTCAAAGGAATATACTCCGCGGGGAGTGGGTTTCTTTAACTGGCCCCAGGCAGTTCGGAAAAACTTCCATTTTAAAGGCACTGGAGAGAACATATAGCCAAACATATGATACTGTTCCCGTGTTCATGAGCTTAGAAGAATTTTGCAATGATTTTTTGGATGCTCTTTCGGCTGAAACTATGAGCACAAACTTTGGAAATGCTATGAGGAGGATAACTACCCATGTCTACGAAAGGTTAGTAGAAAGAAAAATGTTAGACGATGCTGGCTTGTCTTTTAAAAATGCTATTGCCAGTTATGATGGGAGCAGGTCCCTTGGTGATTTTTTAAAGGATTTACAAGGAGCTATTGACAACCCGGGAGATATGCGAGTAGCCAAAATGAGGGAAAATAAAGCTAGAGCACTTTTGCTGTTTGACGAATACAACAACTTGAGGGGAAAGGTGCCCGAATTCTTGAGCCATCTCAGATTTATTTTTGGTGCCAGCGAACACGGCACCAGAAGACCAATACAATCATGTGTGATTGCAGACCAGCAGGATGCCGCTACAATATCGTTAGGGTCAACATCTCCTTATAACATCTCGAGAACAGTCATTCTGAGAGATTTAACTGAAGAAACATCTAATAAGATAATCCGAGATGGATTGCAACCTCAAGGTGTTAAGGTCGAGGATGGGGCATATAACAGAATTTATTATTGGTCGGGAGGCCATCCTTGCCTTGTTCAAAGGATGGGGAGTTATTGTGTTAAAGAATTGAATAAAAGAAATATAAAAACCCTTACGCCCCAGCTTGTTGATGAAGCAAGCGAACATTTTGTTTATGCAGGTGACGATCATCTATCGGCATTAAGTGTTATGTTGGCTGGGGAGGAAAAAATATCTCCGGGAATTGTTTCGGCATTTACGGAATTTATGGGTGGGCAGTCTATTCAACTTATGCTCTCTCGTCCAACACATGCAAAACTGTATAAATTAGGGCTGGTGGTTCGCCAAGATGAGGATGATTTTAGATCTCCTGCAAAAGTAAGAAACCCGATATATGAGCGTCACTTTAGGTCGTTAATGGATTCTGGTCAACCGCCATTTCCCCCTAAATAATGGGGAGTATCCCGTATTTTGAAGTTCAATATAAAACCGTTAAAAGCCAATTGATTTCACGTTTTAGAAAACTATTTAAACCGCATCAGGATTTACATTTCCGTCATGGAATCAAAAAACGAAGCAAGGCTTTGGCTGAAGAGGGCTGTCTTCATCTCTGCATTTATCCTGCTCGTATTCTTCGGGAATAAAATCAATTTCTCAAAGCTTATCGGCGCAGAAAACCAGTTCTTCACCCTGTTCCAGTTCTTTGGCCCGATAGCCGGGTCTTTTCTTGGCCCCTTATACGGCGCTGTTGCAGTCCTCGGCTCCCAGCTCATCGATTTTTTTGCTGCGGGAAAAGCATTCAGCCTGATCAATCTCGTTAGGCTGCTCCCGATGGTTTTTGCGGCTTATTATTTTGGCGTTAAGAAAAGGAGATCTCTCACCGTCGTTGTTCCCCTTCTCGCCATCCTTGCATTTGTCCTTCACCCCGTTGGGGGGGAAGTTTGGTTCTTCTCCCTCTTTTGGACGATTCCCGTCATCATTAAAGTCCTTCCGATAAGATTTTCAAATAACACGTTCCTCAGGAGCTTAGGCGCTACATTCACCGCCCATGCGGTTGGCGGAGCAGCCTGGGTGTGGTCAGTCCCTATGACAGCCGGCCAATGGGTTAGCCTGATCCCGGTGGTCATCTATGAACGTGCCTTATTTGCCGTTGGAATAACCGTTTCATACTTTGTCTTTAACGCACTACTGGACATTTTGGCTGAGAAGTTCCGATGGAATTCCCCCGATAAGGTCCTGTTTACCCGGTCGCCGTCTTTTTTTAAGAAATTTGTTTCCTGGTTCTCTGTCAAAAATTAACCCCTTAAAGTTTATGCTCACGAAGAATTTTATCACATTCCCCCATCAGCCCGTCATTGGCATCAATCTCTGAGGTTTTTTTCCTTTCCTCAAGCCCGGTTTGTGAGTAGACAAACCTAGGAATTTTCAAAACAAGTGCTTTCGTAATTCGGCAATAACCTACAGGGATTGTTTCCCAAACGGTATCTCCTCCATCCCGATAAGTAACAACAATCTCACCGTGGTCTTTTGCTGGCCTCAGATATACCCCCAAATCATTCGTCAAAGGTCCCTTTAAGAAAACAACTGTACCTTCTAACCCCTCAAGTTCCTGGAGTAACATTCCATCCACCTTAAGGGAAACATTCCGATCTCTTTAAAAATTAGTACCACGAGGCCAGGTATTTGAATCCAAGAAAATGTTTTAAGATATTCCGCTCAATACAGCGTTATATCCAGGCTTCGGTTCCCCAGAAGCCAATACCCCCTTCCAAACGTGAAAGTCCTCAGATTGTTTTCTGAATTATTCCTTCCGGGGATAAAAGATACCGGTGTGCCTTTCTCAAAGCCGTACAAAGCCTTGAACGGAAGAGACAGCATCGTAGCATTGACGGAGAGGTTTGCAAGGGAGAAATAGGGAAAAGGGTTCCATCCCTTTGCCGTCGGAACGATAGACGTTGAGGGGTATCTCCACCCTTCTAATGTAAGGTTGATGTTTTTGCTCGCTTTTACCCAGACAGATTCTCCCATGGGGAACGCTTGATGGCTGCTGTTCCCCGTCCCGTTCATTGCCAAATGCCCCCACAGGCTCGTTGTAGAGTTATAAAGCAATATTTCCTGGATCAACCCCTCGACACCCCTGAATGGGGCAATTTCAACCTGGGGAGGCAGCATCAAAGGAAACGAAACAAAAGACCAGCCTTTATCAAGAGTTATATTTTTCCGGAGGGTCGCATTAAAGAGAGTTCGGTTAGCATTCACCAGGGGAAACGAAAGCCCGGATCCAGAATCAAACACAAGCGTTCCCGTCCTGTTTAATGCTTTCTTAAAATCCATCGCCCTGATTTCAGGATTTGCCTCCTTCACCAATAATGCGATGCCAGTTACAAAGGGGGCAGCTACCGAAGTTCCGCTTGCAATCCCGCCATCTCCGTCCATGCTTGTAGAAACGATCGACTCACCCGGGGCAACAACATCAAGGAATCCTGCCCGGTCGGAAAAATCGCTGATCTGGGTTCCATCGTGAGAAACACTTCCAACCGATGTGACGTTTCCAAGGCAGGCAGGCGATGCGATGCTATCCGTGCATCCTGAATTTCCGCAGCCATAATTCCCGGAAGCCGCAACAACAATGATTCCTTTGCTGACCGCATCATCGACGTATCCGGCAATAAATGCATCGTTCGCTTTGCAGGTTTCCCGGTCCCCATAAACGGCGCCGCCGAGGCTCATGGAGATTACTGATACATTAAATTTAGTCATGTTTCGGATGCACCATTCAAGGCCAGAAATAATATCTGAGGTGAAGCATTCAGCATTGCCATCCCCGGACAACCCGCAAACTTTCAAAGAAAGCAGCTTTGCGTCAGGAGCGATCCCCTTATGGGTCTTTCCTCCAAATTCAAAAGGTTCAGCAGCGATAATCCCTGCAACGAGCGTCCCATGGTCAAAATCATCAAATGGCAGCTCGTTCTCATCAAAAAAATTATAGCCCCCGATCACCTTCCTGCATTTCCCGGCAGAGAATTGTGCATTGGAACAGCCCCCTAGCTTTGGATGGGTGTAATTGATTCCTGAATCGAGCAAACAAACGGTTTGCCCCCTCCCCGTGTACCCTAAATCATGGACGTCCGGCGCATTGATGAGGGGTGATGTGTCTGCCAGAAGGGGATGATACACCTTGTCTTCATAAACCCCCTCTACCAACGGATTTTCGGTTAGGCCCTTCAACCCATCTTTTTGAATAGTTCCAACTACCGCAACGAGGCCGGGAATATCCCTTTCGCGCTTAAATCCGGTCCTCGCCACAAGAACGGTCAAATCGGGCTTCGAAACCCCTGACTCATCCGTTCTCGGTATCCCAATACTTTGGGGGATTGGGGTAAAACTCCCGCCTTTAAGCTTAACGATTCCCCTGGCTTCCCCCTTTTCTTCAAGGATTTTTAATACACTATCTTCAACCGTTGCAGCAAAGGAAACAGGTAAAAGTATGCAGACAAGAACAATACCCCAGATTGTAACCCCTACCCACCTCATTGGCCCTGATAATGCTCAATCTTTTTTAAACATTCCCTCAATCAGGGCGTTATTATCATTCTCAGGCGTTAGGTTCTCCTTTTACTGTCCCACGCCCCCAATAGGCCGCCAAGAAGTGGATGTCATCAATTACGCAGAAATAACCTTAACAAGTTCTTTGGCAGTCTTTCCCATGTTTTTGGAATTGTAGATGGCTCTTCCTACAATTGCATGATACCTGTCCCCGGCTATCTTTGCGCTCTCAGATATACTGCCGCCCTGTTCGATAAATCCCGGAGAATAGAATATCGGCTTTAAGCCAAAACTCTCAAGAAATCGCCTGTATTCAGCGATCATAAACGGCCTGTTTCCAGGAACAACGAAATCGTTTACCCCCAATTGGGCAGCTATCTTGTAAATCTGCTTTGGGGCCATATTCTCAATAAAGCCGCCGCTGCGCTGGAGGAACGCCTTATGGGTCATATCTCCCCCGACAATTACCCCTAATTTCTCCTTAAAAGCGGCCCGAATCCATTTCTCTTCCGTCACAGGGCCAGCAAGGGGGAAAAGGATGACGTAATCAACACCCTTGACAGCTTTCATGAACCTCTCTCCAAGTTCAGGGATGTCAGTAGCTGCTTTCTGGTGGTCATAGATGATAGGCAGGCTGGTGAATTTCCGTATCGTCTTAATGACTTCCTTGATCCCAAACGATATGACAAGCTCAAAGCCAATCTTATAGGCCCCAATACCCTCAATCTTGCAGGTCTCCTTCACCATCTTTTCGAGGAGTTTCAGCGTAGCGACGTCACATGCCGGGATGATGCTCCTTTTAAGCTTTATATGGGCCATAAGGAAACTCTGGAAACCCCCATTTAAATACTTTTTTAATTATTAGGAGAGGACGATAACT
>JACPII010000028.1 GCA_016188175.1 Candidatus Woesearchaeota archaeon | reverse complement strand
CCCCGGTTTTTCAGCAGGGCAAGGCCTTTTTCAACCAGCTGTTCCTGGTTTTTCGTTCCAACGATGCCGATGATGCCGCACATACTCAAGAGAATGAGAATCGGTTTTATAAATGTGTGTGGGCCAGATTGTGCTCCTTCCCGAGAGAGATGAGGGGGTGGGTCAACTTCAGTTTTTCGTCATGCCTATTTTCCTTTGTACCTGTCAGTAAAATAGTTCCTGCCAGTTAATGGATCGATAAATTTACCATCCAAGAATTTTATTGCTGCATCCTTAAACCTGTCCTTATCAACGGGTTTGGAAATAATACCATCCGCCCTTGACACGGTCTTTGACCGACTGGGATCTATCTGGTTTCCATAGGCAGTGAGCAGCACAACGGGAAAACCCATGAAGTTGGGATTTGGTGGTTCCCTTGCCCGCTCGGTTGATATCCTAACCACCGCATCAAGCCCATCCATCCTCCCTTTTCCCTCCTCAGTAACTTTGTCCATCCGAATGTCTAACAACAGGAAATCAAAAGCGCTGTCTGTTTGAGCTTCTGTTCTCTCGATATATTCTTCAGGCTTTTCCTTAAACCCCAGGAATGATGCCAGCCTTTTCGATTGTTCCAGTTGGGCAAGATAACGTCGGGGATCTTCCATTAAGGAAATGAAGTCTTCCACACTCCCCACCTCGTAAACTTCAACGGGGCGAAGTTCGTCGATGTTTTTCCTACTTGTATGCCCAATAAATTCCGGCAAAAACCAACCTTTCCGTCCAATTTTCCTTGGACCTTCCTCATCATCGACAACCATAAACCGAATCGGCCTGTTTCCAGGATTTCTCGGATCAATAAAAGATATTTTTCTTCCGAGGATATCGCTCCCGACTTGGTACAAACCAAGATTCAAACTTGTGTTATATATTCCCATTGACCTCACCCCTGCCTTGGCAAATAAATCCTCGTCTCAAAACCTTTTTGTGTATCGTAATGCAATTCCATCGTGCCATCTAACCCCAACACGCTAGCAGTCGCAAATGATAATCCATTACCGGTGCTGCCCTTTGTCGAAACAAGCGGGTTTTTCAAATATTGCAATAATCGATGACGGTCCATCTCCTGAAGAGCCTCCCTGTCTAGACCAATATTAGCGTGCAAGATTGCGGAATACACTTTTTCCCAATCTAATAGTGTTGGAGATATCAGGCTTAACTGAACCTTGGAGCCTCGGTCATATGTCCCGATAACTATAGGCAAGCCCGAAATGAGATTTCCACGCTCAAATTCCTCAAGCATGTTGAGCCAAATATTGTTCACTCCGAGACCAAGTTTATTATTGATTATTATTCTGCTCTCACTTTCTAATTCCGTTAGGACGGGAACTTTCTCATATTTTCTTTTTATGTCAGCTAATTTATCTGACACCGCGGCTCCCCAATATTTGGATGCTTCAACTTCAAAAGTCTGTTCGGGTTTTGTCGAGCCAACCAATTCACGTGTAATCTCTAAAAACCTTGTTGCATCCTCTGTGCTTTTTTTGATTTCTGCAACACAATCAGCCATTGTCCCACGCTGTTCGGCTAATGTTTCTAAGGGGATGCCTGGCTGAAGCAGCGCCTCTATTACTCCATTATATTGGAGAATATTTGCCAAAGGATTCAATAAGTGGTGGTGAAGGCCGGCAAGAAGGCCGTGCTGTTCTTCAACCTTCATTCTTTCCCCTAATTTGCGCTCCAGTTCAGCAACCTGCCCTGCATATTCCCTAACCTTTAGCTCAACCCTTAACATTTCCCTTCGGAAATCCTCATTCTCCCTTATGATGCCCCTGATGCCGGGGACAGCGCTCAGCACTGCAGTGACAATTTTTTTTAACCTCCTTTCATCTGGATTCCATTTTACTGCGTATTCACAACACTCAGAACCATTTGCCTCGCATTTATCATGGACCCCAAATTTCAATGGATTTCCCTTGTAAAGAAAATATGCCTGCAATGCGGCTTGAGTTAGCTGGCAGTCATTGGCCTTCATCACAACCGCCAATTCCGGCCCAAGCCATCCCTCCAAATAGGAGGTATACCAGTCTGATGTCTTTCTCCTGAGAATTGCATTCCCTTCCCCCAATTCGGCCCACAGCCTCATGCAGCTGGAAAAATTCTGGTTAGCCCCCTCGAGATTCCTTAAAATATACCCGTTGGACAGAAGCAATTTCCCGGCCCTAAGATGAAAACTTTCCTCAAGCCCAATCGGCCTGACATCTGGGTTTAAGGAGAAAGCCCCAACTGCGGCAAAGATAGTATCATTGGGTTCAACAAGTTTATGACCTCGTAATCTAATCCCCGCATAAACAAGCATTAACGAATATAAAATCCCGTCTACCCACTCATGCGGATCCCTGAGTTTCTCAAAAAAAATGTCGGCTGGATAGGCTGTTGAAGCATCAGGAGAAAGATGGTTGCTGTGAATTTGGTCCGCTATTTCCCTCGATGCCTCCGGCCCCAATTCCTGCCTTGTAAGGCCTAATGCAGTTGCACCATATCTGTTGTTCACGTGCCTTGCAAAGGGGTCAGATAATTTTTTCCCTGATCGATTAACTGCATCAATTATTTCCTCCAGCCTGTCCCCCCGGTTCATAAAAAGAGGAAACTACTATTTTTTATAAATGTTCCCAAGGAAATGCACCTGCAATAGATACATTACAACATATCGTTTGGAGCCCAGATAAAGATATATAATGGCTTTGTACACCCATGACTATGAGTTACCTCTATATTCCGGAATTTAAGGTCGATTCCCGCGGGTTTGCCTATCCCTATTTAAGAGAACATGAAGTTCGTCAACCGACCGATAATCCCGAGAAAGGGTTATCTCAACGGCTGCTGGCTACAGTGCTAAGCGCAGCTTTGGCCTATTTCCCGGTGTCTTTCACTTCTGCAGGACCTGTTGAAAGTCAACCCTCAGGATCACAAACTACTGCTGGACCCATCACTCCAAGGCAACCGCCGGTGCACACTCCAGATACTATCGATAAAAGTGCGGATTCCCCCTTTGAGACACCCCGCGATCCCTCAATGGTCGTTACTCCAGACCAATACCCCCTCATTTCCCAGCCCAACGGCCAACAAGTACTGCTTTACGGGTCTGGAGACCCCCTATGGCGAAAATTAATTCCTGATGCACTCTTTTCCTCAATAACGAGCTCAAGTGGTTCAGGTGACTTTCTGGCGGATGTTGAAGCATCTGAACGAGCGCAAGCTTCTGAGATATCCTCATTATTCGGAGTTGGACCCATCGAGATCAATGATTTCAGGAGGGAGGCAAGAGATGGCAAACTCTGGACTCCCGGATTTGGGGCTTTGTGGGATTTAGGGGATCATTGGGAAGGAATATTTGAGTTATCCTATGGAAAAGGCCACCTCGATACTCATGCCCATTTTGATGAAACCCACGTCCTGGGCCTTCCCTTCAATACTGGCACTTTGGATGCTGATTTAAGGATCAAAAGAGAGTCCCTTGGGGCTGGCCTTGGATTTAACTTGTATCCCCTGGGAAAGGAAGGATGGGCAAATCCTTATGGTATTTTTGTTATTGGGCCCCAGTACATGCACTTTAGCGCAGATGGTAAGATAGATTTCAGCGGAACTGATGCACCTTTCCCCATCCCGAGCAGCAGGACGGTCATCCGCCAAAGGGGAAGTGACTTGGGTTTATACTGGTCATTTGGGGCGGGATTGAAATTAAGGCCGCCAAAACGATGGAGGTGGATGAGAGATCACCTCAGCGTGGACGCCACCGCACGATTCAACCAGTACGACTCTTTAAGTGGTGTGAGCGGAAAGTTTGACCAATGGACGTGGGGAATTGCGTTTGTCTATGAGCTTGGCTCCGGGAAGGATCATTCAAGTTCGAGAGCAAGCATCGAAGGAAATGCAAATCCATGAATCTCGGGTGTTACCCATGCATTTCTCCTTTCGGAAAAAATAAAGGAAAGAAAGATACCATCACTTGTTCTTGATTACCGAAACATTCATCAGGTATGGATATACTTGTGCTTGATTTTCTTAAATTTAGGATGGAAAGGGCCTTCCCCATAACGGAATAAGGCGACGACAGGGGCTAGGATTTTATCGTTGGTGTAAGACTCTCGGTAATCATAATTCAGGTTCTGCAATTCCCGCAAGATAACCGACGAAGCCTTCTTTGCCAATAATTGGCTTGGCTTAATGCCTTCCTTCAGTTCGAGCATCACCTTAAAAACGGAGTTTTTCTTTTTATTATACTCTAAGGCCATCTTGAAAAGATGGACATTTGCTAAAAGGCCCCTGTCACGGTGGATGCATCTTTCAATCTGATGAGGATAAATATTAGCACCATCAAGAGAGATAGTTCCATCGCTCCTGTCAACGATATAAAGAAAAGGGAGCCGGAGGAGGGGCTCACGCTGATGCCCCTTCTTCTGAAAGCGATCCAGGAAATCGGGAACATGGCTGCCCAGGATGCTTAACATATCGTTGAATTTGATTACGCCACCTTCGTCCTTCAAGTTGTATTTTATCTTTGGGCTGACTACATTCCTGTCCAACAATGTGATTTCATACTCATAAATTTTACTTCCATCGGCTCGTTCAATGGGAATCTGCCGGATGTAATGCATCAGGGGATTATATTGGAATATCATCGGAAGCTTATCACCATGACCGAACAATTCCTGCCTCAATTTTCTGTTCTTGTTACAGAGCTCACGGATGAAAAAAGAGAAATCAGTCTCAAAACCGATGCCGATGTCTATGTCTGAACAGCCGTAGGATGAAACTATCTTGCAATTTTGGCCAAGCTTATCCTTCATGTAATAATTCCATTCGATGATATTTCCTTCCCCACCCGTCATGATGTCAATCTTGTAATCTTTCCAGCGTATCTTATCGGCCCCTTCATCAACTAATTTTTTAAGGAAAGGAGGATACCCTGCAATCAGATAGTTATATTTCGGCCCGAACAGCTTTAATGTCTCGATTATGTCTTCAACATTAGTATCCGTGCTCTTCACTAATGCTGAATGCTCGATGATCTCACAAAATTTGATCCCTGTTGCCCAAGGCCCTGTTGACCAGGCACTTAACACAATATACTGCTTGTTTTTAACATCATAACAATAATTAAACTCAAACTGAGCAACATTAAAAAGCAGGCTCTCTTCCTTTATAGACCTGATCCAGTTGGTAGGTTTTCCTGAACTTCCCGAACTCTCGTCAATGTTCCCATCGTGAGGGAATTTGCCATCCACACACCGGCTTTCATAAGAGTATTTCCTGATGTAGTTATCCTTGTTGGTTTCGACAACATGGGTGTCAAAGTCCCCGACAGTTTGTATTGCAGAAGGATTGATCCTATGCTCAGCAAGGAATTTTTTATATCCCGGGACGTTTTTTGCCGCATGGTGGAACATAGAAAGCAGTTTTTTTCCCGAGATAACCTCAAAGAATTCTGAAGGGAGCTTTGTCGTAGCCCAATGTGTCCGGCCATAATTTTTTAAGATAAAAGACTCCATGTGCTCATGAACCCGAACCGGAAGAAATTTTGCAAGATAGGGGAGCATATCTCTTTCTTAAATAAGGTTGTATTTAAAGATAACTCCCTTCAGACTTCCCCGAAGTAAACCAAAAGTGATTTAAACTTCATGTGATTGGGAAAAACCGGGGGGTGGTTAGACCCCTCAGGTTTTGTCGATAACCATGCAACCGGATATCGACAAGATGCGGAATCAGTTCTTCAAGAAAAGCCTTTCGGTAGGACACCACAACGTGAAATACACTTGGATGCAGCTCATGCTGATGATTGTGAGCTGCGTTCGAAGCCT
>JACPII010000031.1 GCA_016188175.1 Candidatus Woesearchaeota archaeon | reverse complement strand
GTGGAGTATCGGAGAAGTCATACGGTACATACAAGGCAGAACATTTGACGACTTAGTGATAACTATCGTCGAAGAAGCAGATTTACAAAAGCGGAGGATACTGGCGGAACCGTTTATAAGCAAAAACGCAAGAGTTTAGATTAAAATAGTGCTTAATCATAAAGTGGATTATGAAGAATTTAAAGAATGGTTGGCAAAAAATCAGGAAATATGCATTCTTTGTCTTGGTTGTTATTATTGGTATACTGGTGTTTTGGTGGTTGAATATAAGAAATGCCCTTTGGGCAGAAACAGTATCCTTCCTGATCCCCTTCGGCCTTTTAGCTTTGGGCATATACTTTTTCCTACGAAACTTCAAAGAGATTTCAAGGGATAGAGGCTTTAAAATTGGGTTGAAGGTTGGGTTAGCTATTATCGCCGCATGGCTTATCCTGTTATTTTTTGACCCCTATCAAAACGTCTTTGGGAAAGTTGTTGCGCGTCTAGTAAATATCGTCGGATTGCCATTGTTTTGGGGTACGGCAGGTATTGGTGGAATTCTTATGAATTTCTGCAAACCGAACGAATGGGGGTGCCTTGGGCTTGCAGAGCCCTCTGCTTTGTTTGGGGCAGTTATCGGGTTTATGGCATATCCTATTGCAGGATTTCTAATCAGCCGAATATACCAAAGGATTAGGGAGCATAATAGAATAAGAAAAAAATAAGAAAAATCAGGCAGATTCTGCCTGATCATCGCCTTCAATGAAGGTCTTTGCCTGCTGGAGCACATCAATCGCTTTTTCAATGTCTCCAACACCGAGAGAGTTGGTGTTCTGCCACTCCCCGTCTTTCCTGTATCCGCGGCTCAGGGAAATCGTCCTTGTGCCATCCGGAGTAGTAGGCGAGCCTTTTTTCTTTGGGAAACTCCAAGACAGGTTTTTTCTTTTGTTTCTTTAGCGCTTCCTCTTTCTTCAACTCTTCGAAGGCTTCATTAAGCGACTTGGCCATCATTCACAGCCTCACATCTTTTCAATCTCCTGGATGCCTAACAGATTGAGGCCTGTCTTGAGGACTTTCTTTGTGCATCCTAACAGCGCCAGGCGGGCGTCCCTTACCGGTTCCTTTTCCTGGAGGACGGGGCATGCATGGTAGAATTCGTTTGCGACCCGGGAAAGGTCTAACAGGTACGTCGCGATGATATGGGGCTTATATTGAGTTGCTGCCTCTTCGACAACGGCTGGGAATTTGGCAAGGGTTTTGACAAGATTAAAGTCCTCCCCTTCTGAAAGGGCGGAATAGGATATTTCCTGGGCTATCATTTTTCCGTGCTCATTTCTAAACTTATCAAAAATCGAACATATCCTTGCATAGGCATACTGGATGTAGGGCCCCGAGTCTCCTTCAAAGCTCAATGACTGGTCCCAGTCAAAAATGACGTTCTTTTCGGGGCTGACGCGGATGATGCTGAACTTGATGGCTCCATAGGCAATCGCTTTTGCTGTCTCCTCGGGGACTTTCCCGTGGCGCTTCTTGATCTCATCCCTGGCTTTTTCAAGGGCCTCTTCTATGAATTCCTCCAGGAGGACCACGTTCCCTTTCCTCGTCGACATCTTGCCTTCCTGCAAGAGGATGAATGAATAATGGATGGGGGTCGGCGCTGGCTTCCTGAGCAGCTTAAGGGCAGCTTCTATCTGCTGAAAATAGAGCTTATGGTCTTCTCCCAGAACGACAATATTTTCCCCGTCTGCATGCTTGTCCATCGTATAGGCAAGGTCGCGGAGGGGATACAGCGAGGTCTTGTCCGACCGTGTCAACACCAGGACGGGGCTTTTCATCGGGAGGTTGAATTCCTTCTGGTCTAAAACCAGCCGCTGCTCCTCATCTTCGAAAACCTTCCCGGTCCTCATAAGCATCGCCATGACCTGTTCCGTCTTTTTTCCAAAGAGATAGTCTGATTCATAATCAAATCTATCGAATTTTATCCCGAGCTCTGCGAGGAGCGATGTCTGGCCTTGGACGCAGATTCCCACAATTTTCCTGAATTGCTCCCTGACTTCTTTATCATTGGCTTCGAGCTTCTGCAATATGCCAAAAATTTCCTGCTCGAGCTTGGGGTCATCCTCTATCCTTTTGTTGGTCTTGATATAGAGGTCAAGGACGTCATGGAAAGATATGTTCTTCTTATCGCGGGAGCCCCATACGAGCATCGCAATCTGCTTCCCGATGTCGTTCACCCAGTAACGGGTCTCAACCTTGTAGCCCTGGAAGCGGAGGAGCCGGACAACAGAATCCCCGATAAAGGCATTCCTTGCCCTGCCCACATGCGGGGAGGCGTTGGGATTGATAGAGGTATGCTCCACCAGCGCTTTTTTTCCTTTCCCCAAATTTCCTGAGCCAAATGATTGTTCCTTTTGAATCTTATTGAGGACTTCTTTCACAAACAGTTCCCTGCTGACAAAAAAATTCAGGTATGGCCCTTCGCTCTTTATTTCGGCGATGAACCCTTCCGGCTTTATCTTTCCGGCGAGTTCTTTGGCTATCTCGATCGGGTTTTTCTTGAATGTTTTTGCAAGCGGAAAGCAGGGAAAAGCAAAGTCTCCCATCGTCGGCTGAGGCGGAGTCTCAAGAACAATCTCCTTCTGCCCGGTCGCTTTCTGGAGGAGCTTTATTATCGAATCCTTGAACTTGTCCATACTCAGGTACGGTAAAAGAGGTGTTAATAAATGTTGCTTTTCCCGTAATAGGTTAGCCGGCTGAAGTGAATTAACCAAGAAACCCAACAACAACAACAATGGTACTGAGAAATTCATTGGAATTTCTGGTACCTCCTCGCTACCGCTTCGGAGGGTTCAACGGTCAAATCCTCGCTTCGCTCGGATTTGCCCTGCTCGGTCACCCCGAAGGTGTCGTCCCCCGGTTCTTCGGTGCCAATGTTGGTGGCTATTCAACAGGTTGGAGACCCCCCCAGAAAACTAAATATTAACTTTTCTCCCTAAGGAAACAATTTCTCAACCGCATCCAGGGTAAAAAGAACGATCGCTTCTGCCTGCGCCCTGCTGGGGTAAAAGGGCTCCTGTTTCTTGTGGACGGAAAAAATCCTGACCTGGTTGATGAGGTGGATCTGGTTCATCAGCCCCGGCGGGATAGATACTTTGTGCTCCATGAGCCTTGCGATGATGTTCCCCAGGCCGATGCCGGGGCTTTTTTCCAGGAGGTCATTCTTTGTTGCCTCAAAATATTTCCGGTGCAACGCGGTTTCCAAAAGCCTTCCGCAGAGGATGATGGTGCTTCTCAGGCAATCGTTCTGAAAGCATTTCTGCATCTCCCTGAAGTCGGCTTCCATCTCAGCCCGGATTCCCTCAGGCAGGTTATGGGATGAGAGCACCATGGTGAACGTTTGCTTTTCTTCCTCCGGAATCTTGCTGAGGGACGGCAAAATACGTTCCAGCAAATTTTTGATTGACCCATACTCTTTTTCTCTCCAGGATTCTTTTATCTTTTCTTTTATCACCTGGGGCGATAACTCTCCCGTGAACACCTTTTCTTTTTCCATCCTTGGGATGGCGTGTTCCCACTGCTCAACAAATTTTGTGATCAGGCTGTGGATCTGGGATTCTTCATAGGCAAGCTTTTTTGCCCTGAAATCGTAAATCTGCCTTTCCTTGTTAATGAGGTTTTTTTCCTGCCCACCTTTATGGAAATGGGAAATCAGGCCGATGAGCTCAAAGGCAATTTTTTGCAGCGTTTCACTCATGAGAATCCTCCAACAAATGAAGAAAGCTTCGGCTGGTGCTTTCTTTGGTCAAGAACTTTGCTTCTTCTCAGAATGACGGATAGTTCGATACCAAAACGTTTCCTGGCGAGATGCTCTGCATAGGTTGTCATCAGCGCCTCTGACGAGAACTCCAACGGCTTTGCGTGCATCGCCCTCCTGGCTGCTTCCCTTACGACGAAAACTCCCAGAGGAACCTCATATTCTCCAGTGATGAAGCGCAATGCGATGACGGCTGACTGCCTCTTCATCTCTCTCAGGCCTTCCATGATGGCAAGGCGTGCTGCATAAAACCCCCCGGCGGTGTTTTCTGCATAGGCAGACCTTCCTTCAAAAGGCTCGGCGTCGGTCGTGAACGCCGGCTGATGCGGGTCAACGGGCTGCGCAAACATCTCAAAAAGCTCATAGGAGTACATTTCGGGATAGCAGAGGATGAGGAAATAATTACCGAGGTAAGAGCCAAAAAATGAACGGTAGTCAGCCAAGGGAAATTGTTTAATCTCTTCCCGGAGATAATTTCCGATTATATCATCGGTTGCCGTGGTCGACCATCGCGTCGGAACTATCCTCCTGTTGTGGGGCAACCCGACGGTTCCCACACTGAGCAGTTTCACAAGCTGGTTTTCATCAAACCCGTGCCGGTAGAGGGAGGTGATCGCCTCAGATGCCTTCAAGCCGGAATCGTCAACAACCTTTTCGATGGCTGCGGGGATTTTCGGATTTTCGGTCAGGGAGGCTTGTTTTAAAGTTGCGTTCGGCCCCATAGGCTTTGCAACGGAATCGGTAAACCAGGAAAAACGCGGAATTTTTGAGAGGGTAATCTCGACATCAACCGGCTTTGACGCCATGCCAATCTCCTGCGTCATCTCGAGGAATTTTGTACTTCCCCGAACAGGAGCCTTAAAGCGGGAGTTGACCAGCGCAGTCCTGAGCTCGATGATCCTCGATGTGCCGTAATCATGTGAAGCCCAATGCGAGGGCGCATCATACTCCCATGCCTGGCCAGTCCGTTCTGGGGGGCTGAGGATCCCGACGTTGAGGTAGGGGTAGCCGACGTGGCCGACAAAGACTGATGGGCTGGTTCCGGAGAATTCTTCCGACTTCAGGAGAGATCTCACCCGAAACAGGCTCCTTGCCCTTGCGCAGACCGGGCATGAGGTGTTTTCGCAGAACTTCCCGGTCAGGGGGGCTTTGCATGAGACGGGCCTGATATTCATGGATTACGGCAAGGGTTCAAAGGTTTTATACCTTTCGGAATACAAGCATTTAAATAACTCGGCAAAAGTTTCTCAAGACATGCTCGACCAAAAATCCATCGCAAAGATAAAAGAAGAGCTGGACAACTGCAAAAACCCACTGTTCTTTTTCGATGATGATGCTGACGGCTTATCTTCTTTCCTGTTGCTCTACCGCTACAAGCAGGAAGGCCATGGGATTGTTGTCAAGGCGAAGCCAAGCCTGAATACCAGCTTTCTCCCCAAAGTGAATGAGTATGACCCCGATAAAATATTTGTTGTCGATGTTCCCGTGGTTGACCAGGAGTTCATCGACGCCGCCCATAGGCCCGTCGTTTGGATCGACCATCACGACCCTGTGGAAAGGCAGGGCGTTTCTTATTTTAATCCCCGCTCCTACGACCACAAGGATCAGACCTGCATTACCCGGATATGTTATGAGGTTGTCAAGCAGGACATTTGGATTGCAGCAGTGGGGGCTATCGCAGACTGGCAGATGCCTGAGTTTTTGCCTGAGGTGCAGCAGAAATACCCCGGCTTGGCGACGGGAACGGCGGTTGGTGACATCTATTTTACGAGCAGGCTTGGGATATTAATCAAGGTCTTTTCATTCATCCTCAAGGGAAATTCTTCAGAAGTCGCGAAGTGCTTTAAGATTCTGACGCGCATCGATGATCCGGAAGAGATCCTTCAGCACCAGACTCCTGCCGGAAATTATCTCCTGAAGCGTTTTGAGAAGGTTAACGGCGAATACGAGCAGCTCCTGCAGGAAGGCCTTGGGCATTCGTCCTCTAACAATGAGCTAGTGTTTATCTATCAGGAAAACAGGAACAGCTTTACCGGTGATCTGGCAAATGAGCTGAAGTACCGCTTTCCCGATAAACTCGTTGTTGTGGGGAGGGAAAAATCGGGAGAGGTCCGGATGAGCCTCAGGTGCGATGTTGCTGCGCTCGCTCCAGCAGTCCAGAAGGCATTGGTGGGCATCGACGGGTATGGGGGGGGCCATGAGCATGCGTGCGGAGCGGCTGTAAAGAAGCACGACTTTGAGCGGTTTTTGGAAAATCTGAGAACTGCTTTGTGGGCTAAAAGGTGAGTGGCTCCTATTTTTTCCAATCCCCGCGGTTTAAAGGTTCCCTATTGACACCCCGTAAATTCGGCCGCCTCTGTTCAAAGTTTTCCACAAGCTCTCAAAACCATTCGGCCAATATCTTTAAATATGGTCTGCCTTTCTTCGGCCCTTATCGCGTCGGTGGTCCAACGGCTAAGACAATGGCCTTCCATGCTCTGTGAGGCAAGTCATTTATCTGGGTTCGAATCCCAGCCGACGCATCCGTTTTCTTAAACCTTGGACTCTAACTCCTCACAGCATTTATCCTCCTAATTCCCCATCCTTCTGGGGTTGGTGCAGTAAACCAAACATTTTGGCAACATTTATATACAAAATCATATTTTCATATTGTATGATAATCGAAAAATATGTGACCCTGGGGGAACGAGGGCAGATTGTGATCCCTAAGGAAATAAGGGATAGGGAGAGGCTTATGAGCGGTGACCTGCTGAAGGTACTTGACCTCAATGGGGAGATGTTTATCAGGGCAAAAAAAGGCAAAATCACACCTGAACATAGGATTTTGGAGATTTTGAGAAAAGCAAAATTCACCCAGAAGGATTGGGAACACATACGCAGAGAGAGGAATATAGAATGAATTATACCGCAGACACTTCTTTTTTTATCAGGCTTGGTGAAGGGGCACCCAGGGCTGTCCAAATCTGGGGGGAGATTATTGAAGGAAAGGGCAGGCTAACCGTCCCCGTTATCGCTCTCGCAGAACTCAAAAGGAACTACCTGAAAAAAGGGCTGGTAAAAGAAATTGAGGAAATGATCCATCTCCTGAACAATTCCCAAAAGATATCCCTCCTTTCATTAACCCCGGACCTTGCGTCCATGTCAGCAAATGTTTCTCATGCCTATAACCTCACCATCATCGATGCTATTGTTGCAACTAGTTCGATGGTGTCAGGGTTTACCGACTTGCTTACCAGCGATCCTGTGTTTTTCAGAGTCCAAAAAGACGGGAAAATTAAGGTAATTTCTGTTTAGGATGCCTCACATGAAATCATCTTTCGGTTTTTTGAAGCTCATTTGACGCATGTTTTTTAAACAGGGCGCTTTTTCTGGGTTTTATGCTCAGCATCATCATCCCGGCAAGGAATGAGGAACATTATCTTCCTAAGCTTCTGGAAAGCCTGAGAAGGCAGACGTTCAAGGATTTTGAAGTGATTGTTGCGGACTGCCATTCCCAGGATAAAACGAAGGAGATTGCAAGGAAGTTCGGGTGCAAAATAACCAAGGGCGGCCTTCCTGCGGAAGGGAGGGCGAATGGGGCCAAAGCGGCCAGGGGTGACCGCTTCTTTTTTATCGATGCCGATTGCGAGCTTGGCAATGATTTCCTTGAGAAGACCATCCATGAATTCAATCGGCGCACGCTCGATGTCGCTGCGTGCCTGATCGTTCCTCTGGAAAAATCTGTTGCCGGATCATCTCTCTTTTTTCTTTATAATGCCTGGGTGATTATCGTTCAGAGGATTGCCCCCCATGCTGCTGGGTGCGCCATCCTCTGCAAGCGCCAGGTATACGACTCCTGCGGAGGCTTCAGGCCTTCAATCAAAATGTATGAAGAGCATGACTTTGTCATGAGAGCAAGGAAACATGGGAAATTCAGGGTATTATATTCCCGAAGGATGAGGACATCGTTACGGAGGTTCAAACGGGATGGTTTTTTCCTGACGTTAAGCAGGCTCTTCCTCAGCTGGTTTCTTCGTTTAGTGTCTGGTGAGCTCCATAAGGACATATTTGGGTATTTCAAAAAGGATAAAAGGCAAAAAATGGTCAAAAGTTGATCTAGCAAATGACACAATCTTTTACCCATACAATCACTTGCTTATTACGAAGCAACATACTATCTTGTATATCTCCAGATGTCCTTGAGAATACGAGCGAAACGAGTCAATTTATTTAGGCTGCTGAGCATAGTTAAGGTTGTTATGGGTTTAATCTTCCCTGATTTTAATCTTTGTAATCAATCTCTTACCGCTGTTTTGTTTGACGGTGTACTTTAGGCTCTGCCCAAAAAGATGATACTTGCTTTTTTCTTCTTGTGGAGGATCCCTCTGAGCCATGTCAGAACAAATGTGCTCGAGATAGCTTTTTGGAGGTGGATCTTCAAAAGGAATCCCATACTCAGCACAATACCCCTCCAAGGCCCCAACCGTCAGATGATATATTCTCATCACCTTTAAGTGATACACCTTGATGGAGTATGTGGGAATTGTTACTTCTGTTTTTTTGGGTGTCCTGTGCCAATTTCCACCGGGCACCCGTTGGGGGTATGATTGCGGGGAAATTTTTCTTTCAGGGTACAATTTTTCTGCTCTCCAATGGCGCGAAATGGTGCTTTTGTCCCAAGGAAGATCTTTTGCTGCCTCGCTCAGGTTTCCTTTATATTCCCTATGTGCGGCGATAATTTCTGGAATCGGTTTCCTTTTGACGAGGCCGAGGCGTTCCCATCTTGTAACTATGCTTGAACGGGGAATGTGGAGGAATTTTGCGGCCTTTGCTGCCTTCCCCTGCGCCCTAGAAAAAGCTTTACGAAATTCTGAGTTACTTATGGTTGGGAATTGAGGAACCTCGGCTTCGCCCATCCCCATTAAACCCTCAGGCTCACGACCTTGCTCATGCCATGCTCATCCATAGAAACTCCGTAGAGGGTATTTGCGGTCGTGATGACCCCGTCGTTGTGGGAGATGATGATATACTGGGCCTTTTCCGAGTATTTTTGGATGAGCTTTGCAAGCTTTTCGGAATTGTTCTTATCGAGGGCTGCATCAACCTCATCGAGGATGTAAAACGATGCAGGCTCGTGGTCCTGGATGGAGAAGATGAACGCAAGAGCCGTCATCGTCTTTTCTCCCCCGGAAAGGGACCGGATATCTAAAAATCTGGCGCCCGACATCCTGACTTTGATGCCGATGCCGCCTTCAAACGGGTTTTGGGGCGTTTCCAGCTCAAGGGTGGCCTCTCCCTTGGTGGAAAGCCTTGCAAAAGTATCCTTAAAATTGGAATTGATCTTGTCAAAATGCTGCATGAACAGCTCCTTTTTCTTTGCCTCAATCTCCTGCATGAGGCTAAGGACATCTTCACGCTCTTTGGCAAGGGTGTCTTTCTTTTCCAGCAAGGAATTAAACTCTTTTTCCACCTGCTCGTAGACTTCAAGGGCGCGCATGTTGACGGAGCCTATCTCCAGCTTCATCTTCTCAAATTTTCCAAGCTCGTACTTCAATTGGTCTTCTGTCTTTCCCGCCGCAAGGGGAACTCCTTCATATTGGGAGAATTCCTGCTTCTGCCCGGCAAGGGCTGCCGCAGATTCAGCATGCTTGAGGGTAAGCGTGTTTTCATTGATCTCTACCTTCCTGCTTTCGTCCGTCTTCTGGAGAACTTTTGACTCTAGCGTGTTTATCTCTGTTTCCAGCTTATGGCGCTCCTCAAACAGGCCCTTGTATTTGCTGTGGAACTCTTTTGCAGCAGATTCCTTTTTTGTAAGCCCTGCCTCCTGATGGCCGAGCTCCTTCATCAGATACTCTTTTTCCGTTGCGAACTGCGATCCATCTTTTGCAAGCTGTTTTATTATCTTCTCAATCTTTTCCTGCTCGGGAGCGATGATGTCTTTTCCCTGGAGGCTGGTGTTTGCCAATGCCCCGTCTATCTTTGCAAGCTCCTCCGAGAGCTGGTTCCTGCGCTCCTCAAAGGTCGCAAGCTCCGCGAGCAGCTTCGGGTCCCGCAACGTTGCGATCTTTTCCCTGAGCTTTTGCTTCTCAATCTTGTTATTTGCAAGCTCCCTGTTTTTTTCGTTGATCACTCCTGAAAGCTTGTCAACGTCCCTGTCGATGGCCTTACTCTGGCCATGGAGCTCATCCTTTTTTCCCATAGTGATATCTAAATCGGTCGGGGCAAGGTGGAGGCTTTTTTCTGCCTTGATTATCTCTCCTTCGAGGGAGCCCTTTTCCAGGCGCAATCTTGTTATGGCCTCCTCGTTTTCCTTCCTGCGCCTTTCAAGGACGCTTACGGTTTCCTGGAGCTCTTCCTGCACTTCACCGGCCCTGGTTAGCTCTGAATCGATCTCTTTCTCGGAGAACCGCAGCCCTCCTTTTTTGGTGTGATAGCCGCCGGCCATGACCCCTGATCTTTCTGCTATGTCCCCGTCGAGGGTAACCATCTTTGCCTTTCCGATCCCCAGGCGCCTTGCAACATCGATGTTGTCGACGACCAGGGTGTCTGCAAATATGTAGAGGAACGCTTTCCTGTATTGGGGATCATACTCGACAAGGTCGAGAGCAAGGCCATGGCAGCCTTTGGCCTTGGAGAGCTTAACAATATCTGCGTGCGTTTCCTTTGCCTGGAGAACACTCAGAGGCAGGAAAGAAGCGGTCCCTAACCTTTGCTGCTTGAGATAGTTTATCAGCCCGGCCGCAACTTTCTCGTCTTCAACGATGATGCTCTTGATGCGCGGCCCAGCAGCTTTCTCGATTGCGGCTGCATACTTCGATGCGACATTCCCAAGCTGAAAGATAGTTCCAAAAATGCCCTGCTGGGTCTCCTTTAGCTTGAGGATCTTCTCCATCGCAGAGTCAAGTTTTGCTGATTCGCGGAGGGATGCTGACCGGGCTTCGAGTTTTGCCACTTCTTCACGGGCTTCGCTTAGTTTTGTCCTTGACTTGTCTATTTGGACGGCCAAGGAAGAATCCTCATTGAGAGAAACATTCAGCTGCAGAGTCAATTCCTTAAATCTTGCCCTTTGCTGCTTTATCTTTTCAATCTCCGCCTTATGCTCTTTAGCCAGCGTCTCAACTTTGGCGAGCTGGTCATCAATCATGCTGAGCTGGGTGTCGAGCTTGTCTTTTTCCCTGATGAGATTATGCTGCTGCTCACGCTGGGCATGGACTGTTTTTTGGAGCTCTTCCGCTTCCTTGTCAAGCGCTTCAATCTTCTTTTCTATGTCCGCAAGGCCCTCAAGGCTGTTTTTGCTCCTAAACTGCTGGATCTTTTCGAGGATGGATGCGCGTTCCTGCTCCAGGGCTTTTTTCTGCTGGACAGCATGCTCATGCTGCTGGGAGAGAGACCTGGATTTTTCGCCAAGCTCCTGCTGAGTTGACTCTAGATCCTTTCTGCGCTGGCTGATCTTGTCCAGCTCATGGTCGATCGCCTCAACCCTTGACCCTTTTTTTATCACTTCAATCTTGAGCTCTTCGATTTCCCGGTTCAGGGAAACAAGCTCGACTTCGCCTTTTTGCTCGATCTCTTTTCCAAGAGCTTCGACGCTTTCCTTCTTCTGGAGAACTGATGATCGGGTGAGCTGGATTTCCTCATTCACCTTCTTGAGGGCCTCTTTTGCCTTATCGAGGCCTTCTTTGAGCTTTTGGTGCTCCTGTTCCTGGCGTTCCATCTGCCTAAAGAGAAGTGTGGCCTTGTTTTGCCTGACATTGTCTTCCATCTCCTTGTATTTCTGCGCCTGGTCGCGGTCTTTCTTGAGCTCCTTGAGGTAGGTGTTCCTTTCTGCGAGGACAATCTCTGCTTCCTTGAGGCGCTCTTCGACCTTATCGAGCTGGCTGATGGCTTTTTGCCTTTTTTCCTCATAGATGGAAATGCCCGATATCTCCTCGATGAGCATGCGGCGATCTAAGGGCGGCATCTCCACAAAACGGGTGATGTCGCCCTGGAGAATGATGTTATAGCCGTCAGGGTCTATCTTCGCAAGGCTCAGCAGGTCAATGATCTCCTGGCGAGTCCTGACTTTGTCATTTATCTTATAGATGGACTGGCCATTTTGCCTGACAATCCTCGTTATCTTTACTTCGGGGTCGTCGGTAGGGAAGCGCTTGCTGGTATTGTCAAAATAGATGGATACTTCACCTTCTTTTGCAGGGCTTTTTGCCTTTCCCCCGTTGTAGATAAGGTTAGAAGATTTCTCTGCGCGCATGGATTTGGCAGAAGTCTTTCCCAGGACGAAGCAGAGGGCATCAAGGACGTTGCTTTTCCCCGAGCCGTTGGGGCCAAGGACGCAGTTATAATCCGGCCCGAAAACTAATTCCGTATGCTTTGCAAAGCTCTTAAAGCCCCGCATGACCATCTTGTTGATGCGCGTCATTAGGTTCTTTTGCTCCTGAGATGTTGTTGCATCGGCATGTCATAAACTGCTTGGTTTCCCCGGGCTGAAACCCCTGGAGTGTGCCAAACTGTTTCTCATCATGCTCAAAAACACGCCCTGCCTTCAAGGGCGGTGTGTTTTTGACTTATCCAGAAATGGTTAATAAAGGTTTTGATTGGGGAAAATAAAAATAAAACATTCTTTTGCACATCGGGGTAATGAGATAAATATTGGGCGATGATACATCCGGTTCCCCCGTTATTCCGGTGGTGGTACCTTCCGCCTAACCCCGTTTTAATCCCCGGAGCATCTTTTCGGCCTTTTCTATGTCCTGAGGGAAATCAACGTCCACGTAATGGGCTTTCGCAACATCGCAGGCCTTTATCTCGATCCCTTTACTGAGCATGGCGGAAAAAACACCTATCATGGAAACGTCAAGGGTTGCCTTTGCTAGTGCTTCAATGGATTCAATCAGCTGGGATGCCCCCCTTTTCGAAAGCGAAACAATGCCTGTGAATTCACCATTCTGCCCTTTTCTGCTGTCCTTGCCGATGCTGATGATTTTACCATCTTTCTCAACAACTTTTTCAGATTCGTCCCTGAGGCCATCCTTAGCGATGAGGAGGATAATGTCGCCATTCTTCTTAAGGAGATCCCTGATGATAGTATCTTCAAAGACGATGTCCGAGTAAAGGAAAATGCAGCCTTTTTTTATCTCCTCCCTTGCCGACCACAGGGTCAATGCGTTACCCGAAACATCAAAGAAGGGGTGAAGGAGGGAATTTATCCCGAGGCTTTTTGCATAGGATTCCACTTTGTCTGCAAGATAACCGCATATCACAGATATATCTTTTATTCCGGCTTTTTTCAGCGCTTTGGCCTGATGCTGGAGCATCGGTATTCCGCCGATGGGCAGAAGGCATTGCGGCGTATTCTTTGTCAGGGGCAACAGCCTTGTCCCTTTTCCTGCTGCAAGGATTATTGCGTCCATTTTTCCCACCTCATTTTTTGCTCTGTGCTGTTTTTTTCATGCCAATCTCCCGATGTACACAACTCCCGCCCTGGGGCTGGCACAAACCTATGCAATTTTCTTGATTCCCACAACCCTTTTCCTGATTGCGGCACTCAGCCGGTCAATGAGCATGACAGTTCCGACCATGATGATAAGGATAGTGAGGACTTCCCTGCTCTTGAACAGCCTCATGCTTGTGATGAGCTCCATCCCGATGCCACCGGCGCCGACAAGGCCAAGGACGGTGGCTGCCCTGAAATTGTTTTCAAGATAGTACAATGAATAATTGATGAACAAGGGCTTTATCTGAGGCACTATCCCCCTTGCAATGACCTGGATCTTGTTTGCTCCCGTTGCGGTTATCGCGTTTACCAGCTCGGGGTCTGCTGTTTCGATGGATTCTGAAAAATACCTTCCCAGCGCCCCGCAAACATGGGTGGCAAGGGCAAGGACTCCCGGGAAAGGGCCCAATCCAACCATGGACACATAGATAAGGCCCCATACAATCTCATTTATCCCCCGAAAAATGTCAAAGAGGGTCCTGATGGCCTGGTATACCATCTTGCGGGGCATGATGTTCCGCGCAGCAAGGAATGAAAGGGGGAATGCAATGAGGGCTCCAATCGTTGATCCAACGATGGCCATCTGGAGCGTTTCGATCGCTTTGAGCAGGAATTTTCCAATGTTGCTTAAGTCCGGGGGAAACATCCTTTTCACAAAATCAACCATGTTGGGGATCCCTTTTGCAAAATTCGATATGCTCGTTTCCGTCCCTCTGATGGCCCAAAGGTAGATAATAGCGATAACTATCCCGATGAGAAAACTCCTGTATTTTTTCCATCCCTCAGAAAGAGGAATAATGCCTTTCAATATCCCGTCCTCCCATAGATGTACCAATCGCGGGTCTTTCCATATATCTCAACAATGTCTTTCTCGGTAAGGTCGCCCGGTTTTCCGTCAAAGACGATACTTCCCTTGTTTATTCCGACAATCCGGGATGCATACTTTTTTGCGAAATCAAGGAAGTGCAGGCAGGTGATGACGGTGATATTTTCTTCAATGCAGATGGAGGTTATCAGATCCATTATCTCCTTCATGAGCTTAGGGTCAAGGCTGGAAACGGGCTCATCGCCCAAGATGACATCGGGCTTTTGGCAGAGCGCCCTTGCTATGGCGACTCTTTGCTTTTGGCCTCCGCTGAGGTTGCTCACCCGCTCATGGGAAAGGCCTTCCAGCCCAACCCTCTTCAGCTGCTCTTCTGCCTCATGGTAGTCCTGTTTTGAAAACATCCCAAAAACAGCCCTCAGGGCAGAGTTAAAGCGGAGCCTTCCATTGAGGACGTTTGCCAAAACAGTCTCTCTCTCTAAAAGGTTGAAATTCTGGAAAATCATCCCTATTTTTCCCCGAATCCTTTCGGACATCTGTTTCTTTGCCTTGAGAATATCCTCGCTGTTGATCTCAATGCTGCCCGATTGCGGCTCGACAAGGCGGTTGATGCATTTGAGAAGTGTGGATTTTCCAGAGCCGCTTGCACCAAGGATGACGACGCGCTCCCCCTTTGCTATCGAAAGGCTGACATCATTGACAGCATCCTCATCCCTGCCGTCATACCTGTGGGTCAAGTGTTTAATGGCGATCATAATGGCATTCCACCCTTACGGGAAATGAAAGCACCCCCTTAATCGAAAAATGGCATAATAAAGCAATAAAAATGTGAACTATCCCCCTAAATGGCAGGGTACTGAAAAACGCTCTGCGTTTTTGGTGCCACTCTGTGGCTTTAAACCCTGCGACCTTGAAGTCAAACACGGGTGCTTATTTTGCAGCCTGAGGACTGGTGACATCCATACCTAATGCTTTGGCAGTTTCCCTGATGATATCATACTTGCTGTCGGATACTTTGTCATACCCTGCGATATTTCCCCAGCCATCCACTTTGAGGATGGTCTGCTCGTCCATCTTGATAAGGGCATCCTGTATTTTTTTCTTGAAGGCGGCAGGAAGGTCTTTTCTGACGGCGATAGGCGAGCCAGGGATGGGGTCGGACTTAAAGATGATTATATTGACTTTGGGGTCAATCTCCCCTGCAGCGACCATCCTCTCAAAAGAATTATCGCTGTCTGCCCCTGCATCAACCTTTTTGTTTGCGATGGCATATTCAACCGAATTGTGGGTGCCTGCGAAGAACGTCCTGCTGAAGTCTTTGTCGGGGTCAATATTGTTCTCCAACAGCATCTTCCGGGGGATTAGGTTTCCGGATGTTGATGCGGGATCAACAAAGGCAAAACTCTTTCCCTTTAAGTCCTTGAGGGAGGTTATTCCACTGCCTTCCCTTGCAACAATAATTGAACGGTAGTCTGACTTGTTGTCGGCCCTTCTCACCCCAACAACGATCGCTTCTGCGCCTGCGACATTCGCTGCGATAATATACGAAAACGGCCCAAACCAGGCCAAATCGATATGTTTCCCCCTCATCGCTTCGATGGCTGCAGTGTAATCGGAAGTTACCTTGATTTCAACAGGAATTCCCAAAGATTCGGAGAGATACTCTTTCACGGGTTCGTAGCTCCTGAGCATCTCTTCCGCGTCATCAGCAGGAATCAGCCCCATCCTCAGGATTTTTGGGCTTTCTCCCTTTGCGGTGACTTTTGTTTGTCTTTCCTCAGGCTGACAGCCTGCAAGAAGAACTGCCAATATGAGAATTCCTGCAATCAAACTCCTAGCGTCCATGTTGTCCACCTCAGTTCAGCTGAAGGGGGATGCATCTTGATACGAATCCCCCATTATTCGCCAGCATTTTCCGTGATTTATTAATTTATGCTTTCTCAACGAATGAATTCTTTTCCCTTTTATTCATCCAGCTTGGCGTCGTTCCATCGCCTTTCCATCACTTTTTATGTTATTACTTAGAAGGAAAGACTTTTAAAGGGAGTTCAAGCTTCCCCTGAATATGAGAGATCACGTTGCTCGAAGGCTTAACAAGCATTTCAACCCAGATAGAGTTCCAAGGCTTTCAGATGAAGCTTTGGAGGTCTGGAAAAAGGGAGACCTTTCCTTTGACCGGATTATCTATTATGATCCCCCAGAAATAAATCCTGAGCAAGCGTTTCCGTACGTCAGGCAATTTTCTCAGTTTGGAACTGACTTAAAAATGACACGCCATACTGTCCATGCGTTTATCGGACACCTGTGGGCTATGAGGCTGAACACGTTTAGGGCTGAGGCTGAGCCAGTTTCAGCCGAGGAATTTATTGAGGTGTGGGATAGGCGGATTAGAAATGGTAAATCTGTTTATTTTCCAAAATCGATGAACGGAGGCTTAAGTGTGGCGATCGAAAAGGATAACTCTTATCCCGCTTTGGATGAACCCTCTGGAAGGGTGGCGGAAAATCGAGAGGAGGTGGCGCGGCTAGAGCAGGTTGTTAGGTTGTCCTACAAGGGAGGTGACCAGGAACTTCTAGTGCTTGTTAGGGGCGACCTTGAAACTCCTCACAGGGAATTTACTTCAAAAGGACAGCGAGAAAAAAAGGAAAATATGCTGGAAGCTTTATCCAAAGCGTATCCTGGTTCTTATTTTTCTCAAGGCATAATGTACCCTGTTGGTTCCATGGAAAAACTATTGCTGGACACTTCTGCCAATGCTGTTTTTTTTAAAAAAGATGAGCCTATTGTTCCAGTCCATGGAAAAACTATTGCTGGACACTTCTGCCAATGCTGTTTTTTTTAAAAAAGATGAGCCTATTGTTCCAGTGAACGGGGCTGTTGTTAATTACTTTAAAAAAACTCCAAGCGCATTTCTTTTGCTCCATTCAACATCCAGGGCGGAATTGGGAAGGATTGCGGCAGGTATTAATGCCTATTTTGTTAAAACGATGGGGGGAGGGATGGGGCCTTTTGGAGTTGTGGAAAGGATCAAATCTCATACTCCCTGGCTGCCGGGTCCATTGAAAAATAAGATGTTAAAATTGTATGATGTATTTGAATCCCAAATGGCTTCTTATATCGCAGGTTATAACCCCGAGAGGATCAAAGATTCCTCGTTGAGAGATACTTACGTTGAAGCTATGGAAAGGCCTGTCAACGCATCCCGGAATAATGGGGACTGGGATCAGTTTGCGTATAACACCTTTTACCAGCCATTATGCTCAATCCTATGGTGGATCAATACAGTCGTTCCGGAGAAATCCAGGGAGGGCGCATCCGGTGCGGTTTTCAGGCTTCCTGAAAAAGTGTCAAACGACCCGAGTGAGCTAGTTAGGGCAGACAACTTCCCCTGGCTTTTTCCGCATGTGTGGATGCCCTGGCTTGATGCCCACGTCCATAGGTACCGAAGAGATCTTGGCCCCTTTCAAGCCCACGTTCAGAGGTTTTGGGAAAAGACAAGGATCGATCCCTCAGATGTGGATCTATTCAAACAATGGTGGAAGCGCTACGATGGATGTTATGGGCACAGCGATAAAAGGAATAGGTGGGCGTGAATTGGGGGGGAGATATTAATGGTTTGTATCCCCTTTAGGCTCCAATAGGAAAGAACCCTTAGCGGGCTTCAGTCCCCGGTAGTTTAGTGGCTAAACGGCTGATAGGGGGCATTTCGACTAACAAAAAGAATGATGGGATGGGGCGGAAGGGAAAAGAAAAAGCTGAATTATTTAAATACAAAAAGCGTATTTGTTTAGCATCTTCGAAACGCCAGACGTTGGGCATGATGTTCCTGCGTCCCCGTAAGGGACGTCCCCCCGCAACGGACAGCGACGGGAAAACAAAGGCGTTTCGACCTGAGGATGCTAAACAAATACCAAAAAGCTGTTGTTATGAATAGATGGAATATCACGTATATTTGGGAGTAATTCTCATCGGGCTTTTGCATGGCCTTGAGCCCGGGCATGGATGGCCTGTTGCCGCATTATACTCATCAAGGAAAGGAAAAAAATACGGATTTGCGCTTCTAAGCTCGCTTATACTATCGGCTGCGCATTTTGTATCCTCGATTGCAGTTGTCATTGTATTTATCCTGATAGACAAGAAATTTGATCTTGGCTCGTCGCCTGCAATAAGGATTATAGGGGCACTTTTGCCGTTTTACATGGCGTACAGGTTCTGGACGGAGCATGAGCATGGAATAGAAAATAAAAATGTCAGGGGCTAAAGGAAATTGCAACCTTTGCCCTGATTTTAGGGTTTGCGCACGAGGAGGAATTTGCGCTTCTTGCATTTTGCCTTGATAATGTAAGCTGCATGGGCATGATGATTGGCTATGGCGGCGCTGTTACTTTTTCTTTGGTTAGCGTAACATTATTATCGGTTTACAGCTATGAGAAAATAAAGCACAGGGTACATGAGCATGAGCAGTACCTGCCAAAAATTTCTGCGGTTATCTTGTTTGCGTTTGCCATACTTTATCTGCTTAAGGCGCTGTAAATTATTTTCCTGCATCTATCTAAGATTATTGTACCATAAATTATATAAAAGCCCGACCGCGGATCATCAATTATGATGAGGGAGCAGGATATAAGGAAAATTGAAAAAATAGTCCTAGTGTCGGCAATAGTTCTTGTCTTGATTGGTGTAGCCGAGATTATTGTCGGCTATCATACAAAAAGCGTTGGACTGACAGCAGACGGTACGGATTCCATAAGCGATTCTGTAATTTCATTCATGGTATGGTTTGGGCTTCGCATTTCAAGGAGGCAGGCGGACAAGAAATTTCATTTCGGATATTACCGGGTTGAAACTTTGGTATCCTTGATGGTTGCAGTGCTTATGATGGCAATGAGCCTTTATATAATTTATAACGCCTATCTAAGGCTGAAAAATCCTGTTGAATTGGATTACCCCCTCCTAGGGATGATTACTTTAATAATAGGGGGATTCATTTCTTTTTACTTGTCTATCATCAAGAACAGGCTTGCAAAAAAACATAATTTGCTTTCGCTTGAGGCAGACGCAAAGACATCCACCAAAGATTGGACAAGCTCATTTGTTATACTCACGGGAGTTTTTCTTTCCTATCTTGGATTCAGATGGGGAGACGCTATAGGCGCTTTTATCGTATCCATCTACATTATTTGTATTGCCATCTCAACAATAAAACAGGCTTCATTAATCCTTATAGATGGATTTAACAACCCGGAGCTTGCGGTAGATGTAAAAGAAATAATAAGAAAATACCCCAAAGTCAAGCTTAAGGATTTAAAGCTTAGGATGACGGGCCCTTATATTACTGGGGAGATTACCTTAAACGTGGATAATTCCATGACCATAGAGAAAGCTTATTCCATCAAAAACATGATAAGACATGAAATCATGAAAAGAATTGAAGGAGTAAAGGACCTGACTATTGTCGCAGAGCCTGAAAGCACAGCCTAAAGGACCGTAATTAATCAGGTGGGTGCAGGCTACGCTCAAGCAAAGCGCAGAGCGGAGTTAAACCAGCCGATGCCGAAGGCATCAGGGCAAATAACCAATTTTAGAATGTTTGGAATCTACGGGGGGACGCAGTCCATTTGAGGTTCATTTATTGAAAAATATTATTGGCGCACATCTCGCGGTAAAGAAGCTGGCCAATGGGGAGGGCCTTCTGCTGGGAGACTGATGCCTGGACTGCTGTCGCCTGGACGTGCTCTTCCCTGTGGAGTATTTCAATCCTCACCTTTTCTATGGTTCCGTCGATTCCAGGTGTTCCATCTCCCCTTTTCTTGTCCTCAACTTCAATCTCGAGCATTGTCCGGTCGGTGAGCCTTGCCTGGAGGAGATAGCTGTTGTTTCCCGGGGTGCGCTGGTCATAGATTGCAGTTTGGGATATGTCTGCCTCCCGTATATTCTTAAAAGGAGCTTCGAGGGAGTAAAATCCAATTTTCTGAAGGAGCCGGATCGTTTGAATCGGTAAAATCTGGACTTCCCTAACTTCTTCTTGGGCAAAAAATGGATAAAGCTTCTTCTGAATTTCAGTCCAAAAATACGATGTAACGCCCCCAACGCCAGCGGCAAAGAAACCCCACAATAATGCCTGCCTCGTAAGCGAAGGGCCATCGTCTGCTGGCTCGGCTTGTTTTTTTTCTGGTACTCCTGCAGGGCCATAATCGAGATGTATCTTTGGCTTGCTTGGTTTTTTTTGGTTATTGTTTACCACAGTTTCAGCCTTTATGCTTAGACAACAGAAATTGCCAATCGCAATCTCTGGGCTTTAGCCCAGAGTAAGATGGCAATTTCTGAGTCATAAGAAACACAAGGTGTTTCTTAGTGCCAGAAATGCTTCTGCATTTCTGAGGAGCTCAAAAACACGCCCTGCCCTATGGGGCTGGGTGTTTTTGACAGATTGGCATCCGCCAGTCCTTTCCAAATGCCATTGAGGAAACCTTTATACAAGGAGGAATCTGAGCCCGTTTAAATTCGTTCGCATGGACCATCTTAACGACGCCCTTGACCATTTCCAGCGAATATCCCATCTGGACGATTTCTTCCTCAGACTTCCTATCCTCAAGATAGGATTTTAAGACGGGGTCCAATAGTTCATACGGGGGCAGCGTATCAGAATCCTTTTGGCCCGGCTTGAGCTCTGCCGTTGGAACCCGGCCGATAATGCTTTTTGGAATTACTTCTCTCTTTTCATTTATGAGCTGGGCGAGCCTGTAAACGCCTGTTTTGAGAACGTCGCCT
>JACPII010000117.1 GCA_016188175.1 Candidatus Woesearchaeota archaeon | reverse complement strand
TGAGAAGATTATTGGCTGCCTGAGAAGTGAGCAGGGAAAAAGAAATATGCAGGTAATGCTCAGCGTGTTCCAGACATGGAGATTGCAGGGACTGAATCCATATAAGGAACTAAAGGCTATCGTCTAAGGCTTAATACATACTCCCTGTGAGAGCCCATTGCGTCGGAAAAGAGTTTAAAAGGGGTTATGCCCAGCCGACCTGAAATAAGGAATGCTTGCCTCATCGGCTCATTTTGGAAAAGAACTTCAGGTCCTTGCTCTTCAGAATTTGCAAGGGATCTCAACTGGCCCCGGAGGATTTCCTTACTGGGTGGACAATTTCCCAAAGAGAGGATGCGGTCGGTAACATCATAGCAAACACCCCGAGAGTTTACAAATAAACGAAGCTCCTTTTTTCCTGGATCCCAGTATTGCCCGACCGATAGATAGTTCATCAAAGCATCACTTAATGATGGAAAATGGGCTTAACTTTAAATGGATTATTGTTCTCCAAAGGATATGTTGGAAAGAGGATACCCAACCCAACACCCAAAAGCTCTTAAACAAATGCATTGTAATTATTTTCATGGCGGACCTGGATTATCTCTTTGTCCTCAAGGCATTGAGGGATATCCCTTTCGGTGTAGGGAAGAAGCTGCTCATCGACTTCTTGCGTGGAGAAAAATCCAACGAGTCTATCCAAAGGAACAGGCTTTTCACCCTCGAAACCTTTGGAAGTGTCGCCTACGAAAAAGAAGAGATAGCTTCATTGGTTGACACTTTGCTGTACAATGGGATGATCTCATTGAATTCTGTCCAGGGAAATAAATTCTGGAAAGTTCTGGAGCTGACGGCAAAAGGCATCGCTGAGATTGACGCTCCCTCGCTAAGCAAGAAAAAGGCATCCTTCAGCCTTAAAGAGGCAAAAACCCTGATAACCGAGCAGGAAAAAAAGGTATTTGATGCATGCGGTGATTTCCTCGCCGGGTTTAGCGATGAGCAGAAAAAATCAATAATAAACAATAACCGCCATATCCTGTGCGTGGCAGGCGCTGGCTCCGGCAAGACGACCGTCCTCGCAAAAAGGATCGAATTCCTGGTAAACTACCGCTCCATTGACCCCCGAAAGATACTGGCGATAACCTTCACGAGAAAAGCGAGGCAGGAAATGATGAAGAAGATAGCTCACGCTGATGTGTCCGTCGAAACCTTTAACTCATTCTGTGAAAAGCTCCTGCAGAGGCATGCCGATGTGGCGTACGGCAGGCCGGTGAGGGTTATGGGCTACAAGGACAAATTCGTGATGTTTAACAAGGCATTATCCTGCCTTAACCTGTCCATCGCACAGGCGATAGGCATCTATTTCAATGATGCCCAAAAGAGGGCAAAAACCGATGAGCAGCTCGCAAATATCCTGATGAATGACTGTTTCTTTATCAGGGATTATTTTAAGTTTAAGAATAAGCCAATTGAAATGTCCTCTTTTGAGGTATATGATGCCGCTCAGGAAAAAAGCGCTGCGATGGTATGCTCCCTCTGCAGCTATCTGGAATCGTCCATGAAGAAAAATGGGCTCCGGGATTTTGCCGACCAATTGGTGGACGCTCTCTCCCTGTTCGAGCGGTATAAAGAGTGCATCCCGCGGTTCGAGCATGTGCTCATCGACGAATACCAGGATGTCAATGCATCTCAGATCAAGCTTATCGATTTCCTGGATCCAGAAAATGTTTTTGCAGTCGGTGACCCAAGGCAGTCCATCTTCGGCTGGAGGGGGTCTGATATCCGGTTTATCCTCAATTTCGAAGAGAAGTATCCCGGCAGCGAACTGATCCTCCTGACAAGGAATTATCGTTCAACAAAACATATCGTCGATTTGATCAACAAGTCCATCAAATCCATGGGGCTTGCAGACCTCGAATCCGGCGTTGAAGGCGAAAAAAACATCAGGCTTATGAGATGCCGCTCTGAGCCGGAGGAATATGATTTTATTGTCAAGTCAATCCGGGAATCCGCCCTTCCCAGGAATGAAATTTTTGTCCTCGCAAGGACAAACCGCCAGTTGAATGAGCTGTCGGGCATCATGAAATTAAGGGGGATTCCCCATATCGTGAGGAGCGATGAACTGAAGGGCTCTGTCCTGTTGACGGAAAGAGACGTGACCCTTGCCACCATCCATGCGATAAAGGGTCTTGAGGCTCACACTGTCTTTGTTATGGGCTGCACCCCTTATAACTTTCCCTGCCGGGGGAGTGAGCATCCGGGGATAGAGATGATCAATATTGATGAATACGATAAGGAAGAGGAAGAAAGAAGGCTCCTGTATGTCGCATTGAGCCGGGCGAAACAGGAGGTATGCCTGACGTACTCCACAAAAACACCGACGTCCTTCATTACGGAAAGCATGCTTGGGGTTCTCGAACAGGAAAAACCAGGCCCTGCGCATCTTGCCGGGAGTGATAGTAAAAGTTTTGGCCATTCGCCCCTGAAAGGGAATGAGGTTATGGGCCGGCTTAAGGAATGGAGGAGCTCATTGAGCAAGCGCCAGGGTGTTCCAGCTTATTTCGTCATGCACGACCGCACCATGATTGACCTTGCCGTCAAGATGCCGGAAACGTTGGAAGACCTGGGCAATGTGGTCGGCATCGGCCCTGCCAAGATAGCAAAATACGGAGAAGAGCTGCTTGACATCATCCATCTGAAGGCTTAGCGGGGCTGGCGGGGTAGGTAAATTTCTTATTTATGGAGAATGGTGTTGTAGGGATACAAGCCTGTTGGTGCGTAAAGGCGGTATGAATTCCTCAAAAAATCCTTGAGAACCACCTGCAGCGCTGCAAAACAGAGGTTATATTCAAAAACACCAGCATACGCACAACCTTTTTCAGAAACCCTTAAATATACTTCCCTCCAGAAAACTGCCATACCTCAATGATCCGCATCGCTATCAACGGCTTTGGAAGAATCGGGCGCTTAGTTCTCCGCAGGGCTCTTCAGGAAAAAAGCGTCCAGGTTGTTGCCATCAACGACATTTCCGGCCCCGAAACCCTTGCTTACCTTTTCAAGTATGATACCGTCCATGGCCAATTTTCCGGAACCGTAAAAGCGAGGAAAGATGCCCTTATCATAAGCGGAAAAGAGGTCAAAGTATTTGTCGAAGATGACCTTAACCGGCTTCCCTGGGGAAAGTTTAAAGTCGATGTTGTTGTCGAATCAACAGGGAAATTCAGGAAGCAGGAGGATTTAGAAGTCCACCTGAGGGATGGCGCAAAGAAAGTATTGCTCAGCGCAGCGGGGAAAGGGGAGCAGAAGATAAAGACGATAGTTTTAGGGGTTAACGGCCGCACCTACAAGGGCGAGGCGATGGTGAGCAACGCCTCCTGTACAACCAATTGCTTCGCACCGATGGCAAAGATCCTCAATGACGCCTATGGGATTGTTGACGGCGTTATGACAACCATCCACAGCTACACGAACGACCAGCGTGTTTTGGATACCCCCCATAAGGATTTACGCAGGGCAAGGGGCGCTTCCTTAAACATCATCCCTACCTCTACGGGAGCCTCAGAAGCCATAAGCGGCGTTCTTCCTGAACTCAAGGGAAAGATCCTTGGCTCCGCATTCAGGGTTCCAACCCCCGACGGTTCAGTATGCTATTTTGCAGCCACCGTCGGAAAAAAGAAAAATCCAACGGGAAAAGATGCCGTCAACTCCCTCTTCAAGGCAGCTGCAAGGGGAACCATGAAGGGCATCCTGGAATACTCCGAAGACCCCATCGTCTCATCCGATGTCATCGGCAACAGCCACTCCTGCATCTTTGATTCCCAACTGACCGAAGTCCTCGGCAATAAGATAGTCATCGTCGGCTGGTACGACAACGAGTGGGGCTACAGCTGCAGGATGGTTGATTTGGTGAAGCTGATGATGAAAAGATAGAAATCCCTCAAGATTTATAAGGCTCTTCTCCCATTTTAGGGAAGACTTGTCCGTGATTTATGAGCCGTTTTGATGGCATTTTCCGACGTTACCTGCAAAGATCCAGCTCAAAAAAAGCGGAAAATATTTATGCTTTGAAAGGAAACAGACTTTTAAGGAACGATTTGAGGGTTGTCATCCTCGGGAAACCGAGGGTTTCAACCTAAATATTTATCCTAAATTCGGAGAAGAAACATTTATAAAAAAACAACCTGATGAATGGAAATATGGCACATAAACCTCTCGCTCTTTTGTTCTTAATCCTTTTATTGCCCAACATCCCCCTTATTTCTTCCCAAACGCTGGAGGAGCAGGGCTGTCCACTCAAACTTGGCCCATTCGTTGTTTACAATGACTTTTATTTTTTATTGAAAAGGGGTAGCCAGATTCTGGATGAGAGGAAGATGTATGATGGGTCCGCTAACTCCAACTCCAAGTATAACGATGGGGGAATTATCGATTTCAAAGCGTTGCCTGGTGACGTTATCGAGGTTAAGGCAATAAATGCAAAGACCGATCACCTCCAGGGACAGATTCCCTACTGGAGCGATGGCTGTGTTGCAGGTTTTGGAAAGCGTAAAACTGTTGGAGATGGATGGGAACAAGTTGAAATAACAGCTGATCCAACCGGAACATTGCTCCCGCAGCCAATAAAACTCCCGAAAACGCCTTGGGGAATCGAGTTTGATAAGAATGGGGTAAAATTTATTGGGCACAAAATAGTTGGTGAGTTTACTAAAAAATCGAGTGATCCAGCCAAACCTGAGGTGGAAGTTTACGAATGGAAATCGGAATTGGACTGCGGAGTTCCCTTTGGCTACCCCCAAACAAATGTTGAATTCTACAATCCAAAGTTTGGCGATATCCCCGGATACAAGGTTGAGGTAGTAAAAAGGGGATGGGATAATAATGGGAATTTTATTGAGACTACCACATACCTCGACGCACAAGGAGACCTCTTCTACCAATCCGGTCCTGTTACACTGAACCACAAATGCAGATGTATTGATTCTGATCCGGATGATATCTCTGGTTGGGGAAGAATGGGGAGTTCACGGGGCCAGTCCGGTGCTAAGTATCTTGTCCATTACGATTTCTGCACAGACGATGAAGAACCAAATCCCGAATCTGGGTTTTACGACCCCATAGAATATGGAAAGATTGGGAAATATGTTGTGGAGGGAAAATGCCAAGGAGGAGACTCCGGAACACTGGAGATTGAAAAGAAAGACTGCCTTTTTGGCTGTCAAAATGGGAAATGCAGGGGGGAAGAATGTATTAAACCTATTGACTGCACCGATAAAAAAAACCGCGAGTGGCTCGAGAAGTCAGGAAGAAAAACGCAGCTCGAAGGCTGTTACTCCTGGAAATGTACCGCTGGCAGCGACGATGGTGTAAAGGGAAGATGCAGCCCTGAACCCGATTGCATCACCGGTGAATCCTGCTTCAGGTATTATGACAAAAACGATAACAACTATCTCAAGGGGGCCTGCTGCCCGAATTCAAGAGTTGATCCGACAACCCAGAAGCCATTCATCCCACCTGAATCCTGGATTAAAACATTAAATCGCCCTCCACCAAAATCAGGGCCATACAGCAACAATTGCCTTCTCCCTGCCGCATGCGGTCCCTTTGATCAATGGATATGCGAGGAAGGAAAAGGTGGGAAATGGGATCAGGCTACGTGCGATTGTGATACTTCTAGTGCTACGGTTGCCTGCGGAAACGCTAGGATTCCTTACGCGGAGCATATCCAAAAGAGTAATGAATGCAGAAAAGTCGATAAGCGCTCCCACCACGGCCTTTCCAAATGCGCCTGTGTCATTAATTGCGGCCAGGCACAGATGCTTTATGACGACGTTAAGGCAAAAGCAGGTGCCTGCGAAAGCGGCCAGTTTAGCTTAAGCCTGTGCAAATGCGTCAAGGATCCAGGAACGGGTGGCGATGCAGAAGGGGATGCCGGCGATGGCGGAGCAGGAGACGGAGATGGGGCTGGTCAAGGAGGCGCAGGAGGCGGTGGTTTAGGCGGAGGTCAAGGAGGTAACCAAGGCGGAGCAGGTGGCGCAGGAGGCGGCGGAAATGGCGCGGGTGCCGATGCCGATAACGACGGAATTCCCGACGGGAATGATGAAGATGATGACAACGACCAGGCTCTTGACGTCGAAGACCCCGATGATGATAATGACAATATTCCTGACATTGAAGAGGATAATGATGGAGATGGAACCATCAATGGGAACGATAATGACATAGACGGAGACGGAACACCCAATGGCCAGGATCGTGATACAGACGGAGACGGAGTCCTTAACGGCGAAGATGATGACGTTGACGGAGATGGAATCCCCAATGGCCAGGATGGCGACATCGACGGAGATGGAATCCCCAACGGAGAAGACAATGACGCTGACGGGGACGGAGTGCTAAACGGGATTGACCCCGATGTTGATGGGGATAAATTGCCCAACGGCCAGGATGCCGATGTTGATGGCGATGGAATCCTGAACAAAGAGGACAAAGACATCGACGGGGACCAAATCTTAAACGGGAAAGATTCGGATATGGACGGTGACGGGATTCTGAACAAAGATGACCCTGACATCGACGCGGACGGGATACTTAACAGATTCGACGATGACATCGACGGCGATGGGATTGCGAACGGTGTTGACAATGATGATGACGGTGATGGTATTTTTGATGTTGTTGACAACACCCCTGCAGGCAACTCCAAACCGGGGGATGTTGACATAGACGGTACCGTCGATGAAAAAGATTTCGATCTCGATGGTGATGGCAACCCCAATACCATTGATGATGACATCGACGGGGACGGGATCCTGAACAAGGATGACAAAGACATCGATGGCGATGGAATCCCTAATGGAACAGACACCTCTCCCCGTGGCTTTGAAGTCTTGAATGATATTGACAATGATGGGATCCCAAACGAGAAGGACATGGACATTGATGGTGATGGGATACCCAACCCAGACGACACTGACATTGACGGGGATGGTATCCCTAACATCCGCGATGATGATATGGACGGTGACGGTTTGCCCAATGGAAGGGATGCAGACATGGATGGAGACTTGATTCCCAATACCCGTGACCCTGACATCGACGGGGACCAAATCCTGAACAAAAATGATTTAGATATGGACGGTGACGGGATTCAGAATTCAGTAGATCCGGACAAGGATGGTGACCTGCTTCTTGACAATGGCCAGGACCCCGACCCTAATGGCCCAATCGTCGAATGCCGGAAAAACGATCTCAACTGTGACGGCCACATCAGCCCAAAAGAAGGGATGGGTGCCTTGGAATCCTGGCTGCAAAATAAGCCGGGCGCTTCAAAGGGCTCTGCTTTTTCTGCCTTGCAGGACATGAAAAACCAGCCCAAGCCAGTCGTGTTGATGGGTTAACGATTATTCTACTAAAAATTAGGTAAACCATCTCCGGTTCTCTTTCTGCAAAAAGTCATCTGCCTCCTTTGGCTGGCTGTTCTTCGTGTAGGGGTAAACTTTAATTTTCGAATCGATGATCTGGCCGATGATCCTCCACGATTCCTCGACCTCGTCAGACCTCACAAAAACGGACTGGTCTCCGAGAAACACATTGTGCAGCAGCGTTTCATATGCCTCCGGCGTATTCGCTCCAAAGACGCAGCTATGGCAGAAGTCCATCTTCACCTGGGTGATGTCCATCCCGCCGGGGACTTTGGCATTTAGCTTAAGATAGAAACCCTCGTCAGGCTGGATGGAGATGACCAGATGATTTGGCCTGAGGGCAGTTTTCTGCTCAAAGATGACTCCCGGCGCTTCTTCAAACTGTATATAGATCAAGGCGACGTGGTTCTGGAGGAATTTTCCCGTCTTCAGATAGAAAGGGACATGCTGCCATCGGAGATTGTCGACATATGCCTTCATGGCCGAAAACGTCTCTGTTTTTGAGTTTTTCATCACTCCCGGCTCTTTTTGGTAGCCTGCATACTGCCCGAGAACCACATCCGAAGGGGATACGATTCGCGTCGATTGGAGCACCTTGAACTTTTCATTCCTGATCTGCATGGCGTTGAACTTTGAGGGAGCCTCCATCGCAGTCAACGCAAGCAATTGGAGCATATGGTTTTGGATGACATCCTTCAATGCCCCATATCGGTCATAAAACTCCCCCCGGGTGCCCACTCCGACATTCTCGTTCATGATGATCTGCACATGGTCAATATGGTTCTTGTTCCACAGCGGCTCAAGGACGGTATTGGAAAAGCGCAATACCGCAATGTTCTGTACGAGCTCCTTTCCCAGATAATGGTCAATCCGGTATATCTGGTCCTCCCGGAACACCTTTTTAATGGCTGCGTTGAGCTTTCGTGCATGTTCCAACCCATTCCCAAATGGTTTCTCAAACACGACCCTCGTCCACCCGCGGGTGTTCTGTGCGAGCCCATAGTGGCTGAGGTTTGTTGTTATCGCCTCAAAATGCTCGGGAAGTGTCGCTAGGTAATAAAGGACATTTTGAAATCCGCGGGAATCCTGAAGTTCTGATATCTCCTTTCTCAGCCCCTTGTAAGTGGCCTGGTCCCCCAGATCTCCTCGGATGTAGATGATGCTTTTCTCGATCCTTTGGAGGATATCCTGCTCAGGTTTTCGGATAAACGGTGCCGTGGAAATCGCAAGTTCCTTTGGCGATGTTCTTTTCCTCCCGATCCCGACGATGGATATCTCCTCGCTTATTTTTCTGTTCTTCAGCAGGTGGTGGACAGAAGGGAGCAACTTTCTTTTCGAAAGGTCTCCCGTTATCCCCACAATCACCAGAATCGTCCCAGCCATATCTCCCTAATTCCCGGTCCTAATTTAAATACCTTTTGCTGAACGTTAAAACCAGAACTGAATATGTTCCCCTTATCTTGCCCGTTGCACAATGCTCTGGAAGAAAAAGACGCGGTTAAACACCAATGCAAAATACCCCGCGAGGAACAGAAAAACGACAACAAATTTTTTGTAAGCCGCATAGTAGTTGAGATAAAACAGGTTGTTCGTAAACAACAGGTTCTTCGCAAGCAGGTGCACGATGAGGAGGATTCCGAGCCCGGCAATTATTATTTTCAGGTCCTGCCAGAGGAACCCAAAAATGCGGAATGAAAAGTTTTTTCGGATCCCGCTCAGCACTTTTTCTTCGCTCCTGAGGAAAACCATCTGGGTGAATTGGGTGAATGTGTAGGTCACTATCGCAATGAGCAATAATCCGGCAAACCCCCAGAAGAACGAGAGTGCTAAGCTGACTGGATTTTCTAGGGTGAGCGCTTTCAGCCTGACCCGCCCGAAAAGGTTCACCAGGAGAAATAGAAAGATGAAAAATGCAGGAACAAGGGCTTTTTCCTGAAAGACAAGGAATTTTCCGAGAAGGCCCCCCTGGTTGCTTTTTTTTCCCAATGCGGAAGAGAGATAGGATAAAGAAAAAAACTTGAATGCCCCATAAGCCCCGACAAAAATTCCAAGGACGCTCAGCAGGCCAACAAGGTATACGGGAAGCCATGCCCCATAGGTTAATTTCTCCCTCAAAAAAACAAAGAACTGGTCAAAATAAGGGATTCCGAGCCAAAAAAGCCACAGGAAAAAGAAAAAAACGGCATCGATGCCCGCCATCAACGCAAATTCTCTGGCATGGGCTGCCAATAAGGAAAATAGGCTTCTGACGTTAGTGGTCATCGGGCTACAGGGATTCTGAAGCTGCGCTTGCAACGGCAATGGATGCTTCAGCTGTTGCAGAAGGAGCTGGTGCTCCAATGCCGCAGCCGCCGCCAACGGGTCCCGAAGGTGGCTGGTAACCCCCACCATCCGAGGCGCATCCGAAGCTGAAGAGCGCAACCATCGCTAAAACCAACAATAGTGCTATTCGTTTCATGGTTGTTCTCACCTTAGGAAGTTTGTTGTTGCTCTTGTTGTTTTGGCTCAACAATCGTGTTCTTTTCAAGGTCTTTGAAAGGAAGGTTTAAGACCTCATTATTTCTGAAGATGAATGTCCCGTCAGGGGCCCTGTCCCCGACCTGCCTCCACACCTGGACAAGCGCAGGGTAGTTTTCGCCGTCTTTGGAGAGTGTGATCGTCGGGATGGATGCTATCTTATACTTTTCGACAAGGTCTTTTCCTTGTGCGGAAGATAGGTCCAGTAATTTCTCCTCACCGACGGCAACGCCGAACCGGGCCACTATCGATTTGTGGATGTTGACATCATAGCATTTCGTGCAGCTCGCATCCGAAAGGAGGGTGAGGGTTGTAAGCCCAACAAGGGATCCCGAACTCGTGTTGATGAAAGGCAGCCCAACTTCCCGCACGATGAATGTTCCATCTTTCTCAACGGAACCGATCGTGCTCCAGCCATTGGCAACGTCCTCATAGTATTTTGCATCCGAAGAGAGCAGGACGGTTGGTATCTTCAACAGATCATATTTTTCGACGAGCGCTTTGCCCTCGGGGCTTGCCAGCTCAACCTTTTTTTCTTTGGTGATAGCCATCGATTTCCGGAGGCCGTCGATCGATGGGCTTAAGTCGATGCATTTTTTGCAGGTTGAGTCAACTACCTGGCTCAATTCGACAAAGCCGACAGCTTTTTTGGTGTCGGCCAGGGTATAAGGCGGTGTGACGGAAGTCAACACCAGGGCGTCTTCAATCTTATCCAGGCCGGTTAACCGGGCCTTGTCGGTTTCTCCGGTGATGATGACCGTAGGGATCTTTTTTATTTGGTATTTTTTTATTAGGTCGCTCGCTTCTTTATCCCCGATGCTCAGCTGCTTTTCTTCCGTAACATTGGTGTTCCCTTTTTTTATTGCCTCGATAATAGGCCCAGCATCAAAGCACTTCGGGCATTTTGGATCCTTGATGGCAGTCAATGTTATTTGGGCGGGAGTTGCTGCTTCCTTGGCTTTCGCGACAGCTTTTTCCACTGAAGAAGACATCGTGCTTCCCTGATACAGATTGAAAATCAGCACAAGCGCGATAATAGCAAAGAGAACAAAATGGACAGTGCCTATCTTCCCGCTGCCTGCATGATGGGTTTCCTTTGGGGGTTGTCCAGCATCCGTAGCGTGTTTTGGCTTTTCAGCTTCGTCAGTGTTCTTAGCTTCCATCCTAAATCAATGCCTGCAATAATTTCCCCCCCAATCATGTCACCCATGGGTAATATTTAAGCTTTTTGGTGGTCCCGTATGAAATCTGATAATAATAGGATTATGATAAATCTGCAAACGAACCGCTACCCCCTCAATCCCGGCTCTCTCTGAGAATTTTTTTTGCAGCAAGGGAAATGCTGGAACCATCTATTCCTTCATAAGCGACAAGCTGCTCAGGTTTGGCAGATTTCGGCAATTTTCTTACAGCCAACGATTGGACTTCCACCCCGGAATTCACCAGGGCGCTGCTCAGCATCTCTCCAATACCACCTTCCGGATAATGGTCTTCTGCCACAATAACCTTACCGCCGTGCTTCTTGGCAAAATCCATGAACTTCTTCCCGTTAAATGGCTTGATGCAAAAGAGGTCAACGACAGAAACATCAATGCCTTCTTTTTTCAGCTCGTCATACGCCTTTACTGCCTCATGCAGTGTTATTCCAGAGCCGCAAAGCACCGCTTTATCCTTTGATGATTCCCTAATAACTTTAAACTCTCCGGGCTTAAACTGCTCTTTGCCGTCATATAATACCGGCGTCTTTGCCCTTGTCGTCCGGATATATTTGACCCCGGGCAGGGTAGCAGCGAGATGGACCAATTTCTCGGCAGAAACTGCGTCGGAAGGATAAAACACGGAACTGTTTGGCAAAGCGCGGAACATCCCTATATCCTCAAGCCCCATCTGTGAGCCGCCATCTTCGCCGATAGAAACGCCGGCATGGGAGCCGCAGACAGTTATCGGGGGAGAGCTTAACGCCCCCATCCTGATCTGGTCGTGTGCTCTCGATAAAAAGGCAGCAAACGTCGATGCAAACGGAACAAAACCTCTTGAAGCCAGCCCTAATGCCATCCCTATCATATTCTGCTCCGCAACAAAGCACTCCACAAATTGCTCTGGCTTAACCTTCCTGACATCCTCGGCAAACGTTGAATTGCTTACCTCTGCATCAACCGCTAATACCGAGCCATCTGCAAGCGCAAGCTGTGCAAGCGCTTTCCCATAAGCTTCCCTTGTCGCAGCAAGGTCCCCAATTTTGTAAGAGCTAAACCCGGCATCCTTCTTTTCCGCAGCCCGGATAAACTGTGCTTTTGGCTTTTCAATCTCGACGGCAGGCATCGCAGCATCAGGGATTTCCTTCAATGCATTCTCCAGCTGGTCTTTCGGAACCGGCTTTCCATGCCAGCCGTCCTTGTTCTCTAAAAACGAAACACCTTTGCCTTTGAATGTCTTGCAAATAATAACGACGGGCTGCTTTGAATTCCTCGCTTTAGAAAACGCATCTAAAATCTCCCCTAAATTGTGCCCATCAATAACGTAAGTATTCCACCCAAATGCCTGAAACCTGTTCTTATACTGCTCAAGATGATGCCCGGGCATCGTCTCTCCGCGCTGCCCTAATCGGTTTGCATCGAGCACAGCAATTAAATTGTTCAGCTCGTAATGCGCAGCCAATTGC
>JACPII010000027.1 GCA_016188175.1 Candidatus Woesearchaeota archaeon | reverse complement strand
AAAGAAGAGATACTCGCAATGATGTAGGATTTCTTGGGTTGAAGTGGCTTCTAGATATTATGCTGGATAACCTTATGGTGGGATTGGCCCTTGGGCAGAAACTTCCGCATTATTTCCGAAATAGCAAAAAAACAGAAAATTTAAATATTTCACTGCCTCATCCCCTTAACGATGGTTAAGTTTATCGGCCTCGAGGGCAGGTTGGAGGAAAAAATTAATTCTCCTTTTCTTTCAGGGAAAAATCCAGACAATGCATGGGGTCTTGCCATGCTCCTTTCAGGCATATACAAAGATGAGGATACATTCAGAGATTACATGAATAAGCACTTTGGGGCGGGGCCTCGTACCGGGGCTGATGGGCCAATCCCGGCAGAATGGCCTATGCCGGGAAAATGGTATTCCACGTACAAAGACGTTTTTGTCAAAGCAAGAGAGCTCCTGACAAGCCCGAACTTTCAGGTCAATGCTCAATCTGTTCAGGTCGATACCCAGGAAGGAAAGCTCAGGGAAGCCCACGGAGATTCTTACAAACAGGGTAAAATGGGGCTGGTTGAAGATGATTTTAACTACCTGAGGGGGCTTATCCATCACCAGGTTAGTTCTCTTTATTTACGCCCTGAAAATCGAAATGGAAGAAAAGTTGCGATGGATTTGCCCTTCCAGGCATTTTCGTTTGAAAAGAGAGAGATTGAAAAAAGGAGAAGGACCGTCCTTGACCCCTATGTTGATGACACATCCTTCGTGAACAGGGCACCGGAAATTCTTGGCATCATCTCTAATGGTGCTGCGGAATTTGGCGGGGTATTCATTTTTACTCAACCAGACATCAGCAAAGCGTTTCGGACCTATGATGCCGCTGCCCGTCGTTGGATAAGCAACCATCCAGACCGGATGGGGGCGCAGGATTGGAAAGATATCGAGACCACGAGATCGCTGCTTGGCGTTCGCGGTCTTTATGGATTCCCTAAAAAGAGCAGGACAGGGTGCTGTTGTAGCTGGATTGACTGATCCATCGCCGTTTTCTTTAACAACTCGTTTGGATGTTCCCGTAGAAATTATGGCTAGTTCCCAACCCCGACTGTCCGATTCTTCACGAAGTCCACAGAGAAGTTATTCCGTTAAGATCCACCCTGCTCCCGTCCCACAAGCGCACTATCAACCCTCAGCCCCCATTCAGAAACCAGCTTCCGGGCTTGGCTCTTTATTAGGTGGGAAGGTTAAGTCTTTCTTTTCCGGGATTGGGGCAAGGTTAGGGTTTTATTGAGATATAGACAACTCCCTTGATTGGGATACATAACTTTAAGGATTTATCGTCGGATAGCTATTACAAAAATATGCTCCAATTAACAGAATTATCTACAGTAACTTTACCACTGCATCAACCGCGTGCGTTGCTGTGCTTTCTATCCTTGCAATGGCCTGTTCCCTCGTCATTCTCGGACCCGAAATGCCGAACCCGATGGGCTTTCCTTCCCTCATGCTTAATTCCTGGAGTGATTTCGCCGTCGCATGGGCGATTGCCTCGTCATGGGATGTTCCTCCTTGGATAACTGCCCCCAACGTCACTACCCCATCGATATTTTTTTCCCTGATTATTTTTGAAGCTGCAAAAGGAATATCAAATGCCCCCGGGACATGGGCAATTTTTACAACAGCAATTTTTTGTTTTTTTGCATGCTCAACCGCTGCCCTTTCCATCTCCCTGGTGATATCCCCGTTGTAGTCAGAAACTATTATTGCGATGTTCATGTTGCCCCCTGGACAGGGCCAGCATCATCTTTTCCCTGCCTTAAGCCCTTCCCGGCTCTCGGTGTCAAGGTATCCTTTCCCTTAAGAAGAGCAACCGCATTGAGACCATGCTTGTACGCCCTGTTGCGGGCAATGCTGAAAAGCTCGTTGTCGTCTTTTGCTTCGTCCATATGGATAAACACTTCAAGGATGTGCCTCATCGTCTCAAGCTGGACGTTCTGGATCCCTGACGATGCTTCATGGCTGCACTGCTTGTCTATTTTTTCCTTTCCCACCATGCCGAGGGCAACAACAATATCGCATTGATCATCCAGCAGCAGCCGTTTGCATGCGACGGGCAGGTCTTTGATGCCAGGGACGGTGTAACGCTCGACAGAAGCCGGAATTTTCGATTCAATAACTGCCCTCTCAACAAAAGGAAACATATCTACCCGTGAAAATGTGGTGTCTGCCACACCAATCTTATATTTATTCAATCCATCGTTTTCCCTCATAAAGGCACCACCTTGACTTCGTACCCGTCTTTGATGCCCAGGGCTTCCTTCAGGTTTATCGGCGAAATGACCTCCATTATATCTTTCCCATGGGTTGTCCTGTCCGGTATTGCGATGGCAACCCTTTGGAATTTTAATTTTGCCTTATAGCAGGTCAGCCCTCCGAAAGTCCTTCCCTCTTTGGAAAAACCCTCGATGCGGATGGGGTTTTTGTTTGTAAGTTTCGGCAACTCGTCCGGGTTAACTTTGAGGTTGAGCGTTCCTGGGAACGCCCTGAACCCGAGCTTCTCCGCAAATTGGCGCTGGTATTCTTCCTGGCTGACGTAATAATTCCCTTCTTGAACTCCGCTGATGACCGTCCCCGAAATGCCCTGGTCCCTTTTGCGAAATACAGCATCAAGCTCCTGATACCATTTGGAAACTATCTCACGCCCTCTTGTCGTAAGCCTTAATTCAACCCCTCGTCCTGTCGCCCTGCGTTCAATGAGCCCTGACTTTTCCATCTGGATGAGTTTCCTGCTCATCGTCTGCTGGGACGTATCGAGAGCCTTCGCAAGCCCGATAGTAGATGTTTCAAAGCTGCCAAAAAGGCCAGCTTCCTTTGCAACTGTTGTTAGAATGGACAGCAGGTCATCCATACAATTGAAAATAAAGCGGTTACTTATAAATGTTATGGTACTTAATATTGGGTAATAAATCCCCTTTAGCTTCTTTCCCCCATTTTCTTCTCCTTCCCTTTCGGGTGCATCCTACGGTTCAAAAACAAATTTAAACCATGTAATACTCCCTTCCAAAAACCTTTATTGATGACAAAAACCAAGGTCCTCTTCTTGCATTCAAAAGAACTTTTAAGGAAAAAGGAATCAAGGTAACCCCTGACCAAATAAACCGTTACATGGGAAGGCCAAAACTTGAGCACATTTATTTGATTCTTGGTACTGAGGGTGTTTGTGGGCAAGTTCAACGATACACCCAAGGAGATAAGGGAAAATTTCTGAACCTGGGGTTGGAATTATACGGGGAATTTTCTAGACAACTCCCTGACGCAATTAAAGATACTGTCCCCATCCCCGGCGTGCGAGAAGTTGCAGAGCGATTAAAAGGGAGGGGGGATAAGCTCTGGTTAAACACGGGGTACAGCCAAGAAATCGTTAAATTCATACTTTCCCTTCCCCAGTTCAAATGGGTAAAACCTGTTATTTCTGGCTATGTATGCAGTGACGATGTTACTTCTGGCGGCGTTACAAAAGGAAGGCCACATCCAGACATGATTCAACATGCCATGGTTGTTGAAAAAGTAGAGGATCCCCGCAAAGTTCTCGTTATCGACGACACCCTTGACGGCATGTGCGCTGCAGATAACAACCAATCGCCAAGTATCCTTGTTGCGTCAGGAATCTACCAGCATAACCTTAATGAGGCAATTCATCAGGCGAGAACATTGGGGAGGGCAAGGTGTATTATGGAAACCTTTGCATCAGCTGGGAGGTTAGCGTTGGATGATATGTTGATGGAAATGGTTAACAAATGGTGAAACCTATTTATTCATCCTATTGGTTATTGGCGGATGAATGAAGCCCCAATTGTTTGGCAGTTTAAACACCTCAAAGCAAGTTTTTTATACTTCCTTCCACTATGGGTAAGTGCATGGGCAGCAAAAAGCTTCTCATCGTCGGTGTCGATCCCGGAACTACATTAGGCTATGCTGCTCTCGACATTGACGGGAACCTTGTATCCATCGGCTCAGGAAAAAACATTGACCGTTCCATCCTTATCTCCCGGTTAGTCGCCCTGGGAAAAGTTCTTGTTGTTGCCGGCGACAAGGAAAAAAACCAGGAGTTAATTGAGCTCGTGGGAATTAAGCTTGGTGCAAAAATTATCACTCCCGAATATGATATGAAGGTTGAAGAGAAGCGTGATATGGCAAGAGCCTATCCGACCGGCAGCCAGCATGAGATCGATTCGCTGGCAAGCGCGCTGATGGCGCTGAAAAAGCTCAAGCCCCTCATCCAAAAGATTGAAGTATTCCTTTCTTATGGGCATAAAGAGCACCTGCGTGATGAGCTCCTTGGCCTTGTTGTCGGAAAAGGCCTCAACATCAGGGACGCAGCTGACCTTCTTGAGCCGGAAGAAGAGATTGCCGAGCCGGTAAAAAAGCCCGGCGAAAGCAAGCCTGTCCCGCCTGAGCTTCAGCACGTTAATGACAGGCTTAGGCGCGCAAAAAAAGAGATGGGGCTTCTCCGCGAGCATAATCTCCATCTTCAGGAGGATATCGCCCTCATCCGGAAGGAAAAGGAAGGTGCGCTGTCCAAATTCCAGCAGAGGGAGTTTGGCAAGGAGTTCGCCAGGAGGCTTTTTCAAAAAGAGTCAAAGGTCCAATACCTGGAAGGTGAGCTCCGGAAAAGATGCCAGGAAATTCATTCCCTCCGGGACCACGTCTCTCTTCTCTTCTACTTCTTATCGAGGGTGAATGGCTGCCTTCTCCTGAAAAAATTGGACAACCTGGGGACCCAGGAGCTTTTCAGGAAGGAGAAGATCCTCAACATCGAGGCAGGCGATATCCTGCTCGTCAAAGACCCCGATATTTTTGGGGAAAATGCGGTTGAGGCTCTCCGGAAAAAAGTGACGGTCATCATCTCTAAAAAGCCCGTCAGCAGGAAAGTCTCCCAGCAGCTCCCTTTTTTCTTCCTGCCCGCTGCGAAGCTGAAGATTGAGGAAAGCAGGGATTTTGCCATCGTGCAGAAGACCGAGTTTAACGCTTTGAAGCAGCAGCAGGATGTCCTTGGAAAAGTTCTCGAGGAATATCGCAGGGAGAGGGATGCTGGACGGCCCATAGAGATTGGCAATGAACCCGTGTACGGACAAGAAGATTAATGTTCATAAGTTCAATATCTTTATTGGCTAAACGGGGGGTATGGATGCCTTCCTATTGCGAACGGGGGGAGCCCCGCCACTCTTTTTTCTTGCCTTCCAACTTTTTCTTTTTTTCTGGTTCAGATAAATAGTTCTCTGGCGTAGATACTTTTCTAACACTTTGCTGTTCAAGCTCTTTTCTTGCTACGCCAGCAACTGATCCTCCCTTTTTTGCTGCTTCTTTGGTTTCGATAAATCCTTGAGCATCCTTATCTCTCGCAATTCTTGTAGTGGATGCTTCACCAAGCATTGTGAAAATTAGCTCTAAATCGTTCATGTGGTCTCGCAAGTTCTCTTTTTTCAGCCCTTTGAATTCTTTATATTCGTTGGGAGTCATGCCGAAAGTGGCTTTTGAAATTTCTGCTGTAAGTATAGCATACTCTCTTTCTTCAAGCAATCCTCTCTTTTTCCATTCATCTGTTAATTCATCTCTAACAGCAATTCCTCTGACTCTCTTTTCTATCCAGTCATCAGAGTAGCCTTTAGCTTGGTATATTTCTTTCATACGTTTTTGAGCAAGTTCAGGATTTTCTATTTCTTGGACTCTATCATAGCCAACTTGGGCTAACCATTCCTTAAATGGCTCTGCTTTAGGCGATGGAATGGACTGGATAATTCTAAACATATTTTTCGTATTGGCACAGTCTGTAAGCCTTAATTTGCCATCTTCTGCCATTAATTTCAACTGTCCGATTTTTTCGGACACTTCAAAACCTTCATCTTGAAGCTTGGTTTTTAGGTCAGACCAATACTTTCTTGCTCTATCGGTTTGGGTTAATGCTCCTATAATGTCAACTACGGAGAACCACCATTCATCATTAAACCAAGTTCTTCTGATTTTATTGCCTTGGAAGACTACTAATGCTTTGTTGGAATCCATGTTCAATCCTTGTTATGTCTACTCTTTCTCCCCATTTTTTCTGCCATTCGCTCTAATCTCTTTTTTCACTGCCCTTCAGCCACCCTTATCTGCCCTTTCTTCCTGTTTTTTCTGCCCTTTTCTGCAGCCCGTCCCTCCTCCGAAGGTTTACTTTCATCCCCTTCCCCCTTATCGGCAACCCTGAAGAGGACGGTAACCCGGTAGATGTTCTTGCTCGTCATCCTGTCCACAGTATATATCCTTCGGGTAATCTTAAGTTCTCCCGTAAACGATTTTTTCAGCCTTCTGCCGAGAGTGAGCAAAAATCGGTTCGATGAAAAATACAGGTCCATCCCGTCGGGTTGGGGAATCTCTTTGGCTACAAAAACTCCGGGATTTTTGTTGATTTGGTTCTTTATCATCCTCACAACTTCCCCATGCGGGTTTCTGAGCTGGAGGACTCCCTCAAAGTAGTTTTGGTTCATATGGCCAAGAAAATAAGCTTCGCTATTTAATTATTCCTGAATGGTATTGTTTATGGCTAAGCTTCACTTTCAAGGTAAACTATCTCCTCAGCGGGAAAAAAATGAAGGGATAATTTATTATTCTTGAGAAAGTCAATCCCTAATATGGAGGGGAGAGCCGAAGCCAACTCTTTTTTCTTCTTGGAGACCTTGGATAATTTTAATGCGCTAAACTTTTGATTCAAAGTCATGAGGGGACCATCTTCGTCAAGAACGTGAACAACGAACTCCGGAAGGTCAGGCCGTTCGAAAACTGATCCGCCGAGTGGTATATCCTCCTTCCGTCTAAGCGATGTAACTGGAATTTGCAGCCTTGTCGTTTCCGACGCGCCTAAAAGGGAGTCTGTTGAACCCGTGTCAAGGACAAATTCAATGGGGCATCTCCTTATTCTCAGATGAGGGCATTCAACAATAGAAGTGAGAATAATCCTGCCATCAATGAACTTAAGGGGAATACGATTTCTCATGAATACCTCATGCAAGAATTGCCCTGAGGTTGGTGATAAACTTAACAAGAACAGACGACCTTTCAATGCCTTTTTGGTGTAACTTTTTCAGGAGCCCTTCCAATTCAGGGTCGGCTTCAACGACCGAAGAATTTCCGATTGCAATAAATTGGTTTAGGTATTTTTCCTTCAATAAACTTAAATTTTGTTTATACCAGCCCATATCCCGATTTGTTTTTATTAGGAGTTGAAGGACTTCCGATTCTGCCATAGGTTACCTGTTTCTTTGTTTTTATTTAAATAAAGATATTCCATCAGTTTTTAACTGATGGTGTAAACCTGCTGGAAACATAGCGGGAATATCTTTATTGTATGTGAAGCGATGAGAATTCTTTAATACTCTCCCCGTCAGGTTACCATTACAACACAAGGAGGTGTTTAACATGGAGCAAATGCAATTATTCGCTGGGTTGGATATGCATACTGAGTCCATCACCGGCACCATAAAG
>JACPII010000035.1 GCA_016188175.1 Candidatus Woesearchaeota archaeon | reverse complement strand
TACAAATGCCCGAGGTGGTGGCCGCATCTCTTGCATTTCACCTGGATCTTTTTCACTTTTTTGTTGGTTAAAGACTCGGTTGCAACACTGCTGGAATCAAAAGCCCTGAAAAAACACGGCCAACCGGTTCCGGAATCATACCTTGCATCCAAGGAAAATAATCTGTTCCCGCATCCATTGCAGCAAAACATGTCCCCTCTGCCTTTTTGAACCATAGCTCATAGCATCACCGCCTAGTTTTTATCTTTATTGAGATTGAGTATTCAAAAAACCCTCTCCCGCAAATCCTGTATACGAATCCCTATACCTGAATCATGATGTCATATTTTCCAAACCAAAACTATATAAAGCTGGGAAAGAAAGAAATAATCTTGGGGGTGGCAGATTATTTTATCTGCAACTGCAGGTAGTCAAATGCACAAGGTTGATATTGTTCGCCAGGATAGTGAGAGCATTATCCACAAGCAGATAGAGTTCAGGAATGGCCTTATGTTTGTGCGCCTCAAAAAAAGGCGCTTTCCTCTTCATGCCTAAAAAATGCATTATCTGTGCTGCAGAAGCGATCTATGCCATAAAAGACTCCAGCGAGAGCTATTGCCAGGAATGCGCTGAAGAACAGTTCTCTGAGTTAGACGTTTTGGAAAAGATTTCTTAGAAGCCACCGTGCTTTTTCAGGTAGCCGATGAGTTCTCCCGACATCAGGGGTTTCCCTTTCACCAGGACATACCGGTAAGGGAGCACATTGCTTTCCCCATCTCCTAAAACAACCTCTACACCATCCTGAAAAGGGATATCAGATAATTCCCTCCCCCCCTCTAAAATTTCCTTCGCAACAAAGGCTGCATTGTCTGTTGGCATTTGGCCGTTCCCAATGTTCCTCCGCCCTGCAACGATGGATTCCGGGATGAGCAGTTTTGTCCTCTCCCGGGGGGGATTATTCCCAAGGATCCCTCCGAGGACAACAACGCTGAATTCTTCCTTGTCTTTTGGGCTGAGCTGTATTTTGGCAGCAGGGTCCAATACGCAAACTTTTTTAAGCCCGAGAGCGGTAAAGCTTTCAGGGATTGCCTTTGCAAATCCCCTGATTTTGTCGCAGTCTTTCTTGAAGCGGACATGGGTAAAAAGAACATTTTTCTTTCCGACTATTTTGGTGATATGCCGGTACTCAATGATGCACCACGGATGCAGTTCATCCTCAAGATGTTCGACAATATACAGCATTCCCTTATGGATCATAATAATCTTTAAAAACTCTTTCCTTCAGCCGTTAAGGAATGGCAGTGGTATGCGGGATTGACGAAGCAGGAAGAGGCCCAGTTATCGGCCCGATGGTGATGGCCGGAGTGATCATCGAAGAGGCAGACATCCCCGCGCTGAAGAAACTGGGAGTCAAAGATTCCAAACAGCTTTCCCCGAAAAGCCGTGAGAGCTTATTTCCCGAAATCATCAAGTCGGTCATTGGCCATCAGATCGTCATCATTTCCCCCCAGGAGATAGACAATGCCCTTTTTTCTGACGACCTTAACCTTAACTGGCTGGAAGCCCACAAGGCAGCCGATATCATCAACACATTGCAGCCAGACAAAGCGGTTATAGACAGCCCTTCAACAAATTGTGTTGCCTACGCCCGCTATCTCCGAAAGCTTCTCGACAATAAGCACATCGAGCTGGTGTGCGCCCATAAGGCGGACGTTAACTTCCCCGAAGTTTCTGCCGCATCGATCCTTGCCAAAGTCACCAGGGACCAGGAGATGGCCGAAATCCAGAAAAAATACGGTGACGCGGGGCCCGGATATTCTTCAAACCCCATCACTCAAAAGTTCATCCGTGAAAATTGGGAAAAACACCCCGAAATATTCCGGAGAAGCTGGGAGACATACAAAACCCAGGAGCGCAATAAATTTCAGAGATCATTGGACGGGTTTGATGGGGGGAAATAAAAGGAGATTTATTCCTCATCTGCTCAAGTAAACCCTTATCTGCTCTTGGGAAGCCTCACCTGATTCGATTAAACCCTAATCTAGTCTTAGGAAGCCACCTCTGCTCCATTAAACCCTGATCTGCTCCTCCTTGATGGTGTTCAGGATAAGCTTTGTGTTGGTGCGTTCGACAAAGTCAAACGTCTGGATATGCTTCAGGAAATTATCCATCCCCCTCGTTGTCTTAAACTTTGCGATGATGGTAGCATCAAAGTCGCCCGTGGTGTCATATACAGCAGAAACATTAGGGGATTTGGCGATCTTTTTTTCAAGCTCGATAAGCTTCCCCTTGGAAATTCTGACTTCTATCTGGACATTTACGCCGTAGCCAAGCGTCTCGTAATTAATCCGTGGAGTGTACCCAAGGATTACGCCTTGTTCTTCCATCCGTTTGATCCTTTCCATCACGGTAACAAAGCTTACCCGGAGGGTTGAAGCAATTTTCCGCAGCGGCGCTTTAGCGTTTACCAGCAGCTCATTCAAAATCTTCTGGTCGGTATCATCAATCTCGATTATCCCATCTTTGTTCATTTTACCACCCCAATTTAAACGTTAGTGAGCAACAAATATATAAATTCTTCTACTATTAAATACATTTGTTAACTATTTACCAGTAAAAACTTAAATAGGTAGAGATTTCTCACTATTATCGTATCGCCGGAGGCATCGAATTATATATCCGCTCCAGGAACGCTGGGGAAACCCATTTTGGAAATTACTGTTGGTTGACAGGAAATGATTACCATGAAGATTGAAAAAAATGTTTCCAAAATAACCATTGAGCTCCCAAGGGAAACCTGGAACAGGATACATTGGGTCGTCAGGAACGATGCCCTCTTTGAGGCTCCAGAAGATTTGATACTCCATGCAATCACCGACCTCCTGGAAAGCTATAAGGGAAGTTTATAGAAAAAATTGATTGATAAGACAAAACCTGGAAAATTTTGACAAAATGCAAATCACCGTCAATAACGCCTTACCGTTTGGTTAAAAAAATATTTTATTTTGTATTAAGGAATTAACAAAAAATTAAATTGTTGGATAAATGATTGTTTTTGTTAAAAAAAAATGGAAGAACCATTATATAGGGGCTGAAAGGAGAAAAGACCAATGGCAGGACTTTACGGACAACAAACAGCAGGGTATTCAGGCGCTCAAATGCCCCCGATGGGAAGAGCCGCTGCAGGTGTCCTACTGCCAACGCAAGTAAATTGTTTAGATGACGCTTGCGTTACAGCAACAGCAGCATCTCCTAAAAAAACATTGGATACCGAACTTCCAGCTCCCCGTTTTACTGAAGGGCAATCTTTACTGAAGGGCAATCTGTTGACCCAACAGGATTCAATGGCGATTTCAGAAAAGTTGGTAGACCTGGGCTCCATTACCAATGGTATCGTGATGATAATTATCTTTATCAAGTATTGTTTGTTGGCCTTGGCCGTCATAATGTTATCTCCGTGGAGTCTTTAAATGAACCTTCGGGGAAAGCGATTTTGAGGGATTTTCAAAATCAAGAAGAAAAAGCCAAGGGGCCAGATAGAGATGCTGATTTAACAATGAAAGGAGAATAAGGGGTATGGGGAAAAACGAGCCATTGTAGAAATAAGGGAAGCATGATATTTCTTTTTTTCATCCGGAAACAAATAAGAATCCAGGACTCACGCGTAAGGGCATAATAACCGACGGTGTGTTTTGACACACAGGCAAACTTGGATTTTTCGGAGGCAAAAATGGCGCAGCAGCAAATCCAGCTCAGTGAAATCTTTAAGCGTATCGATGAAGAAAAAATCCAGTTCATCGACCTCAAATTCACCGATATGCCCGGCATGTGGCAGCATTTTACCGTTCCTGCAACCGAGCTCAAGGAAGGATCTTTTGAGTCAGGCTTCGGGTTTGACGGCAGCTCTATCAGGGGCTTTCAGGAGATTGACGAAAGCGACATGCTCATTATCCCTGACCCCGCAGCGGCTTTTATCGACCCTTTCTCCTCAAAAACACTCAGCATGATCGGCAGCATCCGCGACCCCATAACCAAAGGGCCTTACTCGAGGGACCCAAGATACGTCGCCCAAAAGGCAGCGCAGCACCTTAAGGATTCCGGAATTGCCGATGCCGCTTATTTCGGCCCCGAGGCGGAGTTTTTCATCTTTGACGGGATCCGTTTCGGCCAGAATGAAAACAGCTCATTCCACCAGATAGATTCCTTCGAAGGGATTTGGGACAGCAGGAAAAAAGAGCCTAACGGCATCGGGAATCTTGGGCACCGGCCCCGGTTCAAGGAAGGATACTTCCCTGTGCCCCCCGTCGATAAGCTCCAGGACATCAGGAACGACATTGTAAGGGAAATGACGCAGGCAGGTATCGCGATTGAATGCCATCACCACGAGGTCGCCACCGCAGGCCAATGCGAAATCGATATGCGTTTTGGAGACATGGTAAAGATGGCCGACCAGCTCATGCTGTACAAATTTATGGTAAAGAATGTTGCTGCCAGGCACGGAAAGGCAGCTTCGTTCATGCCCAAGCCGCTATTCAACGACAATGGGAGCGGGATGCATTGCCATCAAAGCCTGTGGAAAGATGAAAAGAATATTTTTGTTGAAAAAGATGGCTACGCCGGGCTGAGCGGCACAGCCCTTTATTATATCGGAGGCTTGCTCCATCATGCCCCCGCGTTGTGCGCCCTCATTGCCCCAACTACAAACAGCTACCGGCGCCTTGTCCCCGGCTTTGAAGCCCCCGTCAACCTTGTCTACAGCAAGAGGAACAGGAGCGCAGCAGTCAGGATACCGATGTACTCCGGCGACGATAACGCGAAAAGGATCGAGTTTAGAACCCCGGATCCAAGCTGCAACCCCTATCTTGCGTTTGCCGCGATGCTCATGGCAGGTATTGACGGCATCAAAAGAAAAATCCATCCTGGGGAGCCCGTTGATGAAAACTTATATGAGCTTCCCCCCGAAAGGGCTGCAACAATCGCCTCAGTCCCCGGCTCCCTCAAGGAGTCCCTCCAGGCGCTCAAGGATGACCACGAATTCCTCCTCCAGGGGGATGTTTTTACCCGTGACCTCATCGACATGTGGATAAGCTATAAGATGGCACGGGAAGTAAACCCGGTGAGCTTACGGCCAACGCCCTACGAATTTCATTTGTACCATGATGTGTGATGCTGAGTTGAATTTCACCAAAGCCAAAAGAATTCCTCCGATTCAGGACAGTGAGGCACAAATATGCTGCCTGTTCTTTGGAAATTAATGATCGTTGAGAAAAAAGGCATTCTTCTGCCATAATCTTAAATAGCCGTCGAGCTTTCTGGATGCATGGCTGCACCATCCCCTATCCGGATCGCCATCGCCCAGATCAACACCGAGGTCGGCGATTTTAAGGGAAATGCAGAGAAGATAATTACCCATATTTCCAAAGCGAAGGATCAGCATGCCGACATGGTCATCTTTCCGGAGATGGCAGTTACCGGATATCCTGCAGAAGACCTTTGGCTGAGGAAAGAATTCATTGAAAAAAATCTTACAGCACTCAAGGAAATTATCCCCCGCACCAAAGGCATTGGGGCAGTGATAGGCTTTGCCTTCGAAGATGATGAAAAACTCTTCAACAGCGCAGCATACATCCTCGATGGAAAACTGATAGGGACCCAGCACAAGACCCATCTCCCCAATTACGGCGTTTTCGACGAAAAAAGATATTTTTCTCCAGCCAATAGCCATCAGGTTTTCTCCTGTAAAGGCCTAAAGTTTGCCATCACCATCTGTGAGGACATATGGGCCGAGGATGATATAATCGCCGAATACTCCCGCCAGGGCGCATCTTTTATTATCAATATTTCAGCTTCTCCCTTCCATAAAGGCAAACTTCAGGAAAGGATTTCATTGCTCTCAAAAAGGGCAGCATCGCATAATATACCCATCGTTTACGCCAACCTTGTCGGCGCACAGGACGAGCTGGTGTTTGACGGAACAAGCTTGATCTTTGACGGTGCCGGAAAACTGATTGCGAAGGGAAACTCATTTCAGGAAGATTTTATCGTTTCCACCCTCCATGGTTCTGAAATATTTCCGGCGGCAGGCGGTGATGAAGAGATTCTCCAAGCCCTCATCCTCGGAACAAGGGATTTCCTAAGAAAAAACAATTTCCAGGACGCCGTTATTGGCTTAAGCGGCGGCATAGATTCCTCAGTAACGGCAGCCATCGCTGTTGAGTCATTAGGGAAAGAGCATGTTGTCGGAGTTATGATGCCCTCCCGATACACGTCGAAAGAAAGCGGGGTTGATGCAGCCCAGCTTGCAAAAAACCTGGGAATAAGAACCATCCAATTGCCAATTGATGATATTGTCAATTCCTACTCCCAAGCCCTGGCTAAAGAATTCGAAAAAGGTAATATCGGTAAGGCGGAAGAGAACATCCAGGCAAGGATCAGGGGAAACCTCCTCATGGCCCTTTCCAACAAATTTGGCTGGCTGGTCCTTGCAACCGGAAACAAATCAGAGATTGCAGCCGGCTACGCAACCCTCTACGGTGACCTTGCCGGCGGACTTGCCGTATTAGCCGACGTTCTCAAAACAAATGTTTACAGGCTCGCCCAACTCATAAATGAAAAGAGAGAAGTAATTCCAAAAAGCATTATCGGCCGGGTTCCAACAGCAGAGCTAAAGCCAGGCCAAAAGGATTCTGATACGCTGCCCCCGTATGAACTATTGGACCCCGTCTTAAAAGCCTATCTTGAGGATAGGAAGCCTGAGGAAGAAATCGTCCAGATGGGATATGCGCCGGAAATGGTCAAGGGCGTTGTTAAGATGGTCCATGCGAACGAATTTAAACGGGCTCAGATTCCTCCCTGCATTAAAGTCTCCCCAATGGCATTTGGAAAGGGCTGGCGGATGCCAATCTGTCAAAAACACCCAGCCCCATAGGGCAGGGCGTGTTTTTGAGCTCCTCAGAAATGCAGAAGCATTTCTGGCACTAAGAAACACCTTGTGTTTCTTATGACTC